>CAZJGV010000095.1:9101-12097 GCA_964545615.1 uncultured Pelotomaculum sp.
GGGCTGCCCGGCGAGTTCCCATAGTGGCGTCCACTCCGCCCTGCCCAGTGTCAATCCTGCACCCACCGGGCTCAATAGCAACGTCAGCTACCACCTGCAACTGCGCCCTCGCCGGGAGCAGGCTCTTCAGCTCATCTTTTTTGCTTTCCACCAGTTCTAATTCATCCGGGCTTACAAACAGTACCACGCTGAGCCTGTCGGCCACTTGTCTCAGAGACTCTGAGGCGACGCTTAAAATAACTTCCCTGTCCAGGCTCAACTGCACAGTCAAAAGCCTTTCAGCAATCTCCAGGGCCAGGTCGATAATCTCCTGTTCCAGTCCCTCCAATTTTTCCTGTCGTAATTTCTCCACCTGGATCAGCACGTTACTGGCCTGTGACCTGATGGCGGCAGCGTCTTTCTCGGCTTTAGCCAGACCCTCCCGGCTGCCCTTTTGAAAACCCTCCTGGTAAGCCAGTTTCTTGATTTGCTCGCTGTCAAGCTGAGACTGGCGGATTATCTCATCCGCCGTGACGCTGGCCCTCCTAATGGTCTCCTCAGCCTGTGCCAGTGCCCAGGCCTGAAGGTTTTCGCCAGTATCCGCGCTGTTTTTGACATCATTTTTAACATCTTTAACATCGGTTTTGATCCTGTCCAGTTCTTCTTTAACTCTTAAAGGCAGAATCTGCCAGAAATCATCCTGTACTTCGGCGCTTTTGATGATTTTAAACGATGATGACATCTTCGCCACCCCGTGAAATAATAATTTCGCCACTCTCATCAAGTTTCCGGATGATGGTAACTACCTTCTGCTGCGCCTTTTCAACTTCCTTCAGGCGAACGGGACCCATGACTTCCATTTCCTCTTTAATCATTTCGGCGGCGCGCTTGGACATGTTTTTATAAATTCTGGAGTTTACATCTTCGTTGGCGCCGCGCATGGCCAGTACCAGATCCTTCGAATTTACCTCCTTGAGCACCCGCTGGATAAAGTTATCCGGCAGTTGAATCAGGTCTTCGAAAACAAACATGCGTCTCTTTACTTCTTCAGCCAAGACCGGGTCTTCTCTTTCCAGACCCTCTAAAATAACTTTCTCCGCACTTCTGCCAACCCTGTTCAGGATATCCACCAGGGACTGCACGCCGCCCACCACTGTTTGGTCCTGTTGGACAACAGAAGAGAGCTTCCTCTCCAGCAAAAACTCAACATCGCGGACAATATCAGGTGTAAAACGGTCTATTATAGCAATCCGTCTGGAAATTTCGCTTTGCAGTTCCTGCGGCAGCATCCCCAGGATTATTGCTGACTGTTCAGGTGTAAGGTGAGCAAGGATCAAAGCTATGGTTTGAGGGTGCTCTTCCCTGATAAAGTTGTAAATTTGTTTCGGGTCCGTTTTGCGAAGTGAACTAAACGGAATCGCCTTCATGTCGATAGTCAGCTTGTTTAAAATCTCAGTGGCCTTCGTGTGACCTACGGCTTTCTCAAGCAACTCCTTGGCGTAATTCAGCCCGCCGTGCATCAAATAGTCACGTGCTTTCTGCAACTCCATAAACTCATCGAGCACCGCGTTTCTCACTTCCACCGGGATTTTGATCATGTTCGATATTTCGTGGGTGAGCTGCTCGATTTCAGCTTGCTGAAAATCCTGTTTAAGCACCCGGGAGGACAAGTCCGAACCCAATGCTATCAGTAGAATGGCCGCTTTTTGGACACCGTTAATCTTGGTAAGCTGCAACGCCATCCCCTCCCAAATCCTATTCCTTTTCCTTTATCCAGACTTTCAAAAGTTCGGCCACATCTCCCGGTTTTTCTTTGGCCATGCTTCTGACCTGCTTTTGTTTATCGTCTTTTTGCACCTGTTCAGGTGTGGATTCCAGTTCTTTTACCGGCAAAAATACTTCCTCTTCCTCATCTTCATACCTTTCAGCGCTGCGCCGCCGCCACATTAAGATCATTACCACAACAAGGATTGCGCCGGCCGCTATACCCGCCAACCGGGCGTATGTGAAGAGCTTGTCCTTTTGCTTGGCCTGTGTCTCGGCCTGGACTATCTCATCTTCAACCTTTTTCTGGTATGAGTCATCAAATACCATGCTGGAAACGTTGATTTGATCTCCACGGTTCTGATTGTAACCTATGGCCGCCGACACCAGGTCCCTGACTTTCTGGGTATCCACAGGCCCGTCCACTTCACTCACCACCACTGAGGCGGAAAGACGGCGGACACTGCCGGGCGCGTTAACTACTGTTTCTTGGACGGTGCTGACCTGGTAATTTATCGTATTTTCTTCCATAGTATAATCAGAAGCGCCTGTGCCGGTAAGATAGGGGTTGGTGGTGACATTGGAATCGGTACCCGGGGCGCCCCCCGCTCCGCTTCCTGTGCCGCTTTCCTTGACCGAGTGCTCACTGCTCATTATGTTTTGTGGATTTGATGTTATGGTGCTGGTAGTCTGCTGCTGGTTAAAATCAAGGTCAGCGGTTACCATCGCCACAGCCCTGTCCTGGCCCATGATCCTGGCCAGCATCTGCAAAACTCTCTTCTCCAGCTCCTTTTCATACTCTCTTTGTGCCTTTTGCTGTTCCATGGTAGCCCTGGTCAACACCGCCCGGGTGTCGCTTGAATTCAGGTTGTCACTTAAAACATTACCCTCGGTGTCGATAATATGGACGTTTTCCGGCTTCAAACCCTGCAGGCCGCCCACAAAAAGATCGCAAATTCCTTGAACCTGCTAGGCTTTAAGGTGAGCGCCTGTCTTGAGTTTTAAAGCCACTGAAGCTGAAGGAACACCCTGATCAGCATTCACAAACACGCTTTTCTGAGGTATCACCAGGTGTACTCTGGCCTGTTCAACTCCTTCAATCTGAATGAGAGTTCTCCTCATCTCTTCCTGGAGAGCTCTTTGGTAGCCAACCTGCTGCTCAAAATCGGTCTGACCGAACTTGCTCTGGTCAAATAGCTCGAAGCCCATCCCTCCACTAGGTGAGCCGCTGCGGGCCAACTGAATCCTGGCCT
>CAZJGV010000096.1:0-12037 GCA_964545615.1 uncultured Pelotomaculum sp.
GGACAATCTGTCCAGAGGCCACAGGGCGGCGGTAGGCGGATCTCTGCTGGTGCGCGGGGATACCAGCGATGTCCGGCTGCTGGCAGAACTTTTCAAAAAGCATAAAATTGAGGCGGTAATGCACTTTGCCGCCAGCAGCCAGGTGGGCGAATCAGTCCGCCACCCGTCCGGGTACTACCACAATAACGTGGTAAAGGGGCTGGCCCTCCTGGACGCCATGGTGCAGGCGGATGTGCCGTACCTGGTGTTTTCATCAACGGCGGCTGTATACGGCGAGCCTGAGGAAGTCCCGATTACCGAGGAGCACCCCACCCGGCCCACCAACCCTTACGGGGCGACGAAACTGGCCCTGGAGAGCGCTATGCGCTGGTACGGGGACGCCTACGGCCTGCGCTTTACCTCTCTGCGCTATTTTAACGCCGCCGGAGCCGACCCGGCGGGAGACCTCGGTGAGGACCATGACCCGGAAACTCACCTGATTCCGCTGGTATTGCGGGTAGCTCTAGGCAACCTGCCTCATCTGGAAGTATTCGGTGACGATTATCCCACACCGGACGGTACCTGCATCAGGGATTATGTCCACGTCAGCGACCTGGCCGCGGCCCACGTCCTTGCTCTCGAAAAGATGGCCTCGGGCGGCCCGTCCACTGTTTACAATCTGGGCAACGGCAGCGGTTATTCAGTTTTGGAGGTAATCAAGGCCGCCGAAGAGGTCACAGCAAAGCCGGTTAAAGTGAAGTTGGGGGCGCGCCGGCCAGGCGACCCGGCTGTTCTGGTGGCGGGCTCCCAAAAAATAAAGGATGAGCTTGGCTGGGAGCCTTGTTTTGCCGGCCTGTACACTATAGTTGATACAGCCTGGCGCTGGCACCTCAGCCATCCCGCAGGTTATGAAGAAAGAAATGAGAGCTGAGAGTTTTAAAAATTTTGCAGCTAAAAATAAAGCTTTCTTAATTCTGATTTTTCTCATGCTCTTATTGAGTCTGGTCAGCCGGGCGGGCGGTGAGGGAAACACAGCTGTCTCTTCTCTGGAGGAGCGGGAACAGGATCTGGCCAGGCAGACTGAACTGGGGGAGCGTGAAAAGGAACTAACTAATGAACTTCTGATCTGGGATGTTAAAATCGAATCCGCCTGGCAGGAGCAGGAAAAATTGCAGCGTGAAATCCCGGCTTTGGAAGCCGCCCTCACCGCTGCCGAAACCGAACTGTCAGGCAGCCGCGTTCAGCTGGCGGAAGGCTACGACCGGCTGGGCCAGTGGGTAAACAGCCTGTACCGCCATGGGCCTGCGGTTTACCTTGAGGTGCTGGTAGGCGCTTCTGACTTCAACCAGTTTGTTGAAAGGGCCGGGAAGGTTAAAATTATTCTCGCGGCCCAGGTGAAAATACTGGAAGAAGTCCGTAATCTGGCTGACCTGGTACAGGATCAGGTAAACGCTATCAAACAGACCCGCGCTGAAGTGACTGCCAAAAATGAAGCGCTCTCAGCTCAGCTCAAAGAGATGGAAGCGGCGAAAACAGGCCGGGAGCAATTCCTTGCCGAACTCAGGCAGCAGTCCGCCGCGCTTACGGAAAGGGTTATACTGGCGGAAAAGCACTGGTACCATTCTTTAAACTACCTCCAATATCTTCTGGCCCATCTGGACTCCTTCCCCTGGCATAGTTTGGCGCCGGAAAATATTGCTTTGACCGGCAGGGGCCTTCGCCTCGCTTACAGCGACCAGGAAATTAACAGGAAATTAGCTGAGTCGGCTGATGTCAACCTGGGGGCGCTCTCAGTGCGCAGTTACCCGGACCGGTTTTCAATTTCAGGCCCGGCCACCGCCTCAGGCGGGCTGGACTTTAATCTGAGCGGTAATTTTTTGCTGTCCGGGCAGGGAAAGGTGCGCTTTCAGCCCACCAGCCTGGTCCTGGCCGGGGCGCCGGTAAGCGGGGAACTGCTTGGCTTTGTTTCTGCAGAAAGTGGGATGGTCCTGGATTTCGGGGGAGCTCTGCCAGGCTACACTTTGACTGAAGTGCTGGTTGAAGAAGGCCGACTGGTTGTCTGGCTGGCGCCGAAATAGGTTCATTTAATCGTCACTATCCGGATCTTTATAGGCCATAGGGTGAATATCGTTCTGGAAGATCCAGGCGAACGCTTTAGCCTTTAACAGGGCGTTGTAGGTGATTAATATAAATGGGCCCAGAACAAACCCGTATACGCCTATTAATTCATAGCCGGCATAAAGGGAGATCAGCACGCTTAAGGGGTCGACCCCCATATTCTGCCCGAGGATCTTGGGCTCCAGGGAATGCTTAATCACTACCACCACGGCAAAAAGGATCAGCAGCCACAAGGCCAGGAAGTTGTGGCCCATCATCAGGTTGAAAACAATTAGCGGGATGAAAACCGCGCCCACTCCTACAACCGGAACCGGGCTGAAAAGTCCTCCCAGCAGGGAGATGGTCACGATATAGTCGGTATGGAGGAAAAGCAGGCCCACCAAGATCACCAGGGCTGAAATAACGGAGAGAATTATCTGGGCTTTGATGAAACCGATGCTGGCCCAGTAAAGGTGATCGGTCATTATCCTCAGTTTGCTGTGATATTCGCGGGGAATCAGTGATGCTACCCGTTTTTTTATTTTAACCAGGTCTTTGCTCAGAAAGAAAGCGGCGATGAGCATGATCACTACAATCAGCAGCAGGGTTGGCAGGCTGGTGATATATGTGAGGATCTCCCTGACCAGCAGAGAGATCTTGTCGGAAATAATTGCGCTAAGGTCTTCAATGTTTTTATTAAGATGGCCGGCGAACTCGGGCGGAAGTCCCTCGGCTACAGACTGAAGCTTTTCAGCCAGCAAAAGAGACTGAGTCTGAATGACGTGTGTTAAATGAGGCAAGTTGGCCAAAAACCTGGCCAGTTCCACAATCAGTTTTGAGATGGCAAACCACATGACCACGGTTAAAATGCCCAGGGTGACAAGCATGGCCATGCCTGTGGCAGCTATCCGTGACATCTTAAATCTTAAAAAGAAATTAACTACCGGGTCTATCGCCACAGCCAGTATTAAGCCGAGGACAAAGGGCAGGAAATATGGTATCACCAGTTTGAAAGCAACAGCCGCAATGATCAGCGTTGCCGCCAGGATGGCCACGTTGATGATCATATTCCAGTGTTTCTTATAAAAATCCCTCATTTTTTCTGCTACCTCTTAAAACATTTAATTTCAATCCATATGAATATTATGTTGCAGATTGAAAACACAATCAAGTTCAATTCTCATAGCTGAATCTACTCTCAAGATACCTTGTATACATTGAAATCAGCGTTCTGATATAAGAAAAGCCCTGATTTCTCAAGGCTTGGCGATGTGCATTCCGTTTTATATTTTTCAGGCGTCACAAACTGTTTTCATCTCACCAGGCACAACTTTTTTTCCATACAATAAATAATATAACAACAAAGATACGGCCACAACAATTGCCGCGCATATGTACATCCCTCTGTACCCGGTGTTAGGAATAATCAATCCAAATACCAAAGGTCCGATACTCATCCCTGTGTCTGCCATCATAAAGAAGGTAGAAGTTGCTAATCCCATACGGTGCGTTTCAGTTGATTTAACAGCAATAGATGGACCACACGACTGTATAGCGCCGAATCCCAGACCGATTAGAGCTCCAGCCAATAAAATCATATAGCCATGGCGGGCTTGGCTGAAAAGAACCATCCCTATCATAAATATCAAGATGGCACAGTACATTATTAAATTTTCACCCTTCGAGTCAAACAACCGCCCGACAAACGGTCTCGAAAAAAAGACTACCGCCGCGAATAAGATGTAAAAGAAACTTGCGGCCTCCACCAAGCCGGTTTCTTTCGTATATACTGAGAGAAAAGAGATAACACTTGAATAACAAAAGAAAAGTACCATGCAAACGAATGAAATTGGAATGACCTTCGATTCAAAGAAATTATTAAATTTGAAACCCTTCATTCCCGCCAATTGTTCTTCTGTTAATTTCATATCATTAGCAGATAAAAATAATATCATTACAAGGTTAAATGCCGCCACAATTGTAGAGACAGTAAATATCATGCTGTAACTGCCATGCTGGCTGATAAACAGCCCCAAAAACGGACCGATGGCCGATGCAGCCGTCACACTTAAACTGAAATAACCGATACCCACGCCACACCTTTTTGGGGGAACAATTTTAGCCACAATTGTTGTTGCTGCCGTACTGGCAATACCAAATGATGTGCCATGAAAAAATCGGATCACAAGCAGCAGTAAAACACTATTAGCGCTAAAATATAAACCAGTTGTAGCCAGGCCCACAATCAACCCAAGATACAGTATCTTTTTTTGACCAATATGTCCAATCCATCTCCCCGTAAACAGACGTGCGATGACTGCGCCAAATATGAACATGCCGGCAGCAAGACCGGCCTCACCTGGCGAGGAGCCGAATTTGTTCATGGCAAACTCAGAAATGATTATCATCAACAGAAAATAGTTTAAAAAAACAAAAAAGTGTACAAAGGAGATGATTAAAAAATCTTTTGTAAATAATTTTGGTTCCTTCATTGCTATC
This sequence comes from uncultured Pelotomaculum sp., assembly GCA_964545615.1. Lineage (GTDB taxonomy): Bacteria > Bacillota > Desulfotomaculia > Desulfotomaculales > Pelotomaculaceae > Pelotomaculum_B. Next base: position 4,576 of record CAZJGV010000096.1, read on the forward strand.
CCTCACCTTTAAATTTTGACTCATTCTTTAATGTATTTTCCGGCTGCCCGGTGCTGCGGACATTCTCATGCATTGGGAAAATACTTCAACACATTAACTATTGTAGTGTTATAAATAGGAGTTTTCAATGCTTTTCTGTGCATAAAATAAACATAATCACTGGTATTTACGCCAGTATAACAGAAATGGGGCCGGCCTTTTCAGGTCAGCCCCGTTTGTTTAATCGGGTATCTCTTCTACTTCGGTTATCAGCTTGTCAAAGATTTTTTGAACCGGCAGGATCTCTTTGATCTTGTACACGTTTTTACCTGCGAACACCACCCCGTCGTCTACCCGGCCGGAGCGGGAATCCTCCAGTGCCTTGATGATACAGTACTGGCGGGAGCATGCTTTCAGACAACCGTCGCAGTCTACCGGCTTTTCCGCCGTTCCCCCCAGGACCCTGTTTACGTAAGGGTTGCGCAGCGCCCGGCCGGGCATGCCCACAGGGCTGGGAATAATCACCACGTCATCGGCGGAGGCCTTTAAATACATCTGCTTAAAGGCATCGGCTACAGCGCACTCGACGCTCAGGACAAAACGGGTGGCCATTTGAACCCCGCCGGCGCCAAGTTTAAGCATTTTGGCAATACCGGTGCCGTCAACTATACCACCGGCGGCGATAACCGGAATTTTAACACTGGCAACGATTTCGGGTAAAATTTCTTCGATGGAACGGTCAGTGCCCAGATGCCCGCCTGCCTCCGCTCCTTCGGCGACAACCGCTGCCGCTCCTTGTTTTTCAGCGATGCGGGCCAGCTTTGCGGAAGATACGATGGAGACAATAGGCACTCCGGCCTCCCTGCCCCATTTGAAAATGTCACGGGAAAAGCCTGCGCCGGTAAATACGAGGTCAATTTTTTCTTCTATGGCCGCATGAACCAGAGAGGCGAATTGTCGAACGGCAAACATGATGTTGATGCCGATAATCCCTTTGGTAACGCGGCGTGCTGTTCTAATTTCATCTTTAAGTTCCTGAATGGTCATGCCTGTGGCGGCGATTACGCCAATCCCCCCGGCGTTGGCCACGGCCGAGGCTAGCGGGGCTGTGGATACCCGCAGGGCCATTCCTCCCTGGATGATAGGGTAACGCGGCGTCAGACGGCCAATCTTTAGTGACGGGAATTTCATCATGATTTTGCTCCAATCTCGGTATAGTGGCCTTGCTAATTTTTTTCTTTACCTTATAATATATTATTATCCCGGCAGAATAGGTAAATATAAGTAATACTTGAAAATTTTTTATCGGTAAGCGCCGGCAGGCTGTTATTAAGAGTTTTTTCCTTGCAATCGTTAACTATTCTATGCAAAATAATATAATCCTGTAAAGAATATAAGAAAAACCATTGAATATTTAATTTATTTGTTTTTAGAGATTTGAAAAAAGTACCTGCAGGGCAATCTGCGGCCTGTGTCGAAAAGCCATAAATTACTATTAAAAGAGCTGGCCGTGCTATATAATTTTAATTGTTTCAGTGATAATTGGAGGTATTCGGCAGTGAGCGAACTTCTACCGCCTTGTACCAATGCCTGCCCGGTTCATACCGACGTCCGGGGTTATCTGGCTGCAATAGCAAGGCGCGACTATAATGAAGCATACCGTCTGATCAGCGCCAACAATCCCTTCCCTTCCGTTTGCGCCTGGATCTGTACTCACCCCTGCGAGAAAGCGTGCCGCCGGGCGCTTGTTGACGCGCCGATAGCCATCAAAGATTTAAAGCGGTTCGCGATTGAAATGAAAGAGTCCGGGGCCACCGGTTTTTCCCATGCCCCGCGCAGTGGTAAAAAGGTAGCGGTGGCCGGCGCCGGGCCGGCGGGACTTACCGCGGCTTATAACTTGACCAGACGGGGCCACAAGGTGGTTGTGTTTGATCGTCTCCCCTCCCCCGGCGGGCATTTTCTGACTTCCCTGCCGGCTTACAGGCTCCCCAGAGAGGCTCTGGGCCGGGATATCGAAAAAATCCTGGCCGCTGGTATGGATTTTCGGCCAGGTGTAGATGTGGGCAGAGATATAACAGTTGACCGCTTAAAAAAGGAAAATGATGCCGTTATTATAAGCACGGGCCTTTGGGCCAACCGGGGACTGAACCTGCCTGGATTTGATCATCCAGCCGTATTAAGCGCGCTGGCGTTCTTAAAGGCGGCTAATGCGGGTGAGGAAACCGGAATGGGCGGCGGGGCAGTGGTTATTGGCGGCGGCGACGTGGCCATGGACGCGGCCCGCACCGCCGTGCGACTGGGTGCGCTTGAGGTTTTGGTTGTCTGTCTCGAGTCCCTGGAGCAGATGCCGGCGCATGTCTGGGAAATAGAAGAGGCACAGGCAGAAGGAGTGACAATTCTCCCCGGTTATGGACCGGTTGAATTGCTGACGGCCAACAATGCCATTACCGGTCTTACCGTTCAGAAAGTAAACTCAGTATATGACGGAGAAGGAAAATTCAACCCAGTTTATGACCCCGTCAGCTTCAAAACAATATTCACGGACACTGTTATTCTGTGTATCGGTCAGATGCCTGATAATTCCTTCCTGGCGGGAAACTTACTGGAAACTGCCAGAGGCGGCCTGGCTGTAGACAAGCGGTTTCTTACCACCAGCGCTGAGGGGATTTTTGCCTGCGGGGAATTAACCTTTGGCCCGGGTTCGGCGATCGAGGCCATAGCTTCGGGGTACCGGGCGGCGCTGGCCGTTGAAAATTATTTTAAAGGTGAAAAAATAGCGCTAGATGAACAAGAAGCGCAGACTATCGGACCGCTGCCGGAAGAGGTTGCCGCCAAAATACCCCGGATTGAACGCAAAGGGACGCCGCTGCTCCCCCCGGAGGAACGCAGCAGGAGCTTCCTGCCCTATGAACTGGGGCTGGAAGAAAAGTCGGCGCTCAAAGAAGCGGACCGTTGCCTGAAATGCGGCCTGGGCGCGTCTGTCAATAATGAAAAGTGCGCGGCTTGCCTTAACTGCCAGAGGACTTGCCCGTACCAGGTACCGGTGGTGGACGGGCATGCCAGCATGCCTGTGGAAAGCTGCCAGGCCTGCGGTATCTGTGCGGCGGTCTGTCCGGCCCAGGCTATAGAAATAGGTGTTTTGGACGAAGCAGCTATCTTGCTTAAACTGGATTCACTTTGCTTAAAAGGGAAAGTAGCGGTGTTTGTCTGCCGTGCCGCAGGTGTTGACTGTCCGGACCTGGCAGGGCTTGAGGACGCTGCGGATCTTGTGCAAACGTGTATAGTTGAGATGCCTTCAGCTGGAATGCTGCGTTTGGAATGGCTCTTAAAGGCCTTTGAAAACGGGGCGTCCGGGGTGGCGGTTGTCGTCTGTGTTGATGATCAGCGCCGCTGTTATGACGGTTCCGAAATCCTGGCAGGTGTAATGGCCCGCGCAGCTGAATTATTGTCCGCTGTTGGAATAAGGCCGGAACAACTGTACCACTGCAGGCTGGCCGGAGGGGAGAGCCCCGTGATCTTGTTGAAAGAATTTGTCCGGCAGCTGCCTTAATTGAAGAAGGCGTTGATATATTAATAGGATTGTTTACTGGAAGGGGAGCTATCTCCCCTTCTTGATATTTGTTAAGGAACAATTCAACAACAGGCACACAGGCCCGTTTGCCGGTTGATTGACAACCGGTTTTTTTTTCTATATATTGAAAGTACAAATAAAAATTTTCTTCGTTAGGTGAGGCTTCTACACAGACACATGCCACTGCCCGGAAATGTCGAGAGACGCCTACGGGTTAACAGGTACTGCCGGCTTAAGGTTTTACTTAATGTGGCTGGGATATTTCCCTAGCTGTGTACGTGTCAAAACTTTTACGAGTGGAGAAGGTTAGCTGTAGTTTTTTCGAAGGAAAAAACCTTCTTTTTTGGGGTTTTTTTATTTTTTGTTGAGACAAGCTAAAAAGGATGGAAGATTTGGAAACAGGTCATTATAATGTGATGGTTCAGAAGCTTTTCATTATTAGTCTGGGGTGTTGAAAATGATTAAGACCTACTTTTACAGCCACCTGGAAAAGAAAATGTACCACGATGTCGACATATGGGAAAAAGAGAGTTTTCTTAAACATGAAGAAGATGTGTTGTGGGTCGACTTGTTTAATTTTACCGATCAGGAAATTAAAGAAGTAGCCCAGGTTTTTGATTTTCACCCGCTGGCTGTTGAAGACTGCCTTAGCTTCAGCCCACGCCCCAAGCTTGATAACTATGAGGACTACTACTTTTTTGCCATGCACGCCATAAGATACAACGAGGAGTCCGAGGAAGAGATAGAACTGGAACAATTAAACGTTTTTCTCGGGCAGAACTTCGTGGTTACTGTGCACAGGCAAACGCTGCAGGTCCTGGGACGGCTGGCCAAAATCAGCCTGCTAAGCCCCAAGTTTTTAAATAAAGGTATGGAGTTTTTTCTATATGCGATTATTGACGGCAACACAGATGATATTTTCCCCATTATGGACCGTCTTGGCATACGTATCGACGAACTGGAAGATGAAATATACGGACAGCCAAGTAAAGAGATTACCGAGGAATTTCTATCATTAAAAAGAACTATTTTAACTGTCCGCCGCGCTGTGTTACCCCAGAAAAGAATCTTTGCCAGTATCAACGCGGGAGGGCACCCCTACTTTGATATCAGGGAAGATATAAAGCCGTACTTTTTGGATCTGGTCGACCACATGGAGCGGATTACCGACTCTCTGGACGGTTACCGCGACCTGGTGGACGCCTCCCTTACCACCTACCATTCTTTAATCAGCACCCGCACCAACGAAGCGATCCGTGTGCTCACCGTGATATCTACAATTTTCATGCCGCTTACCTTTTTAACCGGCTTTTTCGGCATGAATGTGCCGCTGCCCTATCAGAATATGGGGTTGTCGACTTTGGTAATCTTGTTTATTCTTGTTGGCGTTACGGGGCTAATGCTCTTGTTATTCAAGAGACTGAAGTGGATATAGCCTGTTGTTGTAAAGCCAACACGGTATTTTAATGTTGTTTTAAGTTTTCTGAGTAGAATTAATGATAAGGAATTTTTTTATAAGGAGGTTCTGTTATGAGGCTTTTTAAGTTACCGGAGGTAAAGATATTAGGCGCTTTCCTGGCGGGAGTGCTGATTGTGATTGCTGTTATGTTTGCCGGCAACTGGCATGGTTTGCCCCACTTTAGCTGGGCGGATAATAGCAGCTCCGGGGTTCTTCAGGCAGCGCCGCTGCCGGGTCTTGGCCCGGACGTAATTCCAGACATGGTTGCCGGGGCCGGCCCGGCTGTGGTGAGAATCAACACTACCACCATAAGCAGCAGTCAAAACAATCCATTCTTGAATGACCCGTTTTTCAGGCAATTTTTTGGCAATCAGTACAGCATTCCCACGCAGCCTCAAGAGAGCCACGGCTTAGGCTCCGGGTTTATCGTGTCGGCGGACGGCTATATTTTAACCAACGAGCATGTTATCAGCGGTGTCAGTGAGATTGAAGTCACCCTGTCCAGCAGGGAAAAACCGTACCCGGCCAAAAAGGTTGGCGCCGACAGTGATTTAGACTTGGCGGTGCTTAAGATTGACGCCGAGGGAGATTTGCCCTACGTGTCCATGGGTGATTCCGAGAGTGTCAGGGTGGGAGACTGGGTGGTAGCCATCGGTAATCCTTACGGACTAGACCATACCGTCACAGTGGGAGTAATCAGCGCCAAGGGGCGTCCAATGACCATAGAGAATAAACAGTACAGAAACCTGCTTCAGACCGATGCGTCCATTAACCCCGGCAACAGCGGCGGTCCGCTGTTGAACCTGAAGGGCGAGGTGGTTGGAATCAACACCGCCATCAACGCGGAGGCCCAGGGTATAGGTTTTGCCATACCTAGCAGCACCGTTAAAGCAGTTTTTGACGAACTTGTCAACGAAGGAAGCGTGGCCCATCCCTGGGTGGGTGTTTACCTTCAGGCTGTGACCAAGGAGGCGGCGCAGTATTTTGGGCTAAGTGACCTTAACGGGGCGATAATAGCCTCGGTAGTACAAGGCGGCCCTGCATACCAGGCTGGTTTAAGGCAGGGAGATGTGATAGTCGGTTATAACGGCAGCGATGTTACTAACCCCAATCAATTGATCGAACTGGTGCAGGCGACAGCTATCGGCAGCCAGGTTGAAATTAAGTTTATCAGAGGCGGTCAAACCAATACAGCTGTTGTTACCATCGCTAAAAAGCAGCAGTAAAAAATTATAGGTACCGGGTGAGACAGGGGGGCGGTTCTACTGTCTCACTTTTTTTGTCTGACAGGAGGAATGAACAGACGGACGAAAGAGTGAAAGAGCGTACCGGGTACCTAAGTTATTAAGTTATTGCCTTCCTTTTTTGCAGGGGAAGGTTTTTTAAATATTTTTTGACAAATATCAACCTTATAGGATAAACTAGAATATACAATATTAAATTAGTAGGAATTATAAACATAGTAAGTAGTTATATTAAAATATTAAAAAGCATGGTAGAGAGGGGATTGCGAATTTGAAGTTTTCTACACGGGCACGTTACGGACTCAGGGCTATGCTTGAGTTAGCGCTGAATTACAATCTGGGTGAACCCACGCCTCTTTTCCAGATAGCGGCAAATCAGGGCATTTCGGAAGGGTATTTGGAACAAATGATGACTGTTTTGCGTAAAGGCGGTCTGGTGCGGAGCGTAAGGGGAGCCCAGGGGGGGTACCTGCTGGGCAGGGTGCCCGCGAAAATTACCACTGGCGAAATTGTCAGGTGCCTGGAGGGGCCGCTTGGCCCGACGGACTGTGTTAACGAAGAAGACCCTGAGATCTGCGACCACTCCGGTTTCTGTGTTACCAGAACACTGTGGGAGAAGGTCAGGGATTCAATAGCTGACGTGCTGGACACGACCACACTGGAGGACCTTTGCCAGGAAGCGGAGAAGGTGCGGCGGTCCAGGGAAGCGAACATGTATTATATTTAAGTGCTTTTCAAATTCAAGTTAAAGGTGGCATCAGGCATGACAGAACAGAATGAAAAAATTGTTAAACTTCCTGTGATTTTTTACAGGGACGGCGGCTTTTCAGCGGGCGAAGATGTTCTGGTCAGGGAAACGCCTGTAACTCTTTATCTTAATGATGTGGAGTTTGTAACCCTGGTTTGTTCCCCAGGTGAGCTTAAAGAGCTGGCCGTGGGTTTTTTGTGTTCCGAGGGGGTGCTGCTGAGGCGTGACAATTTAAAGAATATTACCATCAACGAGGATGACGGGCTGATCTGGGTTGAGACAGCGGGCGAATCCCCGTCCCAGGAGATGTTCCTGAAACGGTTTGTCACTTCCTGCTGTGGACGTGGCCGTGCATCTTTTTACTTCATTAACGACACCAGGGGGATCTCCCCCATCCAGTCTGATCTCAGAATCACGCCGCAGGAAATTTTTCATCTGTCCGGCCAGCTTGAAAACCTTTC
>CAZJGV010000097.1:0-4306 GCA_964545615.1 uncultured Pelotomaculum sp.
CATAAATCTTATTGCTGGATGAGTTAACCGCCAGGGCTAAAGGGCCTTGCATGACATTTATGTTGGCGATAATACTGTTGCTGGTCCCGTCTATCACCGATATGGTATTGTTAATAAAGTTGGCAATATAAATTTTGTTGGTTTCCGGATTTACCGCTATAGCATAGGGCATGGCTCTGGGGCCCGTGTACACAGTTGCCGCCACGCTGTTAGTGGCGCCGTCAATTACCGTTACGTCATTGCTGAACCTGTTTGCAAAATATACTTTGTTGGTAACCGGGTTTACCGCCGCGGCAGCAGGACCTTTCCCGGTATCTATGGTTGTTTCAATTGAGTCCGCCGCAGCCTGGCTTACGCCCCAGGTGTAACAAATAATAAATACTGCTGCATATAAAAGCAATCCTATAATTTTTCTTAACAAATCAATACCCCCTTATCCAATTGATAAAACTATACTTAAGGCAGTCCTTGCCGCCGCCTGCGCAGTTGTTCCAGGATTGTGTCTAACTTCACCGCGCTGACCGGTTTGAGCAGACACTCAAACCGCAGCGGGCTTCTCACCTCAGCCAGAAGCCCGGTATGGGCGGTGACAAACACCAGTTGAACATTCCTGTCCAGGCTGTGTATCTTCTTTGCCAGCTCGATCCCGTTTAGACGCGGCATGACAATATCGGTAAACAACGCGTCGGGCATTGACTCCTCCGCAGCCGCGAGAGCTGCGAGGGGGTTTGTGTAAACCCCTTCCAGCACTATACCGGTATGCTTTCCCAGCAGGTATTCCAGTTCTTCCAGACACGGCCGCTCATCGTCGACTATCATCACCCGCAACCATACCACCCCTCCTCCTGATCTTTTAAGCAAACCTTAGCAAACCGGTCTTAAAAAATCTTAAATCCGGCAGGCTGTAGCTAACAACACCCGGGCCAACGAATAAGAGACCTCATGGGGTTAACCATGAGGTTTAAGGGCGTAAACCAAGTCATTCATTACGCTAAGAACCGTTTGCCTCTGTAAAGAGCATCGTAAAAAAATAAGCCCCTGGCGAGCTGTTGTTAGCCCGCCAGGGGCGAAAAGGGTGGTCAACTTTTCAAGCTATTATCCCTTATTTATTCTTGATGGCTTGATAATGCCTGGTGTAATCCCCGGGGGGGTTATAACCGAGTTCTGTCCTGAGCATCCGCGTGTATGCGGTGTAGCTTGCGGCGTAAGCGTCATCATTGCCGTTTATCATATGAAGGTCGAGCAGGGTGGTGTGTCCTTCCTCAGAGAGAGGGTTTTTTAAGAGCAGCCCCTGCAAAACGTTTTCAGCCTCCTTGAGGCGGCCCGCGCCGGCATGGACCCCCGCCAGTCCCAGGGCTATGCGCTCGTACGCGGCTTCGACTTCAGCTGCGGTGTCCACAGCCCAATTACAGTCAACATCCTCCAGGTACTCTCCCGCATATAAACTCAAAGCCCGCGCGGCATCAACAGCGTTTTTTGGGGTGATTGCGGCATTCTGGCGCGCAAAGCGCATAAAGTCGGTATAATCGCAGACACCCGGCGCTATCGCCAGTGAGTAATCCTCCTTTAACCGAATCTTCTGCCTGTCTGGGTCTATACCGTCCAGCAGGCTGCGCAGCTTGTACATGGTTACATAAATATTGTTGGCGGTTTTCTTATCATCGACACCGCCGAACACAGCCTGGACCAGTTCGCCGCGGGTGGCGGCGGCGCCGCAGCGGTCGATCAGGTACAGGAAAAGCTCCCTGACCCTGCGGGTGCCCCATTTCAGGTCACCTGCCTGGCCCGGCACGCTGAAATTGAAATTGCCGAAGCAGGTGATACGCAGACCGGCCCTGTTACGGCCGCTATCCGGGTGCATTAATGCATACTGTGACCTCAGATGCTCTACAGCGGTATCAAGCCGCGCTTCCTTTACAGGTTTCAACAGGTAGTCCAGGGGATAGGCCTTGAAGGAGTCGAGCGCATACCGGGAGTAAGCTGTGATGAAAACAATAATTATTCCAGCGTATAGCGCCTGTATTCGCAGGGCCAGCTCCAACCCGTCCAGGTGGGGCATGTCGATATCGAGAAAAACCACATCTGGTTTTATGTCTGCGATGACTTCAAGAGCTTTCAGCGGGTTTGTAAAGGCTGCTGCAATCTCCAGATCCCGATATTTGCCGAGTAAATATGAAATCTCGTCCAGGGATGGCTGTTCATCATCAATAAGCATTACCTTCACGGTAAAACCTCCTTGTGTGGAATCTCCATATAAACCTCACAACCTCCCCCCGCGGGAACCAGGAAGTGAAGCTGGGTTTGGTAAAGCCTGGCCAGGCGGCGGTTGATATTCCCGATGCCGATGCCGCGGCGTTCCGAAGCAATACCAGTGTTGTTATTGAGGCCAACCCCGTCGTCGCGCACACCAATCCGGACCATATTCCATTTGCACCGCACCGCATATACAATAACCGTACCGCCCTCCTCTTTCTCACGCAGGCCGTGGACAAAGGTGTTTTCCACCAGCGGCTGGAGGATCAGCGGCGGCAGTACGATATTTTCCACCTCAATCCTGTACTCCACCCTCAGCTTGTCGCCGAAGCGCGCCTGTTCCAGGGCGGCATAAGCCCGGACAAAATCCAGCTCTTGCTCAAGCGGGATTAGATCATCCCCTTCATAATCATAGCAACCGCGCAGATAGCTGCTGAAATCCTGGAGCAGTTCCCTTGCATATTCGGCGTCTTTACGCGATATGGATATAATCGTGGCCAGGGCGTTATGGACGAAATGGGGCCTGATCTGAGTTTTCAAAAGGCCAAGTTCCAGGCGCCGGGCTTCCTTGTACCGGCGCGCCACAATGGCGCACTGCACTAAAAACAGTATGGTAAAGTCAAGCGCCCAGCCGTTGATTAAAAAATAAACAACCGACAGGTCAGTTACAAAGAATTCGTAAAGAGGGAAAAACAAGATAAACGAGATGGCGGCCAAGAGGCCGCGCGCGCCTGCTCTCCCCTTCATGGCCATCCGTGCTGTATAAACAACAATAGCCGCTAATATAACCAGTTGGATAAAGTTCATTATCATGTAAGAACCGGCGACAATCTCAAACGGACCTAACAGAATAAACACTGAAAGGCAAACAGTGTATATTAACAGAGCCCGGCTCAGCCGTTTGCCGGCGGGTGATGCGTAAACGGTGTACACAAAGCAGAGCAGGAAAAACTGGACCCACGCCCCGGTTAGGTAATCGATCCAGCCAAAGCCGGCTATGGGCATGTCCGGCAATATGTAGGCAACGATCGCGTCGCCGGACTCCAGTAAACGCAGCAGCACTACAAGCCCCATGCCGCAAAGGATAAGCATTTCCTTTTCCCTGCGTATAACCGAGAACATTATCAAAAAAAAGAGGCACATCGCAATAATGCTTCCGATAGAAACATAATCGAATATCTTCACGGCGCCGTTGACACCAGCCATAGACTCAGCCAAACCAAACATGACCGGATCCCACATGCCGCCGACTGCGTAAGCGTCATTCGTCACCTGCAGGATAATATTATAGCTGTCCTTATCAGTGGTAAACTCTGCATATTGAGGGCGATATTGCGAAACGTGAGCATTAGCCTTGTCGCCAAAACTTCCATTTGACGCGATAAGATTGCCGTCTATGAATAGGCGGTAAGCCGAAGCCATGTTCTGGATGCGCACAGCCATCCGTTCACCCGCCGGGGCGCCTGTCACACGCGCCCTGTAGGTGGCCTGGCCGAAGCCCGGCAGGGATTGTCCGTCAATCTCAAGGTCATTCCATATTCCCGGGGCTTCGACTAATAAGAAATCCTCCCCGCCGCTCTCTATTTCAGCGTCACCCATCAGCTTGCCCCAATAAAACTCCCATTCCCCCGCCAGGTGGAATGGGGCTGTATTTTTCATTTCAATTCCCGAAAGGTCCAGTACGCCGCCTTTAATGCCCGGTATGGAGGAATATGTAACTGCGGCGTTTATGTATAAGATGACTATCGTCACGATGGCCGGGAGTAAAGGCAGTATTATCCTTCCTGCTTTTGCTTGATGCATTTTTCGACACCTTCATGATTTGTATATGTATAAAGATAACAAAAAAATTCAAACGAATGCCAGTGTAACGTTATAGAGTATATACCTCTAATTATCTTTTATTTTCTAGCTCTAGCTAATTATATTATATCAAAGTAATTTATATCCATTCAATCCTTTAAGAACCTGACCCTCAAAATAAAACCCGGTTTGCCTTCCCGCAACCGGGTTATTCTGTAACATACCGCTTGAACAATAAGCTTATGGCGCA
>CAZJGV010000097.1:4316-11935 GCA_964545615.1 uncultured Pelotomaculum sp.
ATGCGCCTTCGTCAGTGACATTGTTGGGAACACTAGTATATTTGATCTTATACTTTTGCGGCATTAATCTTCCTCCGCATTCTTGCCATTACTTCACCATGTTCAAGCAATTGCTCACCTTCGGCAAGCTGCTTTAAGAATTCCTTATTAATTTATCTAATGAATCATTATGAAAGCGGTTAAATAATATAAAACCCGGTTTTGGTTTTCCGAAACCGGGTTAGTATAGTAATGCCAACTAACAGATTGACTTAGCAATAAACTTATTATATCAGCGGCCCGGTAATGCTGAACGATCCGTCGCCGGTATCCGCACAGGCGTTGTTGGAGACGCTGGTGACCCGGATCTTGTAGTCGTTCCCGGCTGCCAGTCCTTGCGGGATGGTCCACTGGTAAGTACCGCTGCAGTTGCTCCCGATCAGGGCGCCGTAGGTGATAACCCGGCTTAAAGCATCGTTTTTCAAAAGCTCAATCTTGACGATATATCCGGGGTCCCCGGTGTAGTTCCAGCGGATGGTCTGACTGCTCCCCGCCGCCCAGGTCTCCCCGCCGCCCGGCGAACTCACGGTTATGGCGGGCGCCTGCGGCGCGGTGATGGTGAAGGCGCCGTCGCTGGTATCGGTATAGGCGTTGCAGGTAACCCGGATCTTGTAGCCGCTCCCGGCAGCCAGGCCCGGCGGCACGGCCCACTGATAGCTGCCGCTGCCGCTGCTGCCGATGAAGGTTCGGTAGGTGATGACCTGGTCTAAGGCATCGTCTTTTAACAGCTCGACTTTGACGGTCTGCCCTATGTTCCCGCTGTAGTTCCAGTTGATGGTCCGGCTGCTCCCGGCCTCCCAGCTCTCCCCGCCGCCCGGCGAGCTTACGGTTATGGCGGGCGCCTGCGGCCCGGTGATGGTGAAGGCGCCGCCGCTGATATCGGTATAGGTGTTATTAAGCAGGCTGGTCACCCGGATCTTGTAATCATTGCCTGCTGCCTGGTTGGACGGCACGGTCCACTGACAGCTGCCGCTGCCGCCCAGACCAATGTAGACGCCGGCATTGATAACTTTGGCCACGCCGCCATTTTTCAAAAGCTCGACTTTGACCCGGTCGCCGGGGCTGCCGTTATAGTTCCAGCTGTTGGTCTGGCTGCTCCCGGCCGCCCAATTTTCTCCGCCGCCGGGCGAGATCACGGTTATTGAGGGGCCCTGCGGCACGGTGATGGTGAAGGCGCCTTCGCTGGTAACTGTATAGGTATTATCAAGGATGCTGGTCACCCGGATCTTGTAGTCGCTCCCGGTCGCCTGGTTGGCGGGGACCTGCCATTGGTGGGAGCCGCTGCCGTCGCTTCCGGTGTTGGCGCCATAAGAAACAACCTGATTTAATACATTGCTTTTTAAAAGTTCGATCTTGACGACTTGCCCGGGGTTGCCGGTGTAGTTCCAGCGAATGGTCTGATAGCTCCCGGCCGCCCAACTCTCTCCGCCGTTGGGGGCAGTCAGGGCCATGTTTTTTCCCACTAATATGTTTGATGTGTCGCCGACGTTGTTTAAGGTAAGGTTGGCGTCATTGCCTGCCGCATCTTTTAAAGCTCCTCCGTTGGCCTCAAGTGTGCCGACGGTTAGGGTTCCTGTGTCGCCGGGCGCTATGGTATAACGGAAGATGAGGCTGCTTGAGCCGGAGCCGCTATAGTAGTTGGCGTTCCTGGGGGTGGCTCCTACTGTTAGTTGGAGACATGGTGTGCCTCCGCTGGTGTTTACAGTGACAGCTTCGCTGAAGTTGACGGTGAAGTCGAGGCTTTGCCCTGCGACGTAGGTGCCGTTAGGCGGGACAGTTACGGATGTTACGGTGGGGACAGTGGTTTCCACCAGTACTCCGGCTGTGCCGCCCACGCTGTTTAAAGTGAGGGTGGCGTCGTTCCCGGCGCTATCTTGTAATGTCCCTCCGTTGGTGATAATGGCTGTGCCGACTGCAATGCCGTCGTTGTCTGAGTCGCCTGGATCAATTGTATAGCGGAAAAGGAGGGCGCTTGAGCCGGCGCCGCTTACATAACTTGCGTTGACTGTGCCGCCGGTATCTAAGGTTATCAGGATGTACGGCGTGCCTCCGCCGGTGTTGACTGTTACGTCTTCGCTGAAGTTGACGGTGAAGTCGAGGTCCTGGCCGGCGCCGTAGGTTCCGCCGGCGGGGACGGTTACGGATGTTACGGTGGGAGCTACTATGGTATAAGGCTGCTCAGACACCAGAGCCTCTCCCGCCGGCCTGCCTGCTGCACTATCTGCTTTTATTCTTACCTGTACCGCTCCCGCGTCGTAAGCGTGGTCTCCTACTAGCTGCGGGTTGGCTGCGCAGTCATGCCAGCTAATACCACTTTCGACGCTGTATTCATAATCCGTTACATTATCAAAACCCGGCTCATTGGTCCAGCCAAAGGTATTATTGTCATCATCCACTATAGGATTTGTGGGAGGTAGCGGCGGATCGTTGAAGTTGATGCTGATGTTTTCTGTAGTCAGGTCACCTTCCGCCCCGGTTGCTTTGGCCTGGGCTATGGTAAAGGTCAGGTTGTTCACATCATTGGCATCAGCGTGATTTGTCGCATTTCCGGTAATAGTGATAGTTATCCGGGTGTCACTATCCCTGGTTACTGTATAATCCAAGCCCGCCGGCAGATTAGCCGCGCTTACGTCCACCCTGGTTATGTCTGCCGCCAGGCTCCCGTCGGCTATGGTGATTACCACGGTATTGGGATCGAGGCTGCCGGCGGTGGTAGCGGATTCGGTTAAGGTTGTGGGCACGGTGGATTTTATCCTGGCCGAAGGATTATAAACAAGCGGCTGAGAGTCGCTTGCATCGCTTCTGCCGTCTCCGTCTGTATCACGGGAAGACGGATTCAAACCCAAATTACTTTCCTGCATATCGTCCAGCCCGTCGTCATCGCTGTCATAGTGGAGAGGATCGGATGTAACGGTAACAGATATGTTCTTCCCACAGAAGTTTATGCTGATGGTGCGTTCACTAAGTTCCCCACCGTCGCTCAGACCGTCGCCGTCGCTGTCCCAGTTGGTGGGGTCCGTTTCCAGTAAATACTCCCGGTGGTCCGGCAGGTAATCTCTGTCACTTTCGTCCGACCACGGATCTGTCCCATTGTCCAGTTCGAAACTGTCAGAAAGACGGTCATTGTCGCTGTCCCAGTCATAGGGGTTGGTGTTCACGATATTACCGTCCCTGTCTCTCTCCTGGGCGCCGTCAGGATTCAACAAGCCGTCACCGTCCGTATCGTTTCTGGTGATGGCGTCCCAGACCAGGAAATCGGCCAGGCTTGAGGGCATTACGTCATAATAGAGGGTGGTGACGCTCTGATTGTGATCATCCACCTCTACAATCTGGCTTCCATTATACATAGTCACGTGAAAATCCGCCCGGAAATTCACCTTCACCGGAATATTGATCCCGGCTTTGGTCCATTCTAACGTGGCATTAACATTGTAATAGTTCACACGGTAGGAAGAGTAATCGTAGATATCTGTCTTTTTCTCCACACTGTGGTACTCAGAGTAATTGTCCGAACCTGAGAAATAGAGGGACGGCTTGATATAATCATCGGCAATCCACACGTCCTCTCCGTGAGAACTGCGATCCAGGGTTTGTTTGAATCTGTTATAGATATTCAAGGTGTCCCCGACATCCATGCCATTGTCATTCTCATCGCCTATCGTAACTTTATTCTCCAACAGGTCAAGGTTCATAACCGACGCCGGCTGGTGCTCTTCCACATCGAACAGCCAGCCCATGGCCCTTTGGGACCAGCCTTCCCCTGTAACCCACTGGGTTATAAAGTCGGAAAGGATAATCAGCCCCGAAAGCAGGACACCGCCCGGCAGTTCAGCGATTAATTCCAGCATCAATATATACAACATGGTTACGCTGGCATAAGCAACCCCCAGCGCCACTGAGCTGGAGGACCAGCCTCCCGCGCTGGCGATCTCTATAAATGAATAGAGGGCCATGCCGGTACCCACCACCGCTCCACCTATCCGCAGAGCAGTGGCGAACCTGGAGGTCGCGGTAAATTTGCCGATCTGCGTCTTGTTCAGGGGTTTGCCCAGGATGCTTTCCACTTTGGCGATACTTCCCGGAGCAACTCTGGCGCCCTTGATGATTCTGACGTACTTGCCCATGGATTTGATGGCGGGAATAATGCTGTTGCCGGTATAACCGGCATTATGGATGCTGGAAATAGCAAAGCCCATCCCGTTGCCGTAGGCTTTCATCAGCATCAGACCTTTGAGACCGGTCATCCCCGTCCTGAAATTACCCATGGCCGCCAGTTTTTCGTCCTCATTTATTTCGCCTGTTAGACCCTGGCTGCCGATCCCGGTCAGGCGCGCTTCTCCCGTGTCCCAGACCAGCAGCAGCTTGAGCAGTTCATTCGTTTCCTGGTCATTATAATTGTAATCCCCGGCAATTTCGCCTAATCCTTCAGGTTCAACCATGACATCGTTATCAGTGTCAAGCCAGACCATTTTTATGGACTTGACCGTGCAGGGCGCCACATCATTTTTTGTATTCAGTCTAAACGTACTGCCGGACAGTTCACTTGCTCCCACCTGTTCACTGTACTCATCCATATTTATATCCGCGTACTTCTCCTCGGTAGCGATGACAACAGGCAGCTTCTGCCCGTTGGGGAGTTCGTCCAAAGCCCCCGGCAGGAAATCCCTGTTTATTGCCCGCAGGGCAGCGTCGGCGTGTTGGTAAGAGCCTGTTTTGTTACTTACCTGAACGTCCTGCTCTTGAAGATAGTTATTGGCATCCAGCAAGGGGTGGTCACTGTCCAGAAAATCATAGCGCAAGTCTACATAGGCTGCAGTCGTCTTTTCTTTATCCGCGCTGTAAAAAATGGCCGCGTCCGCCTGGTAGTTTTCTTCCATTTTGAAACCGGTCAGGCGGCAGGGGGTTGTATATTTGGCTAAAACCATATCACTTGCAGAGCCTGTATCCCAGGCTATTTTATATTGCAATAAAAAATTTTGTCCCCAGTAGCTTAACGTCGTAAACAGCAGTTCCTCATTGCCGTTGCCGTTTATATCGCACATCGCCAGCCCGCCGCCGTAATATCCATTAGCTGCAACGGGCATGTCAAATAATCCCGACCACCCGTTTTGCACGGTCCCGTCATCGGCCAGGTCCCAGCCTACCCTGTAGCGAAAACTGAATAATTCGTCGGGGTAATTCGTATAAATGACCGCCATGGCCACCAAATCAAGGTTTCCGTTGCCGTTTAAGTCAGCCAGCAAGACATCTCCGCCACGTGAATTATCTATATCTGGTATCCCGCCTATCTCCTGTTGAATCTCCAGATTAGCCGCATCACCCCAGTTTTCGGCGTTTCCCGCTGAATCAAGATCCCAGCCGATCCGGTAAGTTATACTGAATGAATTATTATCATCAATCACCCGCATCAGCACCACGTCGGGAATCCCGTTCCCGTTAATATCTCCTATTGTTACGCCGGCTCCTCCGCTTGAATCATTATTTGTGAAATCTGACGGCGCATTGATGATCGGGCTCCAGCCGCCGGTCACATTTCCATACGTGTCAATATTCCAGCCGATCCGATACCACATGCTGCTGTTATAGCCATCAATATGTTGCAAATAACCATATTGAGGTTCATACTCGCTGATGCCCATAAGGATCAGGTCAAGCTGAGCATCGCCGTCGATGTCATATAACCTGGCGCCAGAGGCATAATCACCGCTGCTGGCTTGATATCCCAGGTCATATTGTTTCAGAGGAGACCAACCATTGACATTACCTTCGGCGTTCATATTCCAGCCGATAGTGTATTGAATGCAATCATTAGAATAATAATTACCCCGCTTCAGAGCCGTCAGCACTATCTCAGGCTTGCCGTTTCCATCAAGATCACCGGCTGTGGCCCCTGCGCCGTCCGCACCTCCAGCCTGGTTATCCTGCTCCAGGAAAGTCGGGATATCCATGCCGGCGCCCCAGGATGCAATTATATTCTGATTTCCGGCAGCCAGGTCCATGCCCCAGTCCACATGTATTTTATTGGCTGAATTATTCACTTGCCCCACCACCAGCAAGGCCATATCCGGGATACCGTTGTTGTTGATATCGTACACCGCCACCCCGCCGCCGGCACAGGTGGCTAATAGAGTCCCGTTTGCTATGTATCTCTGGCTTATGCTTCCGGGTACTCCCTGCCCATCCACATTCCAGCCGATCAGGTAGTTATGCCGGTTGCCGCCGTCGGGGTCATCGACGGTGTCAATGAGGTACTCCGGAATCCCGTTACCGTCCAGATCAGTGACAGCCAGGCCGGCGCCCTCCGTTCTGTCTCCCAGAATACCGCCTGTGGTATTCTGGCTGTAGCCCCCCGTAACCTTGCCATCGGCGTCCAGGTCCCAGCCGATCATAAAGGTCAGGGAATTAGCCCCGTCCATATCGTTCACCGCCATCAGGATCAGGTCAGGTTTCCCGTTACCGTTGAGGTCCCTGACCGCGGCACCGCCGCCCAGGGTATTGCCCTGCAGCTTATCCGATTCATGCAGGCCGCTCCAGTCTTGAAACTTGCCGTTCTCATCAATGTTGCCGCCGACCCTGTATCTGAACCTGTTCGCTCCGTCAGGGTTGTCGATCCCCATCATGATAACTTCTTTTTTTCCGTCATTATCCAGATCATATAGCGCCACGCCGCCGCCCTGGTGTTCCCAGCCGATATTGCCCACATTATAGAACTGGCTGTATATACGGGGGGTTCCCGTGACGTCCAGGTCCCAGCCGATCATGTACCGGAAAGTGTTGTCTTTATCCGGATTGTCGATCACCATCAAGAGCATATCCGGTTTGCCGTTGCCATCCAAGTCGTCAATCTCGATACCGGCTCCCGCAGTCTCAAAGCTGAAATTCAGGACATCTCTCAGTTCGGAAGTGGCCGGATCGCAAACACCATCTCTTTTTCCCTCAACTACCCAGACCAGTTTTGTATCAAAATTCATGGAACTGGCGCCACCGGTTGCCGGAAAATACATCCGGCCATTAAACGCAACCTTTTTTCCCGCATCGTAAACGGGATTGAGCGGAATATAGGCGGTGTTCTCATCTTTGATAACTATGCCGTAATCCTCCACATCCTCTTGTTCAGGCAGCTCCTGGTCCACACCGGTCTGGATCCGTTTTAATTCCAGCATCGGCACCAGTTTCAGATCATCTGAGCTGTTATCGGAATCCAGCATCAATCCTTTCTCATCCTGCGGCCAATCCCAGGTTTGCCCGTTCAGATCCAGGTACGCGATGGGATCCGGCTGCACCTGAAAATCCAGGTAGGCAGCTTCATTATTGGTAAGTGTGCTAAATCTGTAAGAATCATTGACGCCGGCGCAAGTGAAGGGGGAGAGATCCAGCCTGTCGGGAACGCCGTCACCGTCATTGTCATCGTCCCAAACATCAGGATCCCCATCATTGTCGCTGTCCTTATCGGGATAAAACTGGCCGTTATCCACAATCTCAACATAATCGCTCAGACCATCTTCGTTGGAGTCGGGATTCATCGGGTCTAATCCATTTTGAACCTCGTACAGGTCGGTGAGTTCATCGAAATCACTGTC
>CAZJGV010000098.1:0-6073 GCA_964545615.1 uncultured Pelotomaculum sp.
TCCAGATCACTCCAGATGGGCTCCTGCACCTTGTTCCGGCCATCGCACTTCTGTATTTTAGGCCAGACCTCCCGGTCCCAGATATCCTTCATGAAAGGTCTTAGCACAAAAATAATCTTGGTGGTCCTGGAGCTTTCTATAGAAGGTTTCAACAGCCTGTTAAAAACATCCTGGGAACTGAACATGGTGCAGCAGGCATTAAACCACCACACCTCTCCCCTGTTCTTCAAGGAGAATTCCTCGGTATAAGTTAACAGCTCGCTTGGTTTAATTAGTTCCACATCCGGGGCCGCGGCCAGTACGTTATGGCTGATAATCTTCAGGTCTTCTTTAAATTCTTCACCTCTTAGTGAATCCTGCAGGGCGTGCAGAGCCAGCAGTAATAGCAACAGCGAAATAAGATAAGTTTCCGGAATCAGGCCCAGGTGATGCAGAACAATAGAGCCTACACTGGCAATAATTAAAGCTATGACATCTAAATTTTTTAGTATGTTCTTCCACTTTCTCGTTGCGGCCATCTTTACCTCGTGTCTGACTGATACCCCTGCATGCTTCGGAGATCTTAAATCTTAGCGGCGAACGCTTCCCCTAAAGCCTCACAGGACTGAAGATCTTCGGGAGTAGGATCGTATTGCGCCTTGATCCCCTCTGACACAACTTCGACACCGGCTTCCTTTAGTCCTTCTTCGAGAATTTTAACCGATTCCCCGCTCCAGCCGTATGAACCGAAAGCCGCTCCGATCTTATTCTTAAACTTCAATCCTTTGACCATCTCCAGCAAGGCCGCTAAATCGCTGAGTATACCCTTGTTGATGGTGGAACTGCCTATGATCAAACCTCTGGCCTTGAATATCTCCGTAATCACATCATTTCTGTCCGACTTCCCGGCATTGATCACCTTGGCGCCAATACCCTTATTAGCCAGGCCGGCGGCTATGGCCTGCGCCATCTTTCTGGTAGCGCCCCACATTGTGTCATACAGCACCACAACTGTACCTTCGTGGTAGTCATCCGACCACTGGGCGTACTTCTCCACAATCTGCAGAGGGTTATCCCGCCAGATAATGCCGTGGCTGGGCGCAATCATTTCAATGGGCAGGCCCAACCCGGTTATTTCTTTTATTTTGTTTTTTGCCATTTTACTAAAGGGAGTTAAGATGTTGGCATAATACTTTATTGCTTCCTGGTAAAGCTCGCACTGGTCAACCTGATCGTTGAACATGTACGGCGACGCGTAGTGCTGGCCAAAAGCGTCGTTAGAGAGCAGCACCTTCGCCCCCGCCACATAGGTGGCCATGGAATCCGGCCAGTGCAGCATCTGCATTTCCACAAAGACCAGCTTGTTTGCACCAAGATCGACACTGTCTCCTGTTTTCACAATATTAAAATTCCAGTCTTGGTGAAAGTGTTTTTTGATCATCATGGCGCCGTTTTTGGTACAGTATACAGGTGTCCCGGGGATCCTCTCCAGCAGGTAGGGCAGGCTGCCGCCGTGGTCCTGCTCGCAGTGGTTGGCCACAATCAGATTGATGTTTTTAAGCCCGACTTCGCTTTCCAGTTTGTCCAGGTACCTTTCATAGAAAGGCGTCCAGACTGTGTCCACCAGCGCAATTTTCTTGTCTTTAATCAGATAGGAGTTATAAGTGGAGCCGCGGTGGGTGGAAAGTTCCTCGCCGTGAAATTTCTTTAGCTCCCAGTCCTTAATCCCAACCCAAAAGATATTGTCCTTTATTTTAATCATATTAACCCCCTAAATATTTTTTTGATTCCACATATGCTTATAATTACATAAAAAATCAGCTGCTAAAAAACATACTTCTAAATATAGCAATACCTCCCTTTAAAATAGTGCGATTTCTTAATGTCACTATTATAAAGGGAGGAGCTTAAATAAAGCTTTCCGAAAGTTTAATATTTTATTAACATGGGATTAAGGCTGTAACTGTAAACTATGTTGCTTTTATTCTTGACTGAAAGTAATGGGTGGCGTAAATAGCCGCAAGAGGATTGTGTCCGGTAACCCGGTCTTTTACTGCCAGCACTGTAATAGGCGCACTGGAGTGTTTAATAAAGATACTGTCATGCCCCACACACAGGCCAAGCAGTACGTTTATGTCAGTTTGCTCCTTATTTAAAAGCAGCGCCTGGGCTACCGGGTTGCACATGGGTTCAAACTGACCCGGACGGACTTTTCCCTCCTCTTTTATCCCCAACTCTTCCTTGGGCTTTGCGCCCGTTTTGCACATCACTGATGCCACGTCAAAACCATTCTCTTTAAATATTCTGGATACTACCGAGGCTTCCTGGCGCAGTCCAACACAGAAGGCCAGACCAAGTTTCTTAAAGCCGGACATCCTGGCAAACTCCATAACCTCACGAACCCTGGGCCAGACATTGTAGCCGCCCGCCTCCACCCTGGCCGAGTTGCAGGCCAGCATGCCTTCCGAGTCCCGGTAGATTGACGAGGCTTCATCATATACCATGTTATGCGTTTTCATAGGACAGTTTTTGGGTAACTTTTTCAAATCTCCTGTCCGGCAGGAATAAACACCGCATTCAGCACAATTTAACAAAGCTTAATTACCCCCTCTTTAAAAATTTTTTATTTTTAAAGCCATCAACTAAACATTTGTTTTAATAATTCAAGAAACAAATCCCTTTTTAAAGGTTTCTGATTGTTTAAGAGCTTCTGATCCTCCAAAAACACCCACCCTTTTTTCCTTGAATATAAAAAGCTAAAAGTGCGTTCTCCATTAGTCATGTCGACCCGGCCGACCGGGCCTATGGCGAACCTTCTTACGGGATAAATTTCCACATGGAAGTTTTCTTCTGTAATAATCAACCTGGGAGCAAAATACTTGCCAAGATGTTCTTCCTGTATTCTCATAGGTGACTCAATTACAACCGGGACAATACTCTGCTGTGGATCTGCTTCCCACAGTTTGATTTGTTCCACTGTCCACTGTTTAAGCTGCTTCATTAATAGTAATAGAGCCTCAATCCAGTCTTCTTTTATTTTTTGATTGTCCATTGCTACCGGTTCATTACTCTTCTCAGACATTTAACTCACTCCACCTTTTTATATTTATTATGAGTGGGCTATAACTCTTAGCTTTATGGACATTGTTTCTTAATATTATAGGTTACAGTTGTTTAATCAATCAAGCTATTTTCAAAAATATTTATATGACAATGGTGCTTTTTAATCCTTAAAATTTGTTTAATATAAAACTATTATGAAATAATGGTAATAAAAAGCTGTTGCTTTATAAATAAGAATGCCCGGAAGATTTGTTCCGGGCTGCACTTATTTCATTAATCCAGGAGTTTTATGCTGCCTGTATGTTATCTGTGCTGTCGCTTTTCCATAATATCTTGCTTAACATGGTTACCTGTAATAATTTTATTGGCCATTTTAACGTACCATTTCCAGTGTAGTATTAAATGGTAAGACGCCAGGCCGGTAAGTCCCACGCCGCTCCACATATGAAATTCTTTCATGAATCTCCGCGTGGTGGTTCTTCTTGGGATGACTGCCCACAGTAATAAACCGCTGATTCCACTGGCTGCCAGTAAGCTAATCAAGGCAGAGTCAATAAAAAAATATTTCTTATTCATATTAAAATTCTCCTGAAATATTTGTTTTATCAACTTGAAAGCGGCCTGAATTATATATCCGGAATAAAGCTGTAATTGTGAATACTTTCCTCATCATAAGGTCCAGTCCTGCCCCTCCAGCCGATTGTCCCGCTGGCGCCATTTTTGTTTATTGTTCCGTTGACCCGGCTCCACTGGGTATATGAAACAGTTGGATAATTATTGTATACGTAACTATTGTCATTATCAAAACTTGCTGTAAAACCTGTGCTGTAAGCGTTCACTGAATAATCATGGTGATAATATTGTGTTAAAAAACCGGGGGTTTCATACACTGTATCCTGCGTGTGGGTTGTGTATGCCCAGCCCAAATCAAATCCGCCGTAATCGTTTTTTAATAATATGTTTAGTCCAAGGACCGTTGCACCGCTTTGATGTGTGTACGTATATATTAAAATTTTTCCTTTTTTGTTCACCCAGGTTTCGACATCACCGGGTGGATTCACACCGGAAACATAAGTGATAAGAACCGGAAATTCCATAGGAAATACCAGGTCTGACGGTGTCACCTCGAAGTCGGCGCTGTTGCTTTCCCTGCCTTCTACTGTCACCTTCACCTTGACGGTTCCTGTGTCCGTACCCCAGGGAACCCTGGCCTGGATTATGTTGTTGCTCCAGGAAAGAATGGTCGTGCCGCCGGGTGGCGCCGCGTTATTAAATTTCAGGGAACTTGCCCCCTGGGCAGCCCCGAAACCAAAGCCGCTGATAGTCACTTCCGTGCTGGGAGAAGCGGCGGCCGGGTTAATGGAGCATATGACCGGTCCATCTTCCATGACAAAATCCACGGAGAAACCGTCCTGGTAGACACCCGCATTATACAACTTCACCTGGAGGGTATAACTCGCTCCTCCCGTACTCCCCCTGAATTCGCAGACAGGTATGTTTTTAGTAAACCATCCGGCGTTTCTGTCTGTGCCCAGAGTGATGTTTTCCGAGTGAGAATATCTCGTGTTTTCTCCCTGTAATATTTTAACTTCAACCTGAACTGCCGCGTCGCTGTCCAGATCCGCGTTCCAGAGGGGCAGTTTTAAATGAAGCTGCTCCGCCCTGTAAGGAATGGCGTCTACCCTGGTGTCTGATCCAATATACCAGGCGTACCCTTTAGTCCCGCTTTCCGAAAATCCCAGCATTACATTGGCAGCACTGCCCTTTTCATTAGTATAGCGGAAACTCAGCATGCCGATGTTGTTCATCGAAGGCAGGCCGATGGTTTGCAGCGCCCGTTCGGGGTGAGGAACCGCATCATGTGACCAGAGCAGGCTGTTAATAGTAATCAGGGACGGAGCGGGAAGAAGGCGCGAAACCAGCCAATCCTGGTAATTCCGCCAGGTGCACATAGTTCCTTCGCTGGCGTTAGGCGGGTTGATGCCCTTTGAATCGTGCACCAGGAAGTCTGTCATGTTCCGGATGCCGTGCTGGTAGTGCTTGTA
Organism: uncultured Pelotomaculum sp.; assembly: GCA_964545615.1. Taxonomy (GTDB): domain Bacteria; phylum Bacillota; class Desulfotomaculia; order Desulfotomaculales; family Pelotomaculaceae; genus Pelotomaculum_B. Next base: position 5,088 of record CAZJGV010000098.1, read on the forward strand.
TCCGGTTACGAGCAGCGTGTGACCCGGGTAGCGCAGGATCAAGGGGTAGCCTTTATCTAATTCCTGCCTCATAAAGTCTCTCAAATTGTCGGCCACAATCCAGCTGTAGGTACTTACGCCGGCGCTTGTGGCAGTATGGAAGCAGTGGTTGAGACTGTGCTTGAAAGCGTTGGTGCCTATACCATCATCAATGCCTAGACCCATACATTTTAAATAATCGTAAATTTCTATTTCCTTTTCCCGGTTCGTGTACGGGGTGAACGCTTTACTGAGCATGACCGTGTCAGCAGCCCAGCAGGTTCCCCCAATCTGTTCGTAAAAAGGCATTTTTATTGTTTTTTCATTGTATACCTGAGTTGCCCACTTGCCTACTTCGACTATCGTCCGGTAACCGGGGAAGGGCTCACCCTGAGCCTGCCCTGAAACATCTGCCTGGCTTTCAAAAGCAACCGGTGACATTTGTGTGGGGGCTGGCATATTTACGGTTATGGCTCCTGTCTGGTTGTCGTACTCAAAGGGTGGTGTGTCCCCCTCGAGTGTATCGGGGTTGTAGCGCAGAATCCCTATGTTTCCGGTCTCCAGGCCGGGTTGAACCGGCACGATCATTGAACCGGGCAGTATCTCTGCAGTCCCAAGTATTTCGTAGGCGAGCCAGTATTCCCCGCTGAAGTTCCTTTCGTGCCCTATTTTGTTAAAGGTGAGCGCTGTATCGGCGCTCAATGCTCCAGGCTCAACAGTGAATGAGGCGCCGTCCCCAAGGGCAATTGTTCCGCCGGCAGGCCCGATGTTTTCTGTTTTTGAGTCGAGCACGGTTTCATCACCGCTGCCGGTTGTGACAGTGAAAGTCATTTCGTTGGACGGCCTGCCGGATACGGTTACTTTTATGCTACCGGTGGACACGCCAGGTGGGACAACCGCGACTATCAGACTGTCGGACCAGGTTTGGATTGACGCTGTTACCCCGTTGAAGGTGACGGCGCCGGCTC
>CAZJGV010000098.1:6083-11932 GCA_964545615.1 uncultured Pelotomaculum sp.
ACCGCTGCCGCTGATGGTCACGGCAGTGCCGGGAGGACCACCGGCAGGGTCGATGGTTGTTATTACAGGTGAGGGAATGCTGGATTCAAACCAGTTCCACATGGCGGCAAAGATCATTAGGTCTTCAAAGTCGATTTTCCCGTCAGGATTGATACTGAAATCCGGCGGCGAACCTGTGGCTGGCCCAATGTCGCACTGGCTGAAAGGTGAACCGGGTATGCCGGCTGCTTCCTGGCCCCAGCCATTATCTTCGGATTTATGACCCCAGGCGAGGGATAACAGCATAAGTTCTTCAAAGTCTATCTTGCCGTCACGGTTGAAATCTCCAATGAGTTCAGGTTCACTTGCGACAGAGGTTGTAAAGTTTAGCGCCGGCCCCTCGCCCCAGCCTGCCGAATTACGGGCTAAAGCTTTGAATTCGTAGGTGGTTGCAGCACTGAGGGCTGTCAGAATGCAACTGAATTCCCCAACCTCAAAGCTGCCGCTTTCTGTTCCGGCGTCAGTCCAGGTTGCGGCGCCCTGCTGCCTGTATTGGAATTTGCGCTGGTCGCAGTCGCTTGCTCCGGTGCTGATGATGTCACCGTTTAGGATGGCGGAATCGCTGGTGATATTTGAAGCCGGAGCGGTTTGCAACGTGGGTTGCGGAGCAATAATACTTAAGGTGTAGTCGCCGGTGTATTCACTAAACCAGGTGGTGGCCGAGATGATGTAGACACCGGCCGAGGGGAGAGTTATAAAACCACTCTCCTTCGGTATCCGTGAATTCAAGCCGTATCCGCCGTTGTCATCATAGGTGAGCATAATCATCATATTATTATCAACCAATTCGTACAGAATGAGGCAGGTGTCAAAATCGGTCGATGTCATTTCAAACGCCACCTGCTGACCGGCCGCCGCGCTAAAGGAGTAGTATTTCAGATACCACCTGTATGGATCATCGAAGTCATAGCAGTCCTCTTCTGTTAATGCGCCGCTCACTGTTTGACCTATGCTGATGGGTACAGGGGTGCAGTCCGGGGTTATCAGGGCAGAATCTGTGAATGTGCCCCCGCCAGCGGGAAGACTTTGTGCCATGTTCTTGGGGGGGGACATGTCTGGGTTTCTTTTCAGGCTGCTTGTAGCTGCACGCGCCCGGCCCTGCGGGTTGTCCAGTGCCAGGGCGGAAACCGGCAGAATTACAAGAGTTAGTAAAAATGTAAGTACGGTAAAAAAACCGATGATTAAAATTCGGGAATTCTTTTTTATTAAAAACATAGTATATCACCTTATGTTAAGTATTAGATCATATCCCTGGATATGAGTTATATTAATCATATAATACTTTATATATATTTTCCAACCAATTATGAAATTTTTTTAAATTGCCATGATCTGCTTGTAAATGTTATCATTAATTAGAATAGCCTTAATAGGCGAGATGCGGAGGAGGTGGGATATTGTTTAGGAGATTGTCTCTGGTTACTCTGATTCTAGTTTTTCTTCTGACCTTCTGTACCTTTACTGGAGGAGATGTGCTTGCTAACACTACCACACAGGTAAAAATAGAGCATGGACAGCTTAGTAATTGTGTACTGCCGGTTGAAGTTATTATCGAGGATTTGCCCCCCGGACAGGATGTATTGGGCTTTAACCTGGAACTTTCATTTAACCCCGCACTTTTGCAGTATCAGTCGTTTAATAAAGGCAGCTATTTTACAGACGTACTATTGTGGCCTGACCCGGAGGCGGATAACACCGCCGGAACATTTAAGACTTCCCTCGCCCGCAAGACCGGGAAACCGCCGGCATCGTCAGGAACAACGCTGACCATAATGTTCCAGGTTATTGATAACGGCACAGCACAGTTTACACTGCCGGTAGTGCTTCTTCGCGACCCTGTTAATAACGAAATACCGCTCACTAAGCAAGGCGCCCAGGCGCAGTTGACAGGCTGTCCGGTGGTGGTTCCAACAGTTACGACCAGTGAGGCAAGTTCTGTAACAAGCAGTACAGCTGCATTGAACGGCAGCATAACCATTACAGGTGGAGAGAATTGTGATCAGCGAAAATTCCAGTACAAACAGCAGGGTGCCGCAACCTGGACAGACGCAGGAATGGAAAGCGGCAGTTTCGGGATTGGAACATTCAATTACATCCTGACGGGTCTCAGCAATGCAAAAACCTACGAATATAAAGCATTAGCGCACAATTCGGCTGGTTGGGGCGAGGGTGCGGTGCAAACTTTTTCAACTTTGGATGCAACTGGCTACCAAAAAGGTGACGTCAACGGAGACGGTGTGACTAATGTGCAGGACGTAGTCCTTACAGTCAACATTATCCTGGGTAAGACTACTCCTGCCGGGGAAATGTTCAACGCTGCCGATGCCAATAGTGACGGTGTGATCAATGTGCAGGATGTTGTGAAAATAGTTAATATCGTGCTGGGAAAGGGATAACGGTTTTAAGTGGCGGCTGCACAGAAGATTTCACCATAACAGGCATATCTTTTGAGGACTAAGTTATAGGAAAGACCTTGTTATTAGGCGAAGCGGAGATTACAATATTGCATATAGGAAAGATCAATTTAAAGAGCAGGGAAGACCGTACATTTGGTAAAGTAAAAACAGGTGATGAGGTAAAGATTAAAATTGAAATAAATTTTAATACTGATTGGAGTGGTTAGCGTGGAGGAAGCTGTTGAAAAAGAATACATTTTGAATATGCGGGGCAGGTACAGTGACACCGCCATAGATCATGCCAGAAACCCCCGTAATGTGGGAAACATATCAAATTGCGATGGTTTTGGACAAGATACTGGTGAATGCGGGGATACCTTAGGTATATGGCTGAGTGTTAAAAACGACAGAATAACTAAGGCTACTTTTTGGACTGACGGATGTGGAGCAACTATCGCCTGTGGAAGCATGGTCACTGAACTGGCCAAAGGTTGCCCGGTGGAAGAGGCTAAAAAAATCGACCAGGATACAATTTTGAATGCTCTGGGTGGGTTACCTGAAGATCATATTCACTGTGCGGCCATGGCGGCTAAGACTTTCTCTATGGCAATACAGGATTATCTTGAGCTGGCAAAGTTTCCGTGGAAAAAAACCTATTTAAAATAAGCACCGCATCTGCGAGTTTATTCAGTTTTTATTTTTTAAGTATGGATTTTGCTGCGTGATTGCACCCTGCAACCCGGCCTGTCCGTACTTTTTTTATTTTATAGTACAACATTGTTGACGTTAGTTCATAAAGAGAGATATAATCATTTTTGAAACGATGACCATAATGAATCAGGTCACCTGAAAACTAATCTAGAAGGGGTGAGGCCTTAAAGCAGCTTTTATGGGCCAAAACTTGAAAGCAAGTGGATGGCCGCGCTAACTGGTTAATAGTGTTTAACCCGGAAACAGGTGAAAGGCTTTAGGTTATTGCCACGGTAACAGGCACAAATAGTGTGCCAATAGTAACTGGACCAACTTTATCCAACTAACATGACATTGAAAAGGTAGTAGATTTAATTAATTCTCTTAAAAAGTTCCTGCCTATCTTTGCATATATAAATACGATATAAACCCTGAGAAGAGTGACATAATAAACAAAAAAGACATCGCTTCCGGAGTTAAAGTTGTGGACAGGGGAACTATAATCAGGCCGTAACCGAGGCCCAGGTTAAAAAAGCTCCCGGCAGTAAGTTTACTAACGCTCCTGCGAGCAGGTATGAGTACATGTATAATAATTTACTGCAAGAAATAACCACTGTTTCTTTATCAATTGATAATACCAGCTATTATTGCATTTTTAAACTAGGGAAGGAGACACTCTATTATGCAACAGGATTCAAACTGCAGCTGCGATGCCAAGGGCGCTTGCGGAGGGGAACATAACACCGTAAATAGTGAAGATTCTAATAATGCTCCTGAAAAACTGGCCATAAATAATTTTAGCAGCGCTAAAAGTGTTATAGCCGTCATGAGCGGAAAAGGCGGTGTCGGCAAATCATCTGTTACATCCCTGCTGGCCAGCGGCTTCAGGAAAAAAGGTTATGAGGTAGGGGTGCTGGATGCGGATATCACCGGTCCCAGCATACCAAAGATGTTTGGGGTAAAGGGACCAATAGAAGGTACACCATTTGGGATGCACCCGCTTGAAAGCTCTTCCGGCATCAAAGTAATGTCAATAAATTTACTCATGGAACAAGAAGACGAGCCTGTTATCTGGCGCGGTCCTTTGCTGGGCAAAATAGTCGGGCAGTTTTGGACAGATGTTGTTTGGAACGACCTGGACTACCTTTTTGTGGATTTGCCTCCCGGGACAGGTGACGTGCCACTCACAGTGATGCAGTCTCTTCCCTTAAACGGATTTATTGTAGTGACCTCGCCTCAGGAACTTGCGACAATGATCGTAAAGAAAGCGATAAGAATGGCCCAGCTTATGAATATACCCATACTCGGTCTGATTGAAAATATGAGTGGCGCGATATGCCCGAAATGTGGAGAAGAATTTAAGTTGTTCGGACCGGGCCATGGTGAAGAAGTGGCAAAGTCTTTCAACATAAAGTTCCTCGGCAAGTTGCCTATTGATCCGAATCTTTCCAAACTCTGCGACCAGGGTAAAATTGAAGAGTATGAAAGCAGCCTTTTTACCGAATTCATACCCGGACAACTGGTTGTGAAGGAGAGTGACGTTTAAAATCACAATTAGAAGAATAAGCTTATATTGACTCTCTTTCTATAAGTCGATATTATTCTTGTAAAAACATATATTAAACCCAGTGACAGGAGTGTTAAAAATGCCCAGGCCGCCAAAATGCAGGAGAGTGGAACAACTTCCGGGATATACTTATTTTAAGCCGGCAGGCGTCCCCCTGTCTGAACTTTCTGAGATTGTGCTTTCGGTGGAAGAACTTGAGGCTATCCGCTTAAGAGACATGGCAGGCCTGGACCACGAAGTATCCGCTGAGAAGATGTCTGTTTCCAGACCCACTTTTCACAGAATACTGGCATCCGCCAGACAGAAGATAGCTCAAGCCCTTGTAAACGGGACAGCCCTGAGAGTAAACGGGGGCAACTTCAAGCTGACCCAGTATAACCTGAAGTGCCTGGCCTGTGGACACCAGTGGGAGGGAACCATCTGCCGCAGGCTGACTGTGTGCCCCCTTTGCTATGGCAGGGACTGGGAAAAATTTGATTTAAAATAATCGGAGGTAAAGACAATGAAAATAGCCATGCCCCACTTAGAAGGAAAAGTAAACCCGCACTTTGGGACCAGCCGTGAATTTGTTGTAGTGGAAGCGGAGAACGGTCAAATAAAAGGTAAAAAAATTATTACCAATGAAGTTATGCATAACCACGGCGGGCTGGCCATGATGCTGAAAGCCGAAGGGGCTGAAGTAGTAATAACCGGCGGTATCGGCAGGCCTATGGCCGATGCGTTACAAACGGCTGGTTTTAAAGTAATCACGGGGGCTGCCGGAGATGTGGAACAGGTCGCCGGGGCTTATCTCAGCGGCAACCTTGTCACCGGTGGAGTTAGCTGCAATTGTGGCGGACACCACGGTCATTAGTAAAAGCATTTTGTCTAATAACAAATAAGCGTGACTTAATACGTCGCGCTTATTTGTTTGAAATGAAGAGTTTAATTCCCCTGCCCTCAGGGCAGACGCCAAGCATCTGCTTACGGATATCGCGTCTACATTAACAGTGCTGATGGGATTAGCCGGAAAGTGGCCTGGCTATTCATTTTTTGACCGTTTGGCGGCTGTGATTAGCCGGCAGGCAAAATATTAATAAAGAAGCATAATCTTATCTATTTCGTTTATTATTCTTTCAATAACAAAAGGCATAGTTTCATTAACCGCCAGTGAAAGT
>CAZJGV010000099.1:0-2256 GCA_964545615.1 uncultured Pelotomaculum sp.
TATTATCGCTTGCTGTTGCGGTGACATCGACTTGCTTGGTTAGAACAGGTGTGGCAGTGGACCGGTCTGCTCCCGCCGCCCACAGGGATACTTCAGCCTGGGGTATATCTGTTGACTAAGGGGCGACCTGGAAGGTAAAACTGCCATATATGCCTGCACTACCTAACTGTGATTGTATGGTGAAGGCGGCGTCGGACACATCCTGGTTGGTGTTGATCCCATACGGCAAATAAATAAAAATTCTTCTTAAAAAAACAAGCGCCTAAAAAGGCGCCTCACCGTATTTCCCAAAGTTGTACAACACTATCGAGTAGTCGGACACATCTACCACTCCGTCCCGGTTCAGGTCGCAGGTGTCGATGTGCTTTTCATCGCCGGACCCTCAAAAAAGAAGAGCTACTTCTCCTTCAGAAACTGGTACATTTCCTCTACTGAAGTAAAGTTTAGTTCTTTTGTGGCAATCTTTTGAACTAATCCGCCACCCACATTCCCATTATGTTTGGCATGGATAATACAAGTGCGTTTCACCCCATCCGGACCAAGGCCTTTCCAAACCGCAGTCTTCCCCTGCCTCTTCATCCCCAACTTCCGGCAAATCTTTTCAATATCATCCCAGGTGAATGTATACCCCATTAGACTGCCGGCGCTCTATCGAGTTCTAACATCCGGTAAATTCTCTCCCTGTCCCCTTCACACCGTAGAATACGCCTCAAGTACCAGTAATGTCCCCGGCGGCCACCGGACAAGCTTAAATAGAACGGTAAATCATCAAAGTAAACTCCAGCATAGTCGACTATGTTGTCAATGAAGTCCTCAACTGCTTCATTTTTGTTAGAGCCCACACCGTAAACTCCGGTTTCCCGGTTGTACAAAGAGTAATGTTCGCTTTCTTTCCCGGGCTCGTCAATCCAGTCGAAAGAAAAAGTTTTAGTCTGACATAATTCGTCAAGCAGTGCCGTCGAAATGAGAGATACAGGCTGGTCATCTTTCCTCTTGGCGTCCGCCAATAAGAATTCTTTTCCTGTGACGGCTTCCCGCCTTAATGCAGTCAATTTGTTCTTCGCCTCGTGAATGGGAACACTAGGCATAAATAAGCCACTCCTTCGCAAATTCCTTACCCCCATTATAATAGAATATAGCTATAATAGCTATATTCAGAGAAGGGGAAAAATATTCTTTTCATCTCAAGTTCTGGACAAAAAAACAAGCGCCTTAAAAAGGCGCCTCGCCATACTTCCCAAAGTTATAGAGCACGATAGAGTAATCACTCACATCCACCACCCCGTCCCGGTTCAGGTCGCAGTTATCTATATACTTCTCGACGCCCGGTACTGTGCCGAAGCTGTACAGGATAGCGGAGTAGTCGGATACGTCGATGACGTTGTCGGGGCCGGAATCGCCCCAGGTGTCGCCCAGGGTGATTTCACCGAAGTTGACGGGAGTTGCCGCGTCCTGGGTTAAGGTGACGTTTATTTCTATGGCTCTCAGGCTGTATGGCAGCTTGAAAGATATGTCGTAGTCACCCGGCTGCAGACCAGTTGCTTGGAAAGAACCTTCATTATCGATTACGGTAACATCTACATTTTGGGTTAAAACAGGTGTTGCCGTGGTCCGGTCAGCCCCCACCGGCCACAGGGACACCTCGGCCTGAGGTATATCCGTGGACTCGGGAGCGACTTGTAAGGTGAAGCTGCCGGAGATACCGTTAATATCACCGGTGAAGACCGAGACGCTGGGACCGTCCGTGCTCCAGTTGTCTGCCGCATCACCGGCCTGTACGGTGAAGGTGTACTGTGTATCGGGGGACAGCCCGGTGACACCGTAACTGGTAGCGGTTATTGGTGTGTCTGTCAGCAGGGTTGCACCCTGGTATACTTTGTAGCCTGTTACTCCAATGTTATCTGAGGCGCCGCTCCAGGTTAGAGTCAGGCTGGTTTTGGTCAGGTTGGACGCAATCAGGCTGCCGCTTGTCCATGCCGGGGCGTTGGTATCGGCACAGGTATACTGAAGTATTTTTACGGTTTCATTGCCGGCCTGGTTTTGTGCCTGCAGCATGATTATGTTGTTATCCGGAAGTTGAACCGTGCCGGTAAAAGCACCGCCCGCATCCACTGCCACGGTCTTTTCATTTATGGTGAGCGTAACGCCCGGGATGGTCAAACCGGTGATTTGTAACAGGACCTGGTTGTTTTCCAATATTTCTTCAATATTACTCACTTCTATAAAAGGCTTGATGTTATCATAATATATTTCATA
>CAZJGV010000099.1:2280-4547 GCA_964545615.1 uncultured Pelotomaculum sp.
TTCGGCTTCGTCACCTTCGGGGTCTGTTGCCCGCACTTTAAAGTAATTGATACCTGGCTCCAGGGTAAAGGTTTCGTTAATGTTGCCGGTTAACTCAGTCCGGACGATGTTGTCCTGCTGAAGGACGGTTACGGTTACTCCTTGCGCCAGGGCGGCGCTCAAGGTTAGCTAGCTGTTTGCCGTGATACTGGTGCTGTTGGACCACTGCGGTTCCAGCACAGGCGGGGTGGCTTCTGTTACAGTGGCATTAGTCTCGGCGAATGCGCTGTACACACCGTCTGCTGACAGGGACGCCAGTTGGATGATGTATTCGCCAGGACTTATGGCGTCTTTATCCAGATGGTATGACTGGCTGTTTTCCACGAGGAATGCTATTAGTGTTCTTTGGTCATTTGCGGTGATAATGTTGACCTGGCATGTGGTTACCCCGGAGGCATTTTGCCAGGTGATGTCCAGCCCTCCGTTATGTGGTACTGCGCTTAGGTTCGACGGTGGCGCTGGCGCATGAGGGTGGATGTGGTTAATTATGGTGTCGCTGTATACTATGACGGGAGCATTACTGCCATCGTCGATTTTGGCGTAGATGTAGTAATCGCCGGTGGGGATGGCCGACAGATCCCACTGGTATACCCCCTCTGATACACTGGTGCCCAAGTCTGTCGCAAAGAGGATCCCGTTTGCTCCTTCCCGGTCGTCGTCATAGTAGAGGGTGATGGCGGCATTGTCGTCCTGGTCAGCGGCTTGCCAGGTGATTTGGGCTGTCTTCTGGGCGGCATCATAGTTGATTTGGGTAAAGGTTAACACGGGCGGCAGGTTAATGTTTAATGCTTCCAGCTGCAGGCCGGTAACCAGGTTTGGGTCGTATTCTATCTGGTAGGTCCCCAATGCCGGCGAAGGCAGTACAAAATACGCTTCTTTTTCCAGTTTCAGTTCTTTAACGCCGTTAGTTTCGGTTAACGCCTCGGTGGCGGTTAGTTTTGTGCCGCCGGGTGTCAACAGGTTGATTTCGGAGTCACCTTCGGTCCATGTCACATGAAAAACTACTTTGTTATATTGTTGCTCAATTACAAATACCGGCCAGGTTGACTCGTTTGATTGCATACTATTACTTTGCACTAGCCTGGAAGTGATAAGTTCCAAGTTAGTGCCCACTTCCACCCGGTGGCCGTCTATGCTGTTTACAGTGCCGCCGGCTTGCTGACTGAACAGTTGAAAGCCGGAACTGTAATAGAATTTTACTGTGACGTCAAACAGCTCTAGAAAATCCACGCCGGTCGATATTTTCTCTTTGTCCAGGACTGATTTCACACCGGCTAATTTTTTGCCGCCAATTATTTTCCAGTCCTCAGGCGCGCTGATGGCTCCTTCTGTAGAGCCGCTGATATCTAACTGGGGGGATGCTTTGAATGTTATCGTGCCGGTAAGTATATCGGAAAGGTTGATGTTTGATTCTACATCCAAACCTTTGTTACTGCTCAGGGATGTTTTTGAATTGAATAGTTTGTAGTCGAACAGGTAGATGTCCCCCACGGTAGCGATCTTCCAGGTGAAGTCGATGGTTACGGTTACGTCTTTGGCGCTGACGATGGGGTAATCATTTATTTTTATGCCTCCCACGGCGGCTATATCAGTTTCTCCTTTGATATTTAACGGACCGGTTACTATTTTATCGACTTCACCGTACAGGCGGGTCATGGAAAGGGATGTGTTGCCCAGGGGCAGGCCGGGATCGAAGCTGGCGCCCAGCCCGACCCGGTTTATCTTATTGTTTTGCAGGCCGAAGGCGCCCTGGAAGCCGTCTATTCCCTTCCATATCTTCGGCAAACCAACGGTCGCTTCGCCCTCGATAATATCTTCTTCTGAGTCGTATTTTATGGTGGCGTCTTTTAGCTCTATGCCTTTATACTCTATTGGCAGGGTTTCGCTGCCTTCCAGTTTTGCTTCAAATGCTATGTTTACGGGGCTTATTCTGGCTTTTTCGATGCTGTATTTGGCGCCGAGCACTTCTCCTTCAAGGTCAGCTTCTAATACTCCGTCAACAAGGGCTAATTTTTTGAGCTCAAAGGGCATGCCGGACAGGTATATTTTACCTGGCACGTTGGATAAGAGCTGGATTTCACCGCCGTTTAGGGTGATTTCTCCTTTATACAGCACTATTTTGCCGGCTTTGGCGTATGAGCCCGAGAGCAGACCGGGCACGATGTACAGTGAGCCAACACTGGCGCTGATTTGCTGGTTTTCTTCATCTATTTCGAGATCGGTATCGG
>CAZJGV010000099.1:4557-6023 GCA_964545615.1 uncultured Pelotomaculum sp.
GGATCCATCCGTTCAGCCTGACGTTGCCTGAGGCGGTGTAAGTATTGCCGCCGGTCTGGGTGATTTTGTCCGCTTCGACGACCCACGGCCCCACGCTCACACTGTCGCGGTTTTTATATTCCTCAACTGATTGTTCGGGAATAACAACGATATAATAAGTCTTTGTGTTCGACTCTCCCCGCTGGTCGGTAACGGTGAGGGAAACCTGGTAACTGCCCGGCGAGGCATAGGTGTGGACGGTTTTTACGCCGTTGTCATATGATTCGTCACCGAAGTACCACTCGTAGTAAAGGGTCTCTCCATTGGGGTCGCTGGAATTGGAGGCGTCAAAGGAAATTTCTTTGGCTGCCACCGGGATGCGGGGGGCAAAGGTAAACGCGGCCACGGGCGGTTCGTTGATGCTGCCGACATGCGCCTGCTGCGAAGTGGAGTCTGATTCATCGAAGTTGTCCGTGACTGTTAAAGTTACGGTGTAGTCGCCTTTTGTTTGGTAGGAATGAATTGCCTGAATACCGCTTCCATGCGTGCCGTCACCGAAATCCCACTCGTATGATTTAATAATTCCGTCAGGATCACCGGAAAGAAAGGCGTCAAAAACTACTTCCTCTCCAACTGCGGGCCAGGAAGGAGAAAAGCTGAAGTTGGCGGTGGGAGGCTTGTTAGTGTATTGTAGAATGGTGCCGTTTGAGCCAACTGCAACGAAGGTTTTGTTACCGCAAGCAACTCCGTAAAGCGATTGAATTGTGCCGGAGTTCCTGGCAGTCCATGTGACGCCGTCGGGAGAAGTAAAGATAACACCATTATACACATTATGTCCCACTGCCACGAATGTGCCTCTACCGTAAGTGACTCCTCTAAGATAATCGTACGTGCCGGATCTCCTGGCGGTCCAACTGACGCCGTCGGGGGAGCTGAGAATGATGCCATCCCATATCATCGCGCCACCCACAGCCACGAAGCTGCCGTTGCCATAGGTGACTCCATAGAGGACTCTAGTCGTGCCGGAGCTCTTGGCGGTCCATGTAACACCGTCGGGCGAGGTAAGAATGGTGCCGTCATATCCCACCGCCACGAAGGTGCTGTTACCGTAGGAGACCCCTTCGAGATCACTAGTCGTGCCGGAGCTCTGTTCGGTCCAGCTGACGCCGTCGGGCGAGGTGAGAATGGTGCCATCTTCCCCCACCGTCACGAAGCTGCCGTTGCCGTAGGTTACTCCATTGAGCAAATCAGTCGTGCCAGAAATTCGTTCGGTCCAGGTGACGCCGTCGGGCGAGGTGAGAATGATACCCCCCCACCCCACCGCCACGAAGCTGCCGTTGCCGTAGATTACTCCTTCGAGCCAATCAGTCGTGCCAGAAATTCGTACGGTCCAGGTGATGCCGTCGGGCGAGGTGAGGATGATTCCGTCATCCCCCACCGCCACGAAACTGCCGTTGCCGTAGGAGACCCCTTCGAGATCACTAGTC
>CAZJGV010000099.1:6123-11755 GCA_964545615.1 uncultured Pelotomaculum sp.
TGCCGGAGCTCTGTTCGGTCCAGCTGACGCCGTCGGGCGAGGTGAGAATGGTGCCGTCATAACTCCCCACCGCCACGAAACTGCCGTTGCCGTAGGAGACCCCTTCGAGATCACTAGTCGTGCCGGAGCTCTGTTCGGTCCAACTGACGCCGTCGGGCGAGGTGAGAATGATGCCATCTCCTATCATACTGTCATATCCCACCGCCACGAAGGTGCCATTGCCATAGGTGACTCCTTCGAGATAATTGGTCGTGCCGGAAGTCCGGACGGTCCAGGTGATGCCGTCCGGGGAAGTGATAATGGTGCCGTAATATCCCACCGCCACGAAGCTGCCGTTACCATAGGCAACTGTAGTAAGTGTATTACCCTGAGGCAGGGGATTGCGCCACTGCCAGTTGTCCAGAGGACCAGTGGATGTGTTGGAGACAATTGTGTTTTCCGCCAGCATACTTGTGGCAGAACTACTTTCTACGGCCAAACCGGGCATGGTAGTCAGTAAAAGTAGCAATATAAGAGCGCCCAGTATCAATAGAAGTGACGCCTGTTTCCTTCTAATGCGCTTATTACAATAATTTCCTTTCTCTCTCATAAACTCAGAACCACCCTTTTTTTAAAGAAAATAATACTACCTCTTTGCATTTGAATTATTACATTTATTGCTAATCGTTTTCTGTAAAACATATACTGGCGATATAGTCTCTGGAAGAGAATACTACAGGCCTAAAAAGGCGCCCCGCCATATTCCCCAAAGTTGTAAAGCACAATAGAGTAATCCGTCACATCCACCACCCCGTCCCGGTTCAGGTCGCAGGTGTCGATGTACTTGCCATCGCCCGGAACTGTGCCGAAGCTGTACAGGATGGCGGAGTAGTCGGATACGTCGACCACGTTGTCAGGGCCATCCTCGCCCCAGGTGTCGCCCAGGGTTATTTCGCCGAAGTCAATAGGGATCATTGCGTCCTGGGTGATAGTGACACTTGTCTTAACGGCTCTCAGGCTGTAGGGAAGCTTGAAAGTGATGTCGTAAGTACCCGCCTCTATGTTGGTCAGTTGGAAAGTTCCGTTATTGTCGCCTGCTGTGGCGGCGACATCGACCTGCTGGTTTAAAACAGGTGTGGCAGTGGACCTGTCCGCGCCGACTTCCCACAGTGAGACCTCGGCCTGGGGTATATCCACTGATTCAGGGGCGACCTGGAAGGTGAAGCTAGCGGAGATGCCTGTTCCGGTTGGCGCCGTTCCCTCCGCTGCCACTGCCACCGCTATGCCGTTATTGCCGTAGAGCGCCTCCGCGCTCTCTGTAGTTGCGCTGACATAGAACAATATCTGGCTGTCTCCGGTCTCTGAGTAAAGAAGACCGGAGTCTAGGTTAAACAAGACGGTTTGTGAATCTCCAACCGCTAAATCCGCGATATCTTTGGTTTCTATAATTTCTCCGCTTGAACTTTCTTTGTGCAGAGATACGTTTATATTTTGCGCGTCGTCATAACCTATGTTTTGTATGCTTGCCTGGATTTGTTTGGCCTGACCGGTGTCTGTAACTTCGACGCGATGTATCGCTATGTCGGCATATCCCATAGTGGCGCCCGTTATATTATCTGATGGATCGATATCGGTTAAACCGACCGGAGTCACTCTTACTTTAATATCAAACTTGCTCAAAGTGCCTGGTAATGTATAAGGTATTTCCAATTCCTCGGTTGCGCCTGAAGTGATTGTTTTTGATATGGTCTGGGAGTTTAAAACGTTGTTGCCGGCGTCCAAAACCTCGGCCAGCAGCTGGCTTACCGGCTCCGCGCCGTTGTTTTTAACATCAACCCATAAATTGATATTGCTGTTGGGCTGCACCAGTTCATTATCATAGGCAATACCGCCAACAATAGATACGTTGCATTCCCTGTTAATATTGGCAGCTATTAAGTCAACGCTGCCGTACGGGTCAGCGTTGCTTCCCTCCACAACTTGCGCCAGGTTAAAGGCCATTTTGATAGTCCCGTCATTATCTAGATAACCATTTGACTGTCGAACTTTGTTTTGAAAATCTGTAAGTTTTATGGAGCCGCCCCACAAAGAGGTTGATTTGTCGTAATAAGCACCGTATAAATCGCTTTTAAACCCGTCGGCCTGTTCCCAAACAACGGCTTTATCGTCCACCTGGTTGGCCAGCACCTGGTAATTAGTCATCTGGCCGGTGCCGGCGCTGATTCCCAAAGTGTTTATATTAGCGGTGTCACCCTGGCTGATATATTTGATCTGCCCTCCCGCGCTCCAGTATAAATCTTCGTTATTAGCCTGTCCTGCAAACTGTACACCAATATCATCTATCTCATCACTGGTCAGCTGATATTTTTGGCTGTCTTTAATTAAATAAATCTCGGAATCATTATTTGTCGTTATATCCCCATCGCTATCGGCACTGAAAGCTACCAGGCTTGTACCGTTATTGTAGCCGGAGTCGATGCTGGTGACCGCCGGCAGGTCGCTGTCGAGCATTTGGATTTCTCCCCAGACGCCGCCTATGCATGTTCTGCGGTATATAGAATTTAAGCCTTTCAACCCGAATTCATCATTTACCGAGTTTTCTGTCCAGACAACTGAAACTTCCTGGCTGTTCGCTGCTGTAACAGGTGACATTTCATAAGCGGTGTCAGGTTGGGGGGTAATATTGTTAATATCGGTAAAGGCGGTACCGTCAAACCTGGCAAAATAGATGTCCATAGCCTGGGCCATCTCTTCCATGGTCACGGTATCTTCGAACACCTGACCGGCGTTTTGCCAGATTAAATAAACGTTATCGCCCGCCGCTGATAAGCGCGGGGAAAAGTCTGCGGTTCCATCGTTATTCACATGTTGCGGAGTACTCCAGGAACTGCCGTCAATTATGGAATACAATAACGCTGTCCTGTTGGCCGAAGTCCTGGTGATGTCATCGTCTACCCAGACTAACAGTTGTTTGTTGTTTCCCAAGGATAGGATCTGGGGTTCTCCGTAGGGATAGACGTTTGTTTTTATGGTTGTGGCGTCTATAATTGTGTTCTGGCTTATGGACGCACTCCTGTTGGCGGTAAATGATGAAGCAGATATTAAATAATCTCGCGGCATTAACACAAAGTCATCCGGCTGTATGGATATTGATGCTGTAGACCATGCACCTCCACCACCCCCAGCTTCATCTCTGGGGTATATTATTACTTTACCGAAATCCCAAGTATTTTTACCGTTTATAAAAACCAGAACTTTATATTTTAAATATACTGACCCTGTTAAATCCGCTTTAAAACTATCCGACAGTGATATGACGGGTATACTGAGAGTAGTATCCAATTTACCCTGAAATCCAGCCTCAGCGCTTACTATCTTATCGTTGCCGGCACCTATACCCAGATAGGGTGTGACACTTACTCCCAATTCAGCATTCACATCGATTATTGGATTTAGTTGTCCTGCCTCCTGCAGTTTTAACCCTATTTTCCCTTCAGCCTCACCTTCTACACCGAACTTCAAAAAAACTACAGGAGCAGGTGGTAAAGGATAACTTATACTAGCATCTGCTTCGGCGACAAAAATCAATCCGCCTTCTGTTAATTGAGGTTTTCCATTTACATTACTGAATTCCAAATATCCGGCGGAATACGTATTGAAATCGAATCCCATCTTAAGATTTTTAGCTTTAAAATTTTGTCTTAATTTCCTGAACACGTTATATGTATCTTGATTAGTCCCTGCTCCAAAGAATTTATACATCTCTTTAATCTCTTCATACTGCTCTTTCCAATACGGGTCATTAGGGTCAGGATGATTTTGATCCGCTTTATCACCCATATCACCTATGATAACCATATACTTTTTTTCATCTTGATCATAAGTAACCTTTAGTTTGTCAACGAATTTTAATTCTGTTCCTATTGGCAACTCAAATAAATTAAACTCTTTATTTCCAAAATTTATTACAGGTCCTTTTAAAGCGTCAAAGGAGCTGTTCCCTGCATTAAAAGAATTGGGGGTTACAAAGGATTCTAAGATTTCGGTAGTAAAACTAAATGTGTATGGATCTGACAAGGCATAGCCGGCTTTGTCAACCACTGCCCCGGCGGGAATGGTAAGGGTATATTTAGTTCCATTTTGTAAGTAGTTATTATACTTAACAGTAAGCACCTTTCCACTTATGCTTTTTGTTGTCGCAACAACATTATTGCTTTCATCTTTTAGGACAATCTCATTAAAAGCGTTGTCGCTTCCTTTTAAAATATTTTCACTGAAGGTAACGGTCATGTCCGTGTTTGTAATTACATCTGTCGCATTTTTGGCAGGATAGTTGCTAATTACTGTAGGAGGAGCGCCGTCAATAAATACTACTCTTTTAGCCTGGCTGTATAGATCATTGCCGTCCGTGGCTGTAATTCTGATGTTATATTGACCGTCGGGCGCGGATGTACCATCCGGCAGTTTTGCTGTATTCCAAGTGAGGTTAACATTGTAGCTTTTATCCGTCAAGGTTTGATGGTCTAGTTGATATTGTTTTCCCGAAGGGTCTATGATATATACACCCACGCCCTCTATAATATAGTTATCAGTTATAGTGGCCTTGACAGGTATAGAAGCGCCTTTTTTGTAAAAGGTGTTATTACCTGGTGAAGTGATTGAGATAACAGGCCTGGAAGGGTCTGCTACGGTGAAGCTAAAGATTGTAGCTTCTGCCAGTGGGTTGCCGGCCATGTCTTTAACAGCGCCAGCTGGTATGGTGACTTCATACTTGGTGCGCTCGCTCCAGTTGCCTCCGCCCCCGCGAGTGATGATGAGATTTTTGCCGTTAATTTCTTTGCTGATATATACTGTTTCGCCGTAATAGCCTTGGTAGCTTTTATTTATTACTGTAATATCACCGTAAGATGTACCTTCCTGGATATCTTCACTAAAAGTAATGGTTATTCTGGTATGAAGACCTACTTGTGGAGCGTTGTCAGCAGGATCTGTGCTGACTATCACCGGGTTGCTGGCAATGTTTATATTGATGCTGCTGCCGTAGACTCTCTCACCGTTGTCCTGGCGGATTCCCACAGCGGCGAGTTCGTATGCGCCGTCGGGATACTTGGAGGGGTCGAGTTCGACCCGCCAGTTGTCGGCAGGGTTGTAGCTTTCGCCAATTGCGTACTGTGTATCATCCTGGCCAACCAGGTAATAGTAGACTTTGGTGAGTTCGGTACCGGTGACGGTGGCGGTGAGGGTGGTTTTGGCGGAGACGGTGGCTCCTTCGGCGACACCGTTGATGGTGAGTGAGGCAGGACCGGAGTTTATGATGCCCGACTGGAGGATGGCGTTAAACCCCGCAACCACAAAGCTGCCGTTGCCATAGGCAACTCCGCGGAGCCAATCAGTCATGCTGGATCTCCTGACGGTCCAGCCGATGCCGTCGGAGGAGGTGAGGATGGTACCGTAATTCCCCACCGCCACGAAACTGCCGTTGCCGTAGGTGACTCCGTAGAGATAATTGGTTGTGCCGGAAATCCGTTCGGTCCAGGTAACGCCGTCGGGGGAGGTGAGGATGGTGCTGTCGGGAGATATGAGCATGTTGCCATTCCACCCCACCGCCACGAAGCTGCCGTTACCGTAAGTGACTCCTTCGAGCCTATCAGTC
>CAZJGV010000100.1:0-11662 GCA_964545615.1 uncultured Pelotomaculum sp.
ATTAAAGACAGCATGGCAGTGCTGCAGACGCTGCGTCCAGCCTTTAAGCCGGCGGTTAACGTTGATATTAACCCGCAGGGGATGCTTTAAGGAAAGAAGACACACCGGCTAAGGAACGGGGACACACCTCTGTTTTGGGTATTTCTTTATCGCTGAGGAATGTCCCCGATTCAAACGCTGAGGAATGTCCCCGATTCAAACGCTGAGGAATGTCCCCGATTAAAAGGTGAAGGAATGTCCTCAATAAAGGAGGGGTAATTTTTGGCGGTTTATAAAATTGTCGAGATAGGAGACGAAATCCTTAAGGAAAAGGCTAAGGAAGTGCCGAAAATAACGCCTAATATTATTAAGCTGTTGGACAATATGGCTCAAACCTTATATAGCGCCAAGGGCGTCGGCCTGGCCGCTCCGCAGGTGGGCGTTTCTAAAAGGGTGATCGTGCTGGATGCCGGAAACGGCCTGATGGAGTTGATCAATCCTGAGTTTCTAAGTTTCGCCGGAAAAGAAACAGAAACCGAAGCCTGTCTCAGCATACCTGGTCTGATGGGGGATGTCACCCGGGCTGCCTCGGTTAAAGTAAAATTTCTTGACCGCTACGGACAGGAGCAGGTTGTAAAGGCCAGAGGTTTGCTGGCCAGGGTATTTCAGCACGAAATCGATCACCTGGAAGGGATCCTTTTTATCGACCGGGCGGAAAATATAAGGAAACTGGACCAGAAAGAGGAATAGGGAGTAAGCATGCGGGCTATATTTATGGGAACGCCGGATTTTGCGGTGCCTACATTCAAAGCTATGGTAGAGGCGGGACATGAAGTTGCCGCTGTTGTAACTCAGCCTGACCGTCCCAGAGGCAGGGGGAAGAAGAAAGCGCCTCCCCCGCTCAAGGAAGCGGCGCGCTCTTTTAAAATCCCGGTTTTTCAGCCTTCACGGATCAAGGACCCTGATTTTATCACTTTGCTGGAGGGGTTGTCCCCTGACGTGATAGTAGTGGTTGCTTTCGGCCGCATCCTGCCGGCTGAAATCCTCTCTATCCCCAGGTATGGCTGTATCAATGTCCACGCCTCCTTACTGCCGAAGTACCGGGGCGCCGCTCCCATTCACTGGGCGGTTATTAACGGGGAAAAAGAAACGGGGATCACCACCATGTACATGGATGAAGGGCTGGATACCGGCGATATGATTCTGCGGGAAACAATTCTCATTGACGATACCGATACGGTGAGTATGGTCCATGACAGGTTGTCCCTGTTGGGAGCGCAGCTGCTGGTTGAAACCCTTTCTTTGATCGGGCGGGGCGCTGCTCCCAGGCTGCCGCAAACCGGCAGTTCCACCTACGCGCCCATGCTCAAGGCCGGTGACGAGCTGATTTTATGGGACAGACCGGCGCCGGATATCTGCAACCAGATCAGAGGCATGAATTCCTGGCCGGGGGCGCGAACCACTTTTTCGGGCAGGGTGCTTAAAATATGGAGAGCGGCGGCACTGGAAGACGACGGGACCACCGGCAGACCAGGCCAGGTTTTGTCCAGCGGCAGCGACGGCATTATTGTCAAAACCGGCGGCGGCCTGCTCAGCATCGCCGAGCTTCAGCTGCAGGGCGCTAAAAGACTCAACACAGCTGATTTTTTAAGGGGCACCCCTGTCGCCCCAGGTGCAATCCTGGGCGGTGCCATACCCCAGTGAGACAAGGGGATATGACCTGGCCCACAACCTACAACTTAAATCACAGCATGAAGGTCACGTGGGTCATAGACCCCGAAGGAGAGTATACCGACGTCCAACGTCTGATGTCTGACGTCCCAATACGCGAGGCGATACTTAGTGATTGTCAGTAATTTTTTACCAGTTCGCAAGAGGCTGTTTATCGGACTTTTAGGTGTCAGTGTCCTGTTTGCCGGACTTCTGCTCACAGGCATATGGTATCTGGCCCTGAATCCTCAAAGAACGATTTTTGACCAGATCCTTCTGGTCACCCTGGCCGGAATGCTGGTTGGCGGTATGGTAGTAGCTGCGTTCGGTATCGGTGGTATTGTTTTGACCATAATTTACTCAAAGGATATTACCGCTTTACACGGGCCGATGCGGGTGGCCTTAAGCCTTTTCTTCCCTATTGCTCTGGTTATAGGCAGGATTTTTCACATCGACGTTGATAAGATTAAGTGCTCTTTTGTTGAAGTAAATAATGACCTTGTTAAATCCCGGGAGCTGAAATTAGCACCGGCTCAAATACTCCTGCTGGCGCCGCACTGCCTCCAAAACAGCGAATGTCCTTATAAAATCACCATTAAAATAGACAACTGTCACCGCTGTGGGCGTTGCCCTGTTAACGATCTGCTGAACTTGAGAGATACATACGGTATTAAGGTCGGTATGGCCACGGGAGGAACCCTGGCCCGTAAATTCGTTCAAGAGTACCGACCCCGCGCCATTGTAGCCATCGCCTGTGAGCGTGACCTTACCAGCGGGATCCAGGACTCGAACCCGATCCCGGTACTGGGAGTCACCAACGAACGCCCCTTTGGACCCTGCTTTAACACCCAGATAAAATTGCCCAAAGTGGAAGAGGCGATTCGTTACTTTTTAATTGAGAAAAGCAGGGTGGCCGGGACAGACCATAAGGAGCCTGATTTAAGCTACAATAAATAAAATAATAAAACAGATTAAATACGAGCTAATTGTGGATAATAAATGTAGTGTTTTGGAAAGGGTGGGTTTGTTGCCTGTGTTGTCCGCGAGGGAAATAGCACTGGAAGTCCTTAAAGCGGTTGAAGAGGAAGGCGCTTATGCCAACCTGGCCTTGAATAACATTCTGGAAAAAAACCGGCCCGGTAAACTTGACCGGGCCTTTGCCACTGAATTAGCTTATGGTGTCCTGCGTTCCCTGAACACCCTGGACTGGGTCCTGGGTCAGTTTATCAAACAGTCTTTGAGTTCTCAGACTCCGGCCGTAAGGAACATTCTCAGGCTTGGTGTCTACCAACTGATGTTCATGGATAGGGTTCCCCCATCCGCCGCCTGCAACGAAGGGGCTGAAATGGCGCGCAGGTTCGGGCATGCGGGAGCGGTGAAATTTGTAAACGGGGTCTTGCGCAATGTATCCCGCCGTAAGGACGGGATCACATTTCCACCCCTTGCTGACGACCCGGTCAGACACATATCATTGAAGTATTCCCACCCGGTCTGGATGGTAGAGCGCTGGCTGGAGGAATTCGGCCTGGAAGAAACCATTTCTTTCACCCGGGCCAACAATGTACCGCCCCCCAATACGGTGCGTGTCAATACCCTGCGGATCAGCAGGCAGGAACTGGCGGAAAGCCTGAGGGAGGAAGGATTGACGGTAAAAGAGACCGCTTTTGCGCCGGAGGGTTTAAAGATTGAAGGTTTTTTCTCGTTAGGTTCCCTGGCCGCGTTTAAGGAAGGTCTGTTTCAGGTGCAGGATGAAAGCTCCATGCTGGCCAGCCTGGCCCTGGCGCCCGTGCCAGGGGCTACCGTGCTTGATTCCTGCGGCGCTCCCGGCGGCAAAACCACTCATCTGGCCCAGTTAATGGAGAACCGGGGCGAGATCATAGCTGTGGATATTCACCCGCATAAGCTGACCCTGATTAAAGAAAACAGCAGCCGCCTGGGAATTGCTATAATTAAGGACTTAGCTGGTGATGCCAGGAAACTGCCGGAAAGGCTCAGTAACTGGGCGGATTTTGTTCTGGTTGACGCCCCCTGCTCCGGGCTTGGAGTCTTGAGGCGCCGTCCGGACGCGCGCTGGCGTAAAGAGCCCGGCCAAATCGCTGAACTGGCTGGTTTGCAGGCAGAAATCCTGGACGGCGCCGCCTGCTGTGTCAAACCAGGCGGAGTGATAGTCTACAGTACTTGTACCATTACCCGTGAGGAAAACCTGGGGCAGGTTGAAAGCTTCCTGTCCAGACATCCGGACTTTATAATGGACGACCTGACTTTACTGCTGCCGCGCGAATTGGATAATGACGGCAGCCTGGAACGGGGCTACGTGCAGATACTGCCCGGCTGGAATAAAATGGATGGTTTTTTTATCGCCAGGATGAGAAAAAAGGGATCGCATTAGATAATGGAGAATAAAGAAGATCTAAAGTTGAATCTAAAAAACCTGACCCTGCCCCAGATTGAAAGCTTTGTCACTGGTCTGGGAGCTGAGAAATACCGGGCCAGACAAGTGGCGGAATGGATATTTGGCAAAGGCGTCGCTTCTTTCCGGGAGATGACCAACCTGGCAGGTGCTTTCAGGGATATGCTGGAGTCCTGCGCCCGGTTAAGCCGGCTGGAAATCGCCGCAAAAATGCAATCCAAACGGGGAGACACTGTAAAGTATCTACTTGCTCTTAATGACGGGCAGGCGGTGGAAAGTGTTTTAATGAAGCATGACTACGGCTACTCCGCCTGTGTGTCAACTCAGGTGGGCTGTCGTTACGCCTGCCGCCTCTGTGCCTCGGGACTGGGCGGTTTCATACGCGATCTGAGCGCCGGGGAGATTTACGATCAGGTTCTCGCTATGCGGCGGGACAGTGGGACCAGGGTCAGCCATGTTGTGCTGATGGGGTCCGGCGAGCCGCTTGAAAATTACGGCGCGGTAATGACCTTCATTAGAAACATTACAGCACCATATGGTTTAAATATAGGGGGCCGCCATATAACCATTTCAACCTGCGGTCTTGTTCCGGGGATCAGAAAACTGGCCGGAGAGGGGCTGCCGCTCACACTGGCTGTTTCACTGCACGCGCCTAACGATAATGACCGGGATTTGCTGATGCCAATTAATAAAAAATACCCGTTAAAAGAACTGATCCCGGCCTGTCGTGATTACGCCCGCGCGACCGGCAGGCGTGTTACATTTGAGTATGCGCTGATTGCGGGAGTAAATGACAGCAGGGGGCATGCGCTGGAACTGGCGCGCCTATTGTCCGGCATACTGTGCCATGTGAACCTGATTCCCGTTAACCCGGTTTTGGAAAGAGGTGTGGAACCCCCCGCCAGGCAGCAAGTGGAATTATTCAAAACGCTTGTTGAACAGGGCGGTCTCGCCGTCACTGTCAGAAAAGAATTTGGTGCGGATATCGGCGCCGCCTGCGGTCAGCTGAGACGCAGGGTATTGGGACGTGAGACGTGAGACGTGAGACTTGGGACGTGGGAAGATGTAGCTGCGAATTTATTCGCACAACGTAAATTGTGGATCATAGACTTGGTAATTAAAAGTGAGATATGACACTGACGTAAAAAAAGGGTTTTAAGGACTTGGTAGGAATACAGGATATTCTCACGTCTCAAATTGGAGGTGATAGAAATGCGTATGTTTTCTGGATTGGAAGGAAGCCTTGAGAAGTATATAGAAGGTTTTTTCAAAGACAGTTTCGGCGGATGCATCCAGCCTGCGGAAATAGCCAAGAAGTTGGCCAGGGAGATGAGAGACTGCAAGCGGGTAAGTATCAGCAATATTTATGTGCCAAACGAATATGAGGTGCACCTCAACCCATCGGACTATGAAAACATTGCCACTTTCTCCTCCTTGCTTTCTGAAGAGCTTCAAGAATATGTGCGGCAGAAAGCAAATGAAAAGAAATATACGCTGACCGGCTCCCCGGCGGTAAAGTTTGCCCTGGATGAGAACGTGACTCCCGGAAATATGAGGTTGGATTCGGAGTTCAGTGAGGCGCCGCCGGAGGAGAGGAAAACAGCCGCACTGAGAGAAACTCTTGAACATACACAGCGCTTTACCCCTGTTAAAGAGGGGGCGCGACCGGAGACGGCTCCCCTGGTTTTCGCTAAATTCCGGGTGAACTCCGGGCCTGACCGGGGTAAAACATTTAATCTGAGCGGTGTATCAATGATCATAGGACGTCGTAGTGACTGCGACATAGTGCTTACAGATGACAGTGTTTCACGCCATCACGCCCGCCTGGAACTGCACCGGGGCAGCTATACAATCTTCGATCTGGACAGCACCAACGGGGTCAAAGTCAACGGTGTTAAAATAGCGTCCAGGGTGCTTGAACCTGAAGACGTAGTAAGCATAGGCGCCACAATATGCGCTTTTAAGGTGGAATAAGATTGTTCGCGATTTTTTTGGCATTACTACGGTACATCTTTTTAGTGTTTTTAATTCTTTTCATTTTTGGGCTGGTTAGATGGATGGTTAACGACCTCAGGAATGAGCATCATTCCGCCGGTCTGCTGCCGGAACAGCTACAAGAAAAGAAGAAACAGGGTGAAAAAGCCGGTGGCAGGATTGTTGTCGCTGACAGCTCATTGCCGGAGCTAAAGCCGGGAGATTATTTCGGTATAGGGCGGGAAATGGTTATTGGCAGAAGCGGCAGCAATGATGTTGTCATCAATGATTCATTTGCTTCAACCAGACATGCCCGGGTATACGAAAAAGACGGGCAGTACTGGCTGGAGGATCTGGGAAGCACCAATGGCACTTTTTTAAACGGGGTGCAGTTGAAAAAACCGGTTGTACTAGCGGATGGAGACGGATTAAAGGTAGGCGGCGTCACGTTTCGATTTGTGAGGTGGGGGCATGAAGTGGTCTTACATAACTGATACTGGATTAGTCAGGGCTTTAAATGAAGACAGCCTGTGTTTTTCGACTGAAACAGGTTTTTTTGCGGTGGCGGATGGTATGGGCGGCCACAGGGCGGGGGAAGTTGCCAGTAAAATGGCGCTTCAGTTCTTACAGCGTGAATTGGACCAACGGCTCAGCCGCGGTGAGAAGCCGGAGGAAGCACTTGTTGATTCAATAAAGGGAGCCAATACTTTAATATATGAGAAGTCTGTTCAAAATCCAGATTGGTCTGGTATGGGCACAACCATAACAGCGTGCCTGAAGCTTGAGAACGAGGTTCTAATCGGCCAGGTGGGCGACAGCAGGGCTTACCTGTTGCGGGGAAATGAGATCACCAGGCTGACCGAGGACCATTCTCTGGTGCAGGAAATGGTTAAAAACGGGGGCATCACTGAGGAACAGGCTTTTGTGCACCCGCAGCGCAATGTGTTGACCAGGGCGCTTGGAACAGGACCTTCTTTAGAAGTAGACCTGTATCGTGTAGAAGTGTACCCGGCTGATCTGCTCCTGCTCTGTACTGACGGTCTGACCGGTTACCTGCGCCAGGATGAACTTCTTGAGATTGCCGGCAACGCGCCTGATCTGGATACGGCTGTTGACAGGCTGTTAAAAAAAGCCATCCAGTCCGGCGGCGCTGATAATATTACCATCATTATGGTGGAGTTGTAAGTAAAATAGTTTTTACCTTCGTATATATAATTAATGGGGGACTTAAATGATTTCCGGGAGTTACAGACAGCATCAGATTTCGTCTTCAGGGATCTTAAGGGTGACCGGAAGTCGCATAATTGAGCGCAACCTGCTCCTGTTGGCAGCGCCGGTTACTCTGGTTGGCATGCTGGTGCTCTACCTAGGTGTGCCCCAGGCACGCGGCCACCAGGAGCTGCTGGTGGGACTGGCCACAGTCGCCGCCTTTTTCCTGGTGCATCTGTACTGGAAAAGGATTGGCTACAAAGGGGACAGTTTTTTATTGCCTATCACAGCTGTCCTGTCTTCTACCGGTCTGGTTTTTCTGTACAGGCTCAATCCAGCCTACGGGCTGCGCCAGTTTGCCTGGATTTTAATAGGATTGGGCGTGCTTCTGCTAACCTCAAGACTTTTAGTTGATTTCCGTTTTCTGAGTGACTATAAATATGTATACGCTCTGGCAGGTCTTATCGCCCTGATCCTGCCTATATTCTTCGGGAAGGAACAGGGTGGCGCGAAAAGTTGGCTGGACTTCGGCCTGTTTCAGTTTCAGTCCTCTGAGTTTGTAAAAATATTGTTGGTGCTTTTCCTGGCAAGTTATCTTGTTGAGAATAAGGCTGTTTTAACTGCCGGGACAAGGAGTATCGGCAAGCTGTCCATTCCTGGACCACAGGAGTGGCTACCGCTGGTGGCCATGTGGGCGGTTTCACTGCTGATTCTGGTTTTTCAGCGGGACCTTGGTACGGCCTTGATTTATTTCGGCACCTTTCTAGCTATGGTGTATGTCGCCATTTCCCGTATTTCATACGTGATTTTTGGCCTGGGGCTTTTTATGGCGGGGACGACGGCAAGTTACCACCTGTTTGGGCACGTGCGCTCCAGAGTGGCGATCTGGCTGAACCCCTGGCCATATGCCGACACCACCGGGTACCAGCTTATCCAGTCTTATTTTGCCATTGGTTCGGGCGGGGTGCTGGGCGCCAGTCTCGGCCAGGGCTATCCCGGCTTTATTCCCCTGGTGCACTCGGATTTCATCTTTTCAGCCATTTGTGAAGAAACGGGCCTGCTCGGCGGCGCGGCCATCATAGTTTTATTTATGATTTACGTTTACCGGGGGATCAAAATTTCCCTGAACTCCAGGGACGAATTTGCCGCTCTTGCCGCTGCGGGGTTTACAGCTCTTTTGGGGCTGCAGGCATTTATCATCATTGCCGGGGTGACAGGGCTGCTGCCTTTAACAGGTGTAACCCTGCCATATATTAGTTACGGCGGCAGTTCGCTGGTGGCTAACTTTATTCTGCTGGGGCTTCTGCTGAATATCTCCCATGAGGCAGCTGCGGACTTATGAAAAATAATATTTTAAAACTGGGAATTCTAATGCTTGGGCTGTTTGCAATCCTGGTTGTTTACCTTTCCTACCTTCAGGTGATCAGAGGGCCCGCCATTGCCGCTAACACCTATAACCGCCGTTTCCAGGAATATGAGGCCCAGGTCCTGCGCGGCGCCATTTATGATGCCAAAGGCGCTGTCCTGGCCAGGACTGAGTTTGCAGACGGCAGGGGCAGGCGTATTTACCCGAGGGGACGTGAGACAGCTCATCTGATAGGATATATCTCGGAATTGTATGGCAGGGCTGGTCTTGAATCCACTTATGACCGCTATCTGCTGGGGAGGGAAGGCGCCGACCGCATTAGAAACTATGTCAATAATATTCTTGATAGGCAGCAGTCCGGCGGGGATATGGTCCTGACTCTGGACGCCGACCTGCAGGAATTGGCTGTGGACTTACTGGGCGGCCGGCGGGGAGCGGTGGTTATTCTCGATCCCAGATCTGGTGCGGTACGGGTGATGGCTTCCAGTCCCAGCTTTGATCCTAACAGGCTGGGCGATATCTGGAGCAGTCTGGTTGCGGATGAGGCCGCGCCCCTGCTCAACCGTGCCACCCAGGGCGCCTACCCGCCGGGATCAACTTTCAAGGTTGTAACCGCTGCCGGCGCCCTGGCTGAAAAACCTGATCTCGCCGCCAAGACGTTTAGCTGCCCCGGCTTCATTGAAGTTAACGGTTACAAGCTTATGGATACAGACGTGCACGGCGAAGTGGATTTAAAAGAAGCGCTTGCTGTTTCCTGTAACACTACTTTTGCTCAACTGGGTGTAGAACTGGGTCCGGACGGTTTTGAAAAAACAGTAAAGGCTTTTGGCCTGAACCAGGATCCCGGACTGGGATTGCCGGCGTGGCCGGGTACAATAGCCCCAACCGATAAGCTGCATCCAACTGAGCTGGCCAGCAGCGCCATCGGTCAGGGCGAGGTTCTGGTAAGCCCGCTGCAGATGGCCCTGGTGGCAGCTGCTGTAGCAAACAAAGGTGTAATCATGCGCCCTTACCTGGTGGATACCGTCAAGGATTCAATGGGTGAGGTAATCCTGCAAACATCCGGACGCAAATGGCTGACTGCCACCTCTCCGCAAATTGCGGAGACCATCAAAGATGGCATGCTTGATGCGGTGCGTTACGGCACTGCAACAGCGGCCGCTGTATCCGGGATGCAGGTTGCCGGGAAGACCGGCTCGGCGCAGAACCCACACGGCACTTCTCATGCCTGGTTTATTGGATTCGCTCCTGCCGGCCAGCCAAGTCTGGCGGTGGCGGTAATTTTAGAAAATGCGGGCTCCGGCGGTGCGGTCGCCGCTCCTATTGCGGGGCGCCTTATAGCCGCGGCCGCCGCCAAGGGATACTAATTGGGACGTGGGACGTAAGGATAATAAGTCGTAGGCTATAGGACGAAGGACGTAGGTAAAAAACGATGTAAGCCTTAAGTCGCAGGCGTAAGTCTAAATGTATTTTTCTTGGGTTGAAGACCAGTTAGGAATGCAGGATATACCTACGCCTATAGCTTATGACCTGCGACTAATATGGTTGGTATTGTTTACTATAGATTTGAGGTGAATGTGGTTGATTGGGAAACTTTTGGGGAACCGGTATGAGCTCTTAGAACAGCTCGGCGGCGGGGGGATGGCCATTGTTTACAAAGGCCGGGACACTCTACTGAACCGGCTGGTAACCGTCAAAATTCTACGGCCCGAGTTTACCTGTGATGAAGACTTTGTAAAGCGGTTTCGCAGGGAGGCTCAAGCTATCGCCAGCCTTTCCCATCCAAACATAGTCAGTATTTATGATGTTGGGCAGGAAGGCGAAGTCCATTACCTGGTTATGGAATATATTGAAGGGGATAATCTGAAAAACCTGGTCAGAGAGCAGGGTGCGCTGCGGGCCGACAGAGCGCTTGAAATTGCCCGCCAGATCAGTGAAGCCCTCCAGCATGCGCATGAAAACAATATTGTGCACAGGGATATCAAGCCGCAAAATATTTTAATGACTAAAGGGGAACGGGCCAAGCTGACCGATTTTGGTATCGCCAGGGAAGCTACAACAGCCACTTTGACCCAGACTGATACAATAGTCGGTTCTGTTCACTATCTCTCTCCCGAACAGGCGAGGGGTGAAACCGCGGGACCAAAGTCCGATATATATTCCCTGGGTATAGTGTTGTACGAGATGGTCACAGGTCAGCTGCCTTTTCAGGGAGAGACGCCTATCGGCGTGGCTTTAAAACACATCCAGGAAAGCCCTCCCCGCCCTTCAAGTCTTAATCCCGCCGTATCTCCCGGACTGGAGAGGGTAATCGCCCGGGCTATGGCCAAGATTCCTGCCGACCGCTACGAAACAGCCAGGGATATGGCAGCGGACCTGGCAAAGATAACAGTGGGTGTCGCCGGAGAGCCCAGGCGGGATGTCCCGGTAGATGAGTTTGCCACCAGAGTGATTCCGACAGTTCGGCCTCAGCAGGAGAACCTCCCATCCGGATCAGGGAGCAGGGCGCAAGCTGGCCGGCGGCCAGCCTGGTTTTGGGTGTCCCTGATCGTTTTCGGGCTGGTCATTGCGGGGGCGGTAGGTTTCTGGTATTATCTGAACGTTCCGGAGGTAAAGATGCCGGATGTTATAGGAGAGACACAGGAAGATGCTGAGGGCATGCTTCGCCTGCAGGGTATAAAGCAGAATCACATTCAGGTTAACAAGAGCGCCCACCCCTCTGTTCCGCAGGGACTTGTTATTTCTCAGGACCCGGAGCCTGAAACAAAAATCAAGGTTACCCGCACGGTAACCCTGTCTGTGAGCCTGGGTCCCGAATTGCGTGATGTTCCCAATGTGATCAGCCTGCCTGTTGCCGATGCGAAAATCAAGATCAACAGAAATGAGTTAAATGTCATTGAACCTTATCAGGAAAGGTATAGTAATGAGCCCGTAGGAATAGTTGTGGATCAGCAACCAAAGCCTGGTGAACCATTATCAAAATTTGACGGTGTCATGCTTTTCGTCAGCAAAGG
>CAZJGV010000101.1:0-11618 GCA_964545615.1 uncultured Pelotomaculum sp.
TGCCCTTTTTTAACATCAGGTTTCTTCAACACTTGCTGCGAATGTTTTCACGCTATTTCACCTCCTATCGTCGTAATATATAAGTACATATGCACATATACGCAAGTGTTGAGGTAAAAATTTTTCGTTAACAAAGTTGTAGGTATATCTATTTAATACTTTTATCAGAAAGATTTTTAGAGGGTGTGTTTTCATTCAGAAGAAAATCTATAAGCTCCCTATTCTTCATAATAGTAGTTTCTTTAACCATTTCCCCTATGTCTATGGCTTCCTTGATTTCATCCTCGCTGGCGTTTGCCTCACGGGCTTTAACATAATGATATTCCAGTCACACCTGGCAGTTAGCTGCCGTGCTCGCGGCGATGGCTATAAGCTGCCTGATCTTTTTTTCTAAAACTTTCGGCATAAGAAACACCTCTATTCAGGTTTAGGCTGTTGAGTTAGCTTCAAATCATAGGTTTTCAATGCCAACCACGCACTTCCCGTCAACCCTCAGTTCAAGTCGCTTTAAAAATAAATCCATATCTTTTTCAAGAAGGTTATCGTTAATGCCGGTTTTAATTGATTCCATTACATGACTGGTGAAGCCGGACGATCTTAACGTCAGATAATAATATTTCCAGGTGCCTTCTCTTCTCTCGGCTACTATCCCGGCATGCCTCAAAATTGAAAGGTGCCGGGAAATACTGTATTGAGGCAGCTGAAGCGCGCCCATCAATTCACTGACACACGCGTCGCTTCCGTGCAGTAAAAGCTTAATGATGCGTAGCCTGGTCCGGTCCGCCAGCGCCCTGAATATTTCTTCACATCTGTCAAGTGTTTCATATGTAATATGCTGCATATAACATATGGTAACACGGCTTTCCTATAAAAGTCAATAAATCTTTATCTGTAAAACATAGGTGATTAGCAGCGGCAGGCTGGGATAAACCCGGCTATCTTTTATGATATAATTTATTATAGTTAACTGTCATAAAAAAGCTTTTGAACCTGTTATATAAATGAAACCGCCAATTGGAGGGTCAGAGGCAGTGTCGTCAACCACCACTGAACACATTGAAAACCCGGCCGGGTTTAAAGAACTTTTTTACCGGCACTATCCGGCAATATGCCGCCAGCTGACCTGCCTGCTGGGCAGCCGTACTGACGCGGAGGATATTGCCCAGGAGGCGTTTATCCGGCTTTTTAATACACCGCCCAGGGAATCCTCCAACCTTGGGGGCTGGCTGGCCAGGGTAGCAACCAATCTCGCCTATAACCACCTGCGCAGCGAAAACAGCAGGCGGCGCAGGGAGACGGGCGCCGGGATTTTACCGGTGGCGGTGGAAGCTGGGCCGGAGGCGGTTGCTTTGCGGGAAGAGGAGCTTGCGCTTACCCGTAAGGTTTTGGAACTTATTCCGGAAAGAGACAGGGCCTGCCTCCTTTTAAAATTCTCCGGCATGAATTACGCTGCCATAGCCAGGGTTATTGACGTTAAAGAGTCCTCTGTAGGCACGCTGCTAGCACGTGCCCGCGCCAGATTCAGGTCAGAATATTTAAGACTTACAGGAAGTGATCACGATGTGTTATGATGCCGGTTCCTGGCAGTCTTTCCTGGACGGTGAAGTTACAGGCCCCGGGAAAGCGGAAATGGAAGAACACCTGCAGTTCTGTGAAACATGCCGGAAAACGCTCCAAAGAGAGATGGATAACCTAACCTTTGCCAATACCAGGCTGTCCGAGTACCTTTACTCGCCACAGCAGTCAGATGTTGACGCCGGTGCAGCCTGGGGCCGGTTTGAGGACAGTTCGATCAAAAAAAATGAAACCAGCGCCAGGAAAGGAGTTTTGAAAATGCTTGCAAGATACCGTGTGGCCGCCACTGCCGCGGCAGTGCTTTTAGCCCTGGCCGCCAGCCTGAGTTTTGCTCCGGTGCGCAGCGCGGCCAGCGAACTGCTTACTATCTTCCGGGTTGAAAAAGTGAAGACGGTGGACATTTCCCCGTCTGATATGGCCGGCATTGAAAAGGCCATTCGGGAGGGCGCCGGCCAGGTTGATATCGAAAATTTCGGCCAGGTGGAGTTTAACGGCAGCCAGGCGTCCGGCAGGGCATCCCTGGAAGAAGCGCGCGCCGCTGTGGATTTCCAGCTTAACCTGCCTACTGTCCTGCCTGATAATTTCAGTGCGCCGGAAATTTATAAGAATTCCGGCGGTACTCTGAACTTTACCCTGGATACCGTATATGCCAATCAGGTTTTAACAGCCTTTGGCAGCGAGAAGCTTCTGCCGGCAGAGCTTAACGGCAAAACCTTTACCGTGCGGATACCTGCTCAAATTACCGCCAATTACAAAGGGCCGGATAATAACCGGATTTTCATCGGCCTGGGCAGAAGTCCAGAATTAATAGCTCCTGGCTCGGATGTGCTCCAGATCCGGGACGCGCTCCTGGCGCTGCCCCTCCTGCCAGACAGCCTGCGTAACCAACTGGCGTCAATTAACGACTGGCAGCACACTTTCGTTGTGCCCAATATCGGCGGCTCTTCGCAGGAGGTTGACGTGGCCGGCGCACAGGGAGTGTTTATCAACACTCCTCATGGTGAAACAAATGGGAGTGAGATTTCGAGCCTGGTCTGGCAAAAAGCCGGCGTCGTTTACACAGTCAGCGGCAGGCTGACCATTGAGCAGGCCCAGGCTATCGCCAACTTAATGCAATAACAATACGGGTTAAAGTTACAACTATTCTGCTTACACCTTAAAAGATTTGCCTTTCGGTAACGGGGGCAAATCTTTTTTTATAGTTGCCTCTAGATTTTGTCACTGTATATTTTAAATCTGGCGCAGTGTGAGGGTTAGACATGATTCTGACATAATTAAACAGTAATTTGTATACAGGATAGCAAAAGTTGTAAGAAAAGCTGCAGGATAAACGCAAGTTGTCGTAAAATAATGAATAGGTCGTTTAAGTCTGCCGCAGTCAATGGCCGGCAAGGAAACATAAAAGACAGGGAGGAAGCATTTTGCCTAACTTACTCCAAACAACCGGCGCAAGATTAAAGACGCTGGCCGGGCTGACGGTCAGAAAAAAACTGTATTTGGGTGTCGCGGCTATCTTAGTTGTGATCCTGGCGGGATATTCTGTTTTTGGCAGAGCAAAGAACGCCTCAGGTAGTTACATAACCGATACTGTGGAAAGGGGCAGGGTTGCCAGTACCATTTCAGCCAGCGGGCTACTGCCAACAACAACAATACCAGCGGCAGCGGCGGGTTTATAGTTGTTATTTCCGAAGCTCTGCAGATCAGAGCCCAGGTTAATGAAGCGGATATTGGCAAAGCCCAGGCCGGGCAGGCGGTGGAATTCTCCGTTAACTCCTTCCCTGAAAAAGAGTTTAAAGGCAAGGTCAGCAGCATCGCCCCCCAGGCCTATACCCTGTCCAACGTTCAAATATATGACGTGATTATTCAACTGGATCAGGGTTATCCTGAGTTGAAGGCCGGTATGCCGGCAAATGTCACCATCATTGTGGAGAGTCGTGAAAATACCCTGACTGTCCCCAAAGGTGCGGTAAGCTATGCGGTAACTTATCTAAATAAAAACAAACAAACGGGATCTGCTGTAAATAACACCGGGAGCGGTGCCGGCGGCAACCAGGCCCCCGCGAGACAAAACACCGGTCAAGGCGCCGGCGCCGCTGGTGGCCAGAATAGAGATTCAGGCGCGGCGGGGGACGGCAGCGCCGCCAGACAGTCCGCCGGGGGCAGCGGCGCCGGGCGGCAGGCAGCGGTACTGGTTTTGGACAAGTCGGGGCATCCATTGCAAAAAAATGTAACTCTGGGGCTGTCGGATATGAGAAACTATGAAATAATTAGTGGCCTGGATGAAGGTGAAACCGTTGTGGTCGGTTCGCTGAGCCAGACCACGTCCGGCGCCCAGAGCAGTCAAAGCGGTCAAGGAGGCCAGAGAGGCGGCATGCCTTTCGTCCAACGCCCGGCGCGCTAATTATCCGGCTGCTTTTTGTCACAAAGTCTCTGCCCACACTGTTATATATAGTGGAACTTTTTAATCAATGTGAGGTAGCAAATGATTATAGAAACCAATAACCTGACTAAAATGTACGGCAAAAAAGCCGGGTGCGCGGAGATCACCCTCTCGGTCGGGAAAGGGCAAATCTTCGGCTTTCTGGGACCCAACGGCGCGGGGAAAAGCACCCTGGTAAAGATGCTGGTGGGACTTCTTTTCCCTACCTCCGGGACTGCCCGGATCCTGGGAAAACCTCTGGGCAACCTGGAAATAAGGCGTAAGGTAGGCTTTTTGCCGGAAAACTTTCGCTACCAGGATTGGCTCACCGGGGAAGAGCTGCTCGCCTTTCATGCTTCCCTGTACAAAATAAGCAGGACAGAAAAAGCACGGCGCGTCCCGGAGGTTTTGAAGAGTGTAGGTCTGGAGGATAAGGCTAAACAAAAAGTGGGTTCCTACAGCAAAGGTATGCAGCAGCGGGTGGGGTTGGCCTGCGCCCTGCTGCCCGATCCGGAGCTGATTTTCCTGGACGAGCCGACTTCGGCGCTGGATCCCCTGGGGCGCCGTGAAGTGCGCCAGATTATGCTGGAACTCCGTGACAGGGGGAAAACAGTTTTTTTAAACAGCCACCTTTTGAGTGAGATTGAAATGATTTGTGACCGGGTGGCGATTATCAATAAAGGGAGAATAGTAACGGAGGGCGCCCTGCGGGAGCTGCTGGCAGGCGCTGTGGAGGTGGAGATGCAGGTCGAAGGCATATCACAGAAGATGCTCGATGAACTCTCCGCCCTGTGCGGCTCTTTTAAGGTAGAGGGCAGCCTGATCAGGCTGTCTCTCAGAAATGACGGGGATATACCCGCTCTGGCCGAAGCGGTGGTAAGGAACGGCGGCAAACTATACAGTCTTAACTCAAGGCAAAATTCCCTGGAAGATTTGTTTATAGACCTGGTCAAAGTGGGTGATGAATAGTGCTGACTATAGCTGCCTTAACCGTTAAAGAAGTAATACGCCGCCGGATTCTGCTGGTTACAATTGTCCTGGCCGTTGCCTTTTTGGCGTTATACGGTACCGGTGTGCACTATGGCTATAAAGATATGGCCGGTGGTTCCGGCATCGGGCCGATGCAGGCCTTGGTAGCGCCGATGTTCCTTTCCATAGGGCTCTATTTCGGCAGTTTTATTATCGCTTTTTTAGCTGTAATGGCGGCGGTGGGATCTATTTCAGGTGAAATTGAAAACGGAGTCATATATGCTGTTGTGCCCAGGCCGCTAAGGCGTCTGGATATTATTTTAGGTAAATTTATTGGCTACGGCCTGATGCTTTCAGTTTTTGCCTCGTTATTCTACGTGGCCGTATTGTTGATAGTTCACTACAATACCGGCCTGGACGCGCCTGTCAGAGTAAGCGCTATAGGTCTTTTCTGCCTGCAGCCGGTGATTCTCCTGGCGGTGACTATGTTCGGCACTACCTTTATGTCCACTCTGGCCAACGGTATCGCCTGTTTTATGCTTTACGCGGTGGGGGTGGTGGGAGGCATGCTCGAACAAATCGGACACCTGGCCCAAAGCCAGGTGCTGGTGAATATAGGCATCGTTTCCAGTCTGGTTATGCCTGCCGATTCAGTTTACAGGAAAATAGTTTATACCTTGCTGTCCGCTCCGGGCGCATCTTTCTCCTCTATGATGATGGGTCCTTTTGGGAGCGCCGCCGAGCCCAGTGTCTGGATGCTGGTTTATACCGGAATCTATGTGTTGTTTTTCCTGGCCATGGCTGTTAGAATCTTCGCCAGAAGAGATATCTGATTGGGACGTGGGACGTGAGACTCTTGAGTATTCCTTTTAGGTCTTAATTAGGGATGAATGCGAACCTGTGGTTTAGGTCGTCAGTCGTTAGATGTCGGATGTATAGAAGCGATAAATTTTGGTTAAAAAACCCAAGAGAAATGCCTAAATCCCACGTCCCACAGGAGGTTTTTGACTTGCTTTACATCGGGACCGCCGGCTACAGCTACCCGGACTGGGTCGGCGCCGTCTACCCCAGGGGAACGAAAAAAGCGGATATGCTGGAACTGTACGCGCGGGAGTTTGGTTTCAGCGAGATTAATTCAACTTATTACCACCTGCCCGGTTGGAAAATGATGGAGGGGCTGGCTAAAAAAGCACCTCCCGGCTTTCGCTTCGCGGTAAAAGCATTCCAGCAGATGACCCACGCCAGGGACGCCGGGCAAGAGGTGTTTATTCAATTTGCCGGGGCGCTGTCCCCACTGGTGGAAAACGGCAAAATAGCCTGCGTGCTGGCCCAGTTCCCCTACTCCTTCCACTGCAGTCAGGAAAACCGGGATTACCTCAGAAAGTTTCGTGAGCTGCTGCCCGGCCTGCCTGTTGCTGTGGAGTTTCGCAACCAGCGCTGGGTGCGACAGGACACCTTTGAGCTATTAAAAGAAGAAAAAATGGCCTATGTCTGTGTGGACGAGCCTGATTTGAAAGGTTTGGTAAAGCCTCTGGCGGTGGTAACGGCGCCGCCAGCCTACTTGCGTTTCCACGGCAGGAACGCTGCCAGGTGGTATAACCACCGGGAATCTTACGAGCGTTACGATTATCTTTATACTGAAGCGGAACTGAAAGATTGGCTGCCCCGGATCGCTGTGCTGCAGGAGAGAGCGGACGAGGTTTATGTAAGCTTTAATAACCACTACCGGGGACAGGCGGTTACCAACGCCCGGATGATCAGGGACATGATCAAATCAGCCGGGATTTAACTTGCATTTTGAGACAAGGGGATGTTTCTCTTGTCTCACTTTTTATCTGCACTCTGTATATTAAGTCCTGATTTCTTAAATTAACCAGTGCTTTTTTTATTGATGTGGGAATGATAAGAAAGATGTTTTAGACTTAAAGTCAGGGGTTGATTCCAGGGTGCAGAAGACAGATGAACGGAAGATCGCAGTGGTAGGTGTGGGGGCGGTGGGAGCGACAACGGCTTTTACCCTGGCGGTGAGCGGTCTGGCCAGCGAGTTGGTGCTGGTTGATGTGAACAAGGCCAAGGCTGATGGGGAGGCTATGGATTTGGCCCATGCAGCGGCTTTTATCAAGCCCATCCGGATTTACGCCGGTACTTATCAGGACTGCAGGGATGCCGCAATCATCATATATACCGCCGGCGCTAACCAGAGGCCCGGGGAAACAAGGATGGACCTGCTGCAAAAGAATTATGCCATAATGCAGGAGAGCCTGCCACAGCTGCTGGGAGGGGAAGGCAGCATCTTCTTGATCGTAAGCAACCCCGTGGATGTGCTTACTTACGCTGCTTTGAAAATGTCGGGACTCAACCCGGAGAGGGTTTTGGGCTCGGGGACAGTGCTGGACAGTTCCCGCTTCCGGCACAGCCTGAGTCGGCACTGCCATGTCGCTCCCCGCAACATCCACGCTTATGTGGTTGGTGAGCACGGGGACAGCGAGGTGCTGCTCTGGAGTCTCGCCTACACAGCTGGTACGGATATCGATCAGTACTGCAGACTGGCAGGTATCCCGCCCGTC
Source organism: uncultured Pelotomaculum sp. (assembly GCA_964545615.1). Lineage (GTDB taxonomy): Bacteria > Bacillota > Desulfotomaculia > Desulfotomaculales > Pelotomaculaceae > Pelotomaculum_B. Next base: position 7,531 of record CAZJGV010000101.1, read on the forward strand.
AGCCATCAAGAAGTAGACAAACAGGTCAGAAACGCCGGCTGCGAGATTATTTCCAGAAAAGGCGCCACTTATTACGCTATCAGCCTGGCTGTAAAACGGATCTGCGAGAGTATTATCCGTGATGAAAACACCATTCTCAGCGTTAGCGGGCTGATTGACGGGATTTACGGGATCAAGGACTGCTGCCTCAGCCTGCCCTCGGTAATCAACTCGCAGGGCCGCGGGCGGCCGCTGGAACTGCCCCTGGACCAGGAGGAAGAGGAGGCTTTGAGGCGATCCTCGGAAGTATTAAAGAGTGCCATGCAGGAGCTTGGTCTTTAAATTGATACAGGATTGCTGAATTTAGCTCTATTGTAATGATGGCTTCATCTTACCAGATTGGTGTTTTAACCCGCTCTTGCAATAAAGTTTAATTCGGATATAATAGAGTAGTAACCCTTCTGACCAAGTCAAAACGCGCCTGTAGCTCAGGGGATAGAGCGCCGGCCTCCGGAGCCGGAAGCGCAGGTTCGATTCCTGCCAGGCGCACCAACATTAACCCGTAGAACCCTTGAAAATCAAGGTGCTGCGGGTTTTAATATTTCTTGGGCCGGGTAAATGACCTTAAACATCCGCCAATTTTTCTGTTAACCGCGCCTGTTTCGTGGTGGCTTCCATATCGACAGCGATTTGCATTGTTAATACATCTCCTTCTCTTGCTCCTTTAGGCAGAAGGATTTTGGGAATATGAAAAATCCTGCGGTTCATTTCTATCAGCGCATATTCACCTTCAAAGCGATCGATGACAAGCATTTCTTTCAGCCTGGTTTCTGAAAGCTAAACAAATCTGATTTATACAGAATAATTTAGATTTGTTTACTTTCTCTCCCGCCGACTAACGGGAGGCAGTGTCACAGGATTCAACTGCTGAGCTATAGACTCTCGTCCATATTCCGGGTGGCTCGCTATTAGGTTTACCGCCTGGTCTTTTGGAAGGCCAGTTCTGCCCGGAAGGGGGTGTTACCCACCGCCTGATCGTTACTCGCGGCAACAGCCTTTCACTGCGTGTACTGTGCCGCACCAAACTTTATGGCGAAGGGTTTACCCGGTTACTAACAATTGTTTTCTGTGATGCTGCCAGGAAACCAGGTTTTTCACCTTCCTTTTAGTTTGTTTTTTAATCGCGGCAGTTGCCGCTTTCTTGATTGTGCTCCACTGCTTCCAGTTGGTTAACAGCGTAAAAGTTTCTTTTTTCTTGACAAATGTTTGGATCAATTGTTTGGGTACCTTTTCCTTGATATATCCCAGGCCGCGGCGGGCTATTGTGTATGCCGCCGCTTCGTGGTTCGAGATCCCATACTGCTGCTGATATTTAAGTACGCCAATTATTGACGTGAATGATGGCGGTACTTTTAGCAAGGGCACTCCTTTGCGGGCGGCACTCCGGTCTACCATCTGTAAAAATTTTGACCAAACGAATCCGTGGCTCATTCGGTTGAATTTGGCAGTCACGGATTTATCGTTTTTGAAAGCCAGGTCCTCTACAATAAGAATACAGTTCAATTGTTTTGCTGTCTCCACCACCAGGGCAGCGGTCTTATCGATTAGGTTATCCCGCCGGCAACTCTTTGCGTATGTCCACTCGCCTTGTAACAGCCACAGGCTCTCTCTGAACCGCCCCAGGTGATCGGTACGGGTTATGCCCAAACCGTCCGGATTGATATCTACTCCTACTGCGCCGTTATAAGCAGTGTACGGCTCCAGAATTTCTTCTTCGATGGTAACATGGACATAATACCTGCCGTTTTTCCTGATGATTTCTATCTGGTAGGCGCTGCCGGTTTTGATATATTCCAACACCATCTGCCTGTAATTACGCCCGTTGCTCAGGCCGGTTTGGGGGGAAGGCTTGTGAGCCAGATAGACGGGAACGGTGATCCGGTTATACCTGATGACTTTGCCTGTTTCTATTGGTTCTGCGGCTATGTCCAGGCAGATATTGCCGTCTTTTGTGTACGGTCTGGTGTTGAGGTTGCCGCCTTTAGTTTTATCACCCCTGGAGAGGTAGCGATTGCTCCGGGTTTCCTGCCACTCTTCGCGGGTAATGTTACCCTTGCAGCGTTCATGAAAGAATTTTTTGCCGCCGAATACAACCGGCGGGAACGTACCGCCGTCCAAGTGTTTTTGCCAGTATGCCAGCTTTCTCTCTTCTTTGTCCAGTCTCTTTTGCAGCCCGGCGCTCGATCTGGAGGACTTGGCTTTCTTCAGGCGCTTCCGGGTGAATGCCGCTTTATTTGCGGCGTTGGTATGGTTTAGTTTAACCAGCTCTTTTTGTGAGGTGATTGTTGCCTGAGCATCGTAAACTGTATCATTGGCCTGGCGGGAGTTCAGGTTGAATTTACTTTGTGCCGCCAGTCGTATGTCCTGGGTTTTCCAACCGTCCAGCAACCTTTTAAATGACCATCTCTCTGCGGCACAGTAGCGTTCCATCAGGTTATTGAGGTAGGTTTTTTGAACCTCCGTGAGCTGGAGGATGACGCCTCTAACCGTGATTTTCACCGGCAGCCACCTCCTCCTCAATAAGCTCGGTCAGCTTTTTTGCTGCTCTCCCGCCACGCTTGCCGTAAATCCTGGCTGAAAAACTGGTTGCTATAGCGATCATATCTTCTACCAGTTCTTCTTGAGGTGATTTCATTTCATCCAATTCCACGATGTCGATTTCAACGCCGCATGACCGGTAGTATTGTTCCAGGTACTTATAGCCAAAACGGGCCAACCGTTCTTTATATTCGATGACGATTAGGTCTATCTCGCCCTTTGCGGTGGTTTTGGCTAATCTGGCAAGTTCCCGTTTATTCTCGTTTAGGCCGGATGCAATTTCGGTATACACAGTTTTAACTTAATAGCCTTTTTCTACTGCATAAGTTATCAACCGCTCTTTTTGCCGCTGTAAATTTCCTGCTTCGGCTTGTTTTGCTGTGGACACACAAGCATAAATAGCGCAGTGTTTTGTTCCGCTCTCAGTTATCTCTTCACCAATTAAAGACATTATCTGTGATTCTTTGTATCGCCTGTATGTATACTTTTCCATTGACACCACCTCTTACCATATCTTATTTCAAACACTTGTTCGATGTCAATGGTTTAATGCTTTTTGTTTGCTTTTGCTTAATTAATCTGTAGCTGCTTTCAGCCTCCTCAAGATTCCATAAGTATTCAACTAAAAATAAAACCTGATACTGGAGCCGTTTTTTGTCGGACTCCAGTTTTTTTATCTCTAACGGTTCCTTTTCTCTTCTGAGTTTTTCGGCTATATTGCTAATCCTTCCCCTGATTGCGTCTGCCTGCGAGATTATGTCGTCCTTGCGAATGTGTTTTCAGCTCCACTTCGATGTATGCACCAGCAAATAATGTCGTATTCTGTTGAATTTCAATGTCAACGATAGGAATCCTTTAAGTAAAATCAAGAAGAGGCATAAATTTTAATATGGTACTGCCGATATTTTAGTGAGCACACAATAATATGCGACTAGTTTTATTAGTTGAATGACTTCAAGGGAGGAGATATTTTATGAGAAAGCAAAACGTTACCAAGAATCTCAGCGCATTTATATCAATATTGTTATTAGTCTCAAGTGTGCTTGTCCTTCTGAATCCGCTTGTTAAGGTTGAGGCGGCGGTGACCAGGCCGGATGTACAGGGAGTGCTAAACCAGGATATTAGAGATTGGTATAACGACCGGATTGAAGAACAGGGGATCATTTGGAGCGGTGCCGAATATGCCTGTTCGGCAGGTGCGATCACTCAGGAGATTAAAGAAAGAATCCAGGTTAGAGCGCATGAACGAGCAGAGTCTTACCGCCAGTCCATTGCTTTCAATACCAGTGATCTTTTTGAAAAAGAATCCGGGATCCCTTACATACTCAGAATAGCTGAGCCAGGTTCGTGGGCGGCGGAATGGGGAAAAGTCGCCGCCCTAGGAGACCTTGATCAGGCTGAAAGCCTGATTAGCCGGCTCAAAGTGTCCGCCGCATTGGATGATGCTTTGGCAGGTATAAGAAGTGTCGCTGTAAATGAATTTGATACAGGTGATTTAAACAGAATACTCT
>CAZJGV010000102.1:0-11574 GCA_964545615.1 uncultured Pelotomaculum sp.
GCAGGCAGCAAGCACGGTGTCCAATCAGGAGCAACCCCAGATCCGCCATAATACCAGGTACAGTATAGGTCAACAGGCTCAGCACCCCGTGCGATCCAACGATACCAGTGGCCATTACTACAATGGCCTGGACAAAGCTGATCAGCGTGGCTGTACCCCGTTTTCCGGTTAAGCCGGCCCCCAGGACCAGCCACATCATATAAAATCCGCCTGCTATGGCTCCCGAGGGGATAAAGAGCGGTCCGCTAATGATATGGGCCAGGGGTACTATTATCGGTTTGACTGCAATCCCCAGGGCGGCCATCATGGCAATAACGATTAAATCAAACATGGTAAACCTGACGATAAACTTTTGCCAAACACTCATAGACTTTGCTCCCTTATATAGAATCACAGCTAACATTATTCCACTTAATCATGGTTTCAGCAGACAATCGCTGCTATTAAGAGCTGGCGATGGTTTTGACTGCTTCTAAAACTTTGTCGATTTCCGCGACGGTGTTAAAAAAACCGATACCGAACCTGACCGTACCCGTTTTTTGTGTTCCTATGGTTTCATGGGCCAGATAAGCGCAGTGCAAACCGCCTCTGGCAGCGATATCGTATTTTTCATCCAGTTCACGGCACACCTCATGGCAGTCCTTCCCGTCGACTGTAATCGATATGACACCAGTCCTGAGCTCAATATTATCGCTCCCATACACTTTGACTTTTCTTATTTCGCCAAGTCCCTCAAGCAGCTGTTTAACAAGTTGTTTTTCATGGTTTTGGATATTGACCAGACCAGTTTCCAAGATATATTTGATTCCTTCATTCCATCCCGCAATACCAGGCGTGTTTAAAGTACCGCTCTCGTACCTGTCAGGTGAAAAATCCGGCTGGGCGGGGCTTTCGGAAAGACTTCCCGTACCGCCCTCCTTCAAAGTGTCCAGGACTATTCCTTCACGCACATACAATCCTCCCGTACCCTGCGGACCCAATAGGCCTTTGTGTCCAGGGAAAGAAAGTAGATCGATATTCATAAGCGCTACATCCACAGGACAGTTCCCGGCTGTCTGCGCCGCATCCACCATAAATAAAACTTTATTCTTCTTTGCCAACCTGCCGATTGATTTCAGGTTGTTGATCGTGCCCGTGACATTAGACGCATGAGTGACAAGCAATAGTTTTGTATTTTCCTTGATTTTCGCGGCAATATCTTCGGTGTATACCTTCCCGTCTGGATTCGCTTTGACAATAGAGAGCTCCACTCCCAAAGCTTCCAGTTTTTTAAGCGGACGCACCACCGCATTATGCTCCATGCTCGAAATGATCACATGGTCGCCCGAAGCCAGCAGCCCTTTAACAGCAAGATTGATCGCTTCGGTCGCATTAATTGTAAAAACAATACGCAAAGGATCCGCGATGCCGAACAGCCTGGCGAGATTCTCCCGGCATTCGAATATCTTCTCACCGGCTTTGATCGCCATCCTGTGTCCGCTTCTCCCGGGGTTGGCCCCGTACTCTTTGATACATTTAATCAGCGCGGTATAAACTGAATCGGGCTTGGGCCATGAGGTGGCTGCATTATCAAGGTATATCACTTAAAAGCGTCTCCTTTGTTTACTCAACCTTTGTGTATGCTTTGTCGCCGTTTTCCTGATTATCCTCTTTATAGATACCATTGATGTCGATCCCTAATTCCTGCGCCGCCTGCTTTACCAGCGGCAGCTTGACATCCTCAAAACGAAGCGCAAAGCCGCACCCGCCGGTGGATACACTGTGTGGAGCACGGATCATACCAAAATACTCACCACCCTGGTTTAGCCTGCTTTTCATTCTATTTACCAGATTAACGGATGAAAACACTGCCAGTACGAATCCCATTACACTTCCTCATATCATGATATTTTTTCCTTTAGAACAGAAGCAAATAAAACAGCTTCCCCAACCTCCAGGACTTCCGCCGCTCCCGAGTAAATATAGTCCCTGAGCCTGATTATTACCTCATCATCCTTACCCACGAGTTTGAGCGTCCACTCTCCCGGTGAAGTGTGCGACTCTTTGAAAATCATATTGCCCCTCAGTTCACTGCAACCGGTGGCTCCCTCCACCCCCTGCGCAAAGAAATGTCCGCCGGCCACTTCCGCTCTCACCGCTTCTCCGCGGCTGATACCCAGTACCCGCAAAGCTTTTGCGCCTGACCTGAGTCCCAGCGTAAGCCCGACATTTATGGTATCCCAGTGTATATTACGGGAAGTTGTGATCAGTTCGTTCCCTTTACACCAATTGAGTGGTGTTTCCGCCAAAGGAAACGCGTCATAATGGGGAATATATATTTTTATGTCCAGGACTGGAGTTCCGTCAATGGCGTCCAGTCCTTTGACATAAATAAGGTTTTTATCCCGCCTGATGACTTCTACAACACAGGAACCTATCGCTGAAGGACGGGCGGGAGAACGTGTGGAATATACTCCCTGGCAGGCCGGTTCGCTGGGAAAGGGTATGGTCAGGGAGGGGCTCTCTTCCTGTACATCTCCCACCAAATCCAGCCAATCTTTCTTGCGGTGCTGGTAATAAATAATATGGATGTGAGAAAAATATTCCAGCCCGATGAGGGCGTCGGTAAGATTCTCCCTCATGAAAATCATGCTTTCTCTATTGTAATCATACTGCCGGCTGACTTTTTTAAAGTCAGAAACAACCACTCCGACCGGCTGGATGGAAATTGGTTCATTAAATACACTAACCATACTAATTAGCCTGGTTTCTGAAAGCTAAATAAATGTTTACCTTAGCTTAACAGTTGCTTTCTGTAATGCTGCCAGAAAACCAGGCTTTTCACCTCCTGTTTGGTTTGTTTTTTAATCACCGATATTATTGCCTTCTTAACTTTCAAAATGAGTTCTGATGGGTCTGAATTTTGTTGAATATCCTTCAGCAGATCCATATCCTTCTTTGGCTGGCAAACTTGTAACCATTCTTCCTTTGAATCTTCGCAAGGATTGAGCTCGATCACCTTAAAGTCAAACATAGAAGCAAAGCTTCCCATATCGATTGTCCCCATATGATTAATCGCTACTACCAACAATTCCTCAACCCACCTTTGTCAGAACTAACTTCACTACCGGAACACATTCAAGCATGCGCCAATACACAGGAGGAATCTGGAACGGGGATTTCCCCTGTTTGGAAAATCGGCTAAATCTACTTCAGAATCCGCGAGTCAATAAATGGCGGTGATCTTTTAGCCGTTAACTTTTCCCCACAATCATATTCACCATCCTCACAACATCCAGAACATCGATCTTGCCATCGCTGTTGCAGTCGGCAGCGCTTGACTGCAACGCACCTGGAATAGTCTTGCCCAGGATAAAGTTAACCGTCTGCACCACATCCAGAACATTCACCGTGTTGTCATTATTGACGTCTCCTTTGATATTTTCGGATGAGGTCGTTACGGTAAGTGTCTTGTTGACAACGTTGCTGCCGGACCCTGCCACGACTGTAAGAGCTCCGTTAACGCCGTCCGGGATGATAAAGTCAATACTGTAGTTCCCGTTGGCATCTGCCTTCGTTGCATCAAATACAACTATACTTTGTGCACTGTCAATTACTTTAATGGGGACCCAATCATTTGGCGTGACCGTGCCCGACGCTGTCACGCTCTCTCCTACCGCTGCTGTAGTCTTGCTGAGGTTCAAGGTGACTGTTATTTGCGTAACACCTATGGTCTGAGTAACGGTGGTGTCCTGGTAACCAGTCGCCATGACCACGACCGCATAGTCACCTGCCGCGATAAAAACGCTGGCTTCAAGTGTAATCTGTCCGGCGACGATGCTGTACTGACTGCTGTTAAGCGGTGTATCGTCGACAGTAATGCCTGTAATGGCAGCACGCCAGGTGGCATTATCGGTAAAGCTGAGAGTTACCGGCTGACCTACTGTGTTATCTATGGTGTCAGCAGTCAGAACCGGTGGGCTTGCAGGCAGCATATTCCCATCCACATTGATCTCGTTGATATATTTAGCAAATTTATTGCTGGTTACAGCCATGATATCGTCTGGATCCTGCCCGAAGCAAAGCCTCAAAGCATACGCATTATCCATCAGTTCGAACTCGGGTGCGGGGTCATACCGCTTATAATAGGTTACCAACGCCAGGATCGGGTCTACCTGGACCCCGCCAGCCAGTGCATCACCGTAAACACAATGGTTAACCGTATCCCAGTACTGTGTTAGATTGGGATAATAATAGCGGGGCGTATCCAGCAAATACTGTTTGGTTAAAGTGGCGGCATAACCATCGGTTGACTTAAATGTAAGATATTGCACGGAATTGACATCAATCCCGGCCTCCGTCAGGATATTACTTACCCTGACCCCCTGCGCAGCCGTCATACATGGCGCCGGCATGCTGTCGAACGAAGAGTAACCCTGGGTTACCTGGGTCATATTCTGCAGGTCACTGATCGAGTAGGTTGCCGCTGTTGTATTATTAAGCTTAACCTCAAGTGATGTCGCCGGTGTTCCCTCGGCACTTGCCGTCCCCGGCAGGGCCATCCAGAGAATACTGAAGAACACAGCCAACATGGTTAGACATGTTACGGCCCTATTAGTCACAGGTCTAATCTCTAATTGCTTTGGTTGCAATTTATTATCCCCTTTCAATAGATTCATTCTGGGTAACCTGAGCGCCGCTGTTCTCCCAATAGTATGCGGTATGATAGATTCCTGTCAGAGCAATCTCCGATAAGGAGATTGATTTTGTCGTACTGTCTTTGCTAATGGTAAAAGATTCATGTTATATTAGGCACCAGGCTATGCTTCCTTATTGCAGAATAGTTGGGTCAGCATCTGTTCAACAGCTAAAAGCAGCCCAGACTGCAGTTAGTTATCATATAGCCAAATTCATCACACACACTGCCGACCAGGTGAGTGCTCACTCCCAGTTCACAGGCCAAGTCGCAAGCCTGTACACAGCTTACCAGTTGTCCCGGCTGTTGTTCTCCCAGGCTCTCTTTTATTCTCTTCCTTTTATCCAAATAGTCGGCAAATAAAGCCTCAAAACTCCTTTTTATGTCCTTCGATATTTCTTCCTGGAACTTTTCCTCAAAGACTTGCATATCCGGATAAACTGTTTTTAATACAAATATATAATCCACGCTTTTTTTTCTTTCCAGATCACGCGAAACCGTGAACCCCACATTTAATCCAATATCCCGGATCCGGTCCAATACAGGCAACGGAACCACGATAACACGAATAGCCCAGGGAAAGTCGTCTAATATATCGCTTCCCATTAATAATACTTTTTCATATTTCTGTTTTTGGCCGGGAAAAAACATGGAACGCACTGCTTTTTGCAGCTTGGCCCTAGGCCCGCTGAGTTTCAGCATGGTACAGGGTGGTTCCGAATTTTGTTGAATTTCTTTCAGCAGGTCCGTATCTTTCCCAGGCCGGCAAACTTGCAACCGTTCTTCCTCTGAATCTTCACAATAACTGAGCTCGATTACTTTAAAATCATCAAATAGCTTAATAAAATAAGACACAAAACTTTCCTCATCGTAAGCCCCCATATGATTAATCGCTACTGCCAACAATTCATTAAGCCTCCCCTTTTAAGAACTAACTTCAGTACCGGGACCCGGTCATTAATGCGTTTCAACACAAGGGGGAATCCTAAACGGGGTTTCCCCCTGTTCCTCAAAGATTATATGTTTACACTGTTCATTTTTTTAAAAATGTTTTTTAAACAAATCTTGTATTATTTGAGGGCGTTGGCGATAACCGCCACGGCCTCGGCTCTGGTAGCTTTTCCCCTGGGATTAAAGGATCCGTCCGGGTATCCTTTCATAATCCCGCTTTGCGCCGCCGCAGCCAGTGCGTCTCTGGCCCAGGCGGAAGTCTGGTCGCTGTCCGTGAGAGTAATTTCCGTAGTTGCCGCTTTAATTTTAGCGGCTTTAACGATCAGCACAGCCATCTGCTCGCGGGTGATGAGGTCCTCCGGACCGAAGCTGTCATCGTTATATCCGGTTGCGATGCCGGCGGCATAGGCGGTGGCGATGTAGTTCACAGCCCAGTGGTTGTTGGTATCGCCAAAAATTTTGCCGGTCGTGACAGGCAGCTTAAAGGCTTTAACCAGGACTGTGGCAAACTCTGCGCGGGTGATACTGGTATCGGGTCTGAAAGTGCCGTCAGGATAACCGCTGATATAGCCCAGGCTGTTTAGCCTGAAAATGATATCGCCGGCCCAGTAGGAAGACGGGACATCGGAAAACAGCTGTTCAGCAACTGGTGAAGGAGCCACTTCCTTTGCCAGCAGTGTAAACCTGGTAAAGTGGCTGACACTAACCGTGATGGTGTTGCCGGAAATGGTACCGCCTAAATTTACCCACTGGGCGGATGCTTCATCGTAGTAATAGACAGACGGCGTCTCCCCGGCGGTTAAGGAGGCAGGGTCAAAGGTAAAGGTCAGGGTGACTGGTTTATTGAAACTGTAGCCTGCCTCGCCGCCCACTTTGAATTCGTAAACGACGCCCAGCAGCTTAAAGCTAGAAGGGGGTGGAGGGCCGCTCACCTCTTGAATGGTGATGTCCACTTCAGTTGTGCCTTTTAATGCGCCGGCTGGGATATTGACTGAAACATCTTCATCCAGGCTGATCTTTCCACCGGCTTCCGGACTTACGGAGGCTTCCCCGGTGGTGGAGATAACCGCTGGCGGGGTGCTTGAGCCACCGCCACCGCCGGAACTTGTCGTGGTAACGTTGACGCTGGGGCCGTCGGAGCTCTCGTTGCCGGCCTCGTCCACCGCCTGGACGGTAAAGGTGTACTCTGTGCCGGCGATCAGGCCGGTGACGTTGTAGCTGAGGCTGCTAACCGGACTGGCGGTCAGCAGAGTGGCGCCCTGGTAAACATTGTAACCGATCACGGCAACGTTGTCAGACGCGCCGCTCCAGTTCAGTGTCAAGCCAGTCCGTCCCACACCGGAGGCTGTCAGACTGCCGTCGCTCCAACTGGGCGCGGCGGTATCTTCTACTGGCGTGGCGCCTATGGTAATTGTCTTGTTGGCGACGTTGCCGCCGTATCCAGCCACTACCGTCAAGGTCCCTGCGGCGGTATCCGGCAGTTTAAAGGCGCAGCTGTAGTGGCCCTGGGCGTCCGGTTTTACGGCGTCAAAGATAATGATGTTTTGGGCGCTGTCAACCACTTTAAGGGAGACCCATGCGCCCGCGTCGGCTTTGCCTGACGCGGTTACGCTGTCGGCCGGCTGGGCGGTGTACTTGCTCAGCTCCAGGGTAACTCTGTCCTCAGCCGGCGTGGCGCTTACGGTAATCCCGGTGATATTCTTGTAAACAATGCCAATACCCCAGTAGACGCGCAGGGTGGTTTCATTGCCGGGCCCGATGGTGATGGGCTGCCCATCGATATCATAAGTAAGCAGATATTTATTAGCCGGGTCCAACAGTTCAGCTACAGTTACCGGGTCAATATGATAGGTGGCCGCATCCGTCACGTTAATCTGCGCCTGCCAGGAGCTTTCAGTTATATTTAAAGCTGCCAATATATCTTTTATCGCTACCCCTGTGCAGGTTTCCGCCCCGAACTGTACTGTCGTTACAGGCATCGCTCTTAGCTCAGCAGCTGTAAATGAAGACGTCGCCACAGCTGCCCCGTCCAAGGTAAAAATCGCCGGCCAGGGACCTTTATGCTGCGTTACGGCGGCGTCCAGGTACCCTTCGGCTTTGACCACAACGGCATAGTCTTTTTCACTGCCAAATACGCTGCCGTCAATGGTGATGGTCCCGGCGTCAACGGTATATTTACCTGGGACGGAATTCCCGTCAACGGTCACATCGCTGATAGCGGCGCGCCAGGCCGGATCATCTGTAAAGGTAAAGGTTACGGGCTGGCCCGCACTGTTGTTTACCATGTCGGCGCTCAAAGCCGGCGGTTGCGCGCTGACCGGTTTCGTAAACACTTCGATATGATTTGTCCACTTAACAAAATTTTTGTTGCTGACCAGATCCTGTTCAGTCTGACCGAAAAACAGCCTGGCTGAGTAGTAGTCATCGATCAGGCTAAAATCTAACTGGTTCTTATCCTCAAACTCCATGGACTTTAACGCCAGCATCGGTTGGACCAGGACGGCCCCCTGGGTAGAAAAATTGTTGGCTATCTCCGGATAATAATACTGCGGCGTATCCAGCAGATAATCCATGGTAAGTGTCCTGGTATAGCTGTCAGTGGCGGTAAAGATAAACTTGGATATGTTGTTGAGGTCGATATTGGCACCGGCCAGAATGTCGGTTAGCAATACTCCTTCGGTGGCATAGTACAGCACCTCGGCGCCGTTGTCTACCGAGCTGTAGGTGCATCTTACCTGGTTCATGCTTTGCAAATCACCAATGGACAAGGTAGCCGCAGTGGTTACAGTTCCATTGTCATTAACCGTGACTGTAAGCGTGCTGGTTTTGCTGCCCACCGTGTTGGTGGCGCCGGCGGGACCGGGTAAAAGCGACCAGAGCAGGCCGGAAAATACCGCCAATACAAAGAGATAGATCAAGAAGCTTCCGGCCTTGTTTTTGTAGACTAATTGCTTCATCATCATGCCTTTTCTCCTTTATTAATTTTGATGTATCCTTAATCGCCTACTGCAACAGGGTCGGATTAAAGTCCACAGCGTTCGTTAAACCATCCACAATGTAAACTTTGACCATATCCCCGGGCTCGACGTTGAAGCCGGCCTGGGCGTTATCCACAATGTCAAATTCCGCTTTGGTGACGTTGAGGCTCAACTGAACGCCGTTGCGCAGATGGACAAAGAGCACTGCTTCCTGCCCCTCATGCTCGACAACCGGTGTTATCTGCGTCCCAAAATATTTCAGGCCTGTAATACCGGTTTTGACGGTCATGGTTTTGATCCCGTCGGTTGTCGCGCCTACTTCATAAACCGACTCATCCTCCACAGGCACAACCGTGTACTTGCCTATGCCCGACTGCTGCGACGTTATTTCCAAGCCTTCCGCCGCGGCCATCAAAACGTCGACGTCCTTACCTTCAGGGGTGTAGTCAGTTGCGCCGGCTCCGGTTATATTTACACCGGTGCCGGGAATAATCACTTTGGCGTCATCGTAGGTGACTGTTACCCTTTTACCTTCCGGTATATTGGTGCTTGTCTTGGACTGGGTATTGTTATAGGCGGCAAAATACTGAGCAATATCTTCCGTTATATCAACCTTGGTCCCATCCTTGGCCACAAGCTTAATGGAGACATCACCGTTCAGGCCGCTGACCAGATCGCTCAGCCATACTCCGTTGTATCTGTAATACATCGGCTTGGCATACCCGTACGGCGCGGTACCGGCCTCAGGCGTCTGTTCATGCGTTGCTATTAAATCCGTATAGGTGTAATTTGTTGTCACATCTGTTATGGTGTTTTCCACATAAAAATACGTGTCCTCGGTGTAGGCGAAAGTTATCGCCTGCTCCGCCGGCGCCCCGCTGCCCACGGTGATCAGCACCGGGCTGGTCTGGCCGACCGCCAGGTTCGCGTTGGTGACCAGCGGTGCTTTTACCGCATACTGCATGCCGGGAACCAGACCTTTAATTGTTATATCGTTTCTCACTTTTATCGCCGGGTTCTTATCGCTGACAGAAACTACAACGTAGCCGTTGTTGCCGGATAACAGCGAACCTTCCGCGCTGATCACAACGCCCATCATGTATTTCATTACCGTGGAATTGGCGTCGCCGGTATCTCTGTATACTCTTAGATAGCCCGAGTTGTTATCGGCGTCTTTAAATACTCCTGCGGGGTCGTTCACGTTGTACTGATCGGGGTTTGCGTACTCTTCATGAATTTCATACGCGACGGTGGGGCGCAGCGGATCTTTGGTGCTTCCTCCGCCGCTCAGGGTCTGTTTGGTCAGGCTTTCTACCGTATCCTTGTAATTTGAGTTGATTAGTGCTGCCGCGGCGTCCGCGTGATAACCGTCCTCCTCGGCGTACTGGACAATCATATCATCCGTGATTGCGGCGCCTTGCAGGTTATCCAACAGGTCACTCAATAAAGCTCCTTTGCAGGTAACCGTTTTTATCACGCTGTGGTCATTATACGTATAATCTTCCTGTGTTTCGTAAGCCTCTAATTCCGCTTTTGTGTAATAATAATACTGGATCCCGCCGGAAGCGGTATCTTTCACCGCGATATAAAATACGGAATTGCTGATATCCCCTCCCGGCTCTTTGCCGCCGCCGGACCCCTGGCTTACTTCGCCGACAGAAGCGCCCACAACATTTTCAATTAATACCCTTTCCTGCGTTTCCCCGGGGCCATATATCCTGAGGGGTGTGCTGCAACCCGCTACGCGCTGGCTGTTTTCAAAAGCGTCAAACGCTACAAAGCATTGACCTATTTCGTTGTAACCGATGGTGCGGCTGGAAGCGACAGTCCCGCTGCCGTTATTGACGTTAACCACCAAACCCTTGTCGCCGGGAACAGCAATGCCCAGTTTTGCCAACAAGGCGCTTAAAGGAACGCCTTTGACACTTTGCGTAACCTGAGTACCGCTGTTATCCCAGGAGTACGAAGTTTCGTAAATACCCAATAAGGCTATATCCGATAAAGAGATGGATTTTGTTGTACTGTCCTGGGTAATGGTAAACGCCGGGGCATCCAGACCCGCTCTGATTTTGACAGTGTTTTTTACAAAGTTGCAGTTTGATGATTCCGTAGCTTCCTTTTGTCCATAAGCAAACAAAGCGTTTGGATCTGTTATGGCCGCAGTTGTGGTTGGAACTATAGTATCGGCGCCGGGATCTGAAGTTTCAACCTGATTATCATAAAAAATCAATATCGGATCGACAACTGCCCCTACCGTACCATCCGGAGCAATGTAATTGCGGCTCGCTTCTTTTCCAAAAGCATCCTCCACTATTTTTGAGTAAAAGTCAGGGGCGAGGGCTGTCGCTTCAAGAGCAACCGGAGTGCTTGTTACATCTACCCCCAGGGCTGTCAATGCCGCCTTTAGATTGATTCCTTCCGCCAGCGTGTATACATATTCAGGCGTCCCATGGTTATGATAGGATGAGTAAAGCGTCGGACCCATCCACGAATCGCCAAGGCCAAAACCATCTACGCTTTTATTCGCCTTAATGTCGTCAACCTGGTCCTGGTTCAGGTATATAAAATTGCCAAGCAATCCCACTCCTTCGGTTATTCCGCTTCCGCCTATCACCAGTCCGGCATCAGAAGGAGTGAGCGTATCTAACCCAGCGCCATTATTTTGCGATAGATTAACATTCTCCGGCTGCAACGCTATGGACACCTGTACCATAAACAAGCTCAGCAAAAACATGAGCATGACTATACTGCTTATATACTTTTTGAGATTAGCTATCCTCATGAATTTAATACACCGCCTTTTTATGTGCTTTGTTTCAGTTTCGTACTAAAACCTATAGCCAATTTTATAGCTTAAGTCATCTGTTTAAGTTCAACTGCCCGGTTAATTCGTCAACGACATAGAATTTGATCATATCTCCGGGCTTATTGAAGCACACCCCATTAGGCGCCGGCTGGTTCAAAGATGCA
>CAZJGV010000103.1:0-3154 GCA_964545615.1 uncultured Pelotomaculum sp.
TTTTACTGGTAGGCGAAATTGGTGAGTTGAAAGCAAATCCAGGCCGCGCGGCAAGAGGAACGGTTATTGAAGCTGAACTTGACAAAGGGCGTGGTCCTGTGGCAACCGTACTTGTACAAAACGGCACGCTTAATATCGGGGATACCATCATAGCAGGGCCGGCCTACGGTCGGGTAAGAGCTATGATGGATGACAAAGGCCGCCGGATAAAAAAAGCGGGTCCGTCTACTCCAGTTGAAGTGCTCGGTTTTTCCGAGGTGCCCCATGCGGGGAATATATTTATCGTCACGGAAGACGAAAAACTGGCCAGAAGTATTGCCTCTAGAAGGCAGACCAGAAAACGTGAGGAAGAATTAAAGAATACCACACGGGTATCATTAGAAGACCTGTTTAAACATATTCAAGAGGGTCAGATTAAGGAACTGGGGATTATCGTCAAGGCTGATGTTCAGGGATCGGTTGAAGCTCTGCGTCAGGCTCTTGAAAGATTAAATACTGGCGAAGTAAAAGTTGACATAATTCACGGCGGTGTAGGAGCAATAAGTGAGACAGATGTTATGTTTGCATCCGCGTCTAATGCGATTATTATCGGCTTTAATGTGCGGCCTGATGTAAACGCCAGAAAGGCAGCCGAAAATGAGAAGGTTGACGTCCGTCTTTACCGGGTCATTTACGATGCCATAGAAGATGTTAAGGCAGCCATGAGCGGTCTGTTGGATCCCGAATACCGCGAGGTGACACTGGGCCGGGCGGAAATACGCAAGGTTTTCAAGGCTTCACGGATTGGCACCATTGCCGGATGTTATGTGGTAGAAGGAAAAATCGAGAGAGATGCCGGAGTAAGAGTGGTACGTGACGGCATTGTTATATTCGAAGGCAAACTTGATTCACTAAAACGCTTTAAAGATGATGTTAAAGAGGTATTACAGGGGTACGAGTGCGGCCTGGCTCTGGAAAAATTCAACGAAATCCAGGAAGGCGACATTATCGAAGCCTTTAACATAGAAACTGTTAAACGCCAGCTGTCCTAACATTTAATGAAAGTTCAGGTATTTAATTTCTGACGTCCGACGTCTGACGACCGACGACTGATTAGAGGTGCTCGGCATGTCTTTCCGCCCCGAAAGGTTGGCAGAAGCAATAAAAAAAGAAATATCGGAACTGCTAAGAGAAGAATTAAAAGATCCCAGGATAGGTTTTGTTACCATTACAGCAGTTGAAGTGTCAAAAGATTTGCGATATGCCAATATTTTTGCCAGTGTTTTTGGCGAGTCGACAGAGCAAAAGGCTACTATTGAAGCGCTGCAAAAAGCGCAGGGTTTTATCCGGGGAGAACTGGGGAAAAGAATCCGCCTCCGTTACACACCAGAGATTACTTTTAAATTGGACCATTCCATAAGCCAGGGCTCAAGGTTAATCGCGCTGATGGAAGAGGTAAAGGATAAAGGTGGATTGTCTGATGAATAATCTGGCGGACATTGCCCAGGCCATAAATCACGCGGATAAGGTATTGATTTGCGGGCATGTGATGCCAGATGGAGATTCCCTGGGTTCTATGCTGGCCTTGGGACTGGTCCTGGAAAAGCTCGGCAAAAGGGTAACCATGGGCGGTGCTGACCGGGCGCCGGCAATATATGGTTTTTTGCCTGGGGTGGACAGATACGTGGCAGGCGGGCCACCGGCGGGTGAATATGATACTTTTGTTGTACTGGATTGCTCGGTGCCGGAAAGGCTTGGCAGTGGCTATCAGGAACTGCTGACAAGCGGTATGGTGGTTATTAACCTGGACCATCATACCGGTTCAAAGTCATTTGGCACTTACAGATATATAGATCCAGCGGCAGCTGCCGTGGGAGAAATAGTTTTCGACCTGTTTGATTTAATGAAGGTGGATATACCCATCGAATCTGCCATTTGTCTTTATACGGCCATTGTTACAGATACTGGCTCATTTCAATATGAAAACATGCGGCCCAATACTCACCGCCGGGTGGCAAAACTGCTGGAGATAGGTGTTCCGGCGGCGTGGATAAATCAAGAGCTCTATGAAGAAAAACCGAGAGCGGTGCTGGATCTTTTGGGCCTGACCCTGAGCACTCTATCTTTAAGTCCGTGCGGCAAAGTGTGCTGGATGACTGTTACCCGCAAGCTACTTAGCATCGCTGGAGCGGAGGACGAGCATACGGAAGGCCTGGTTAATTATGCCAGATCGATCAGGGGTGTTCAAGTAGGAATTCTATTTCGCGAAACTGAGGACGGCGATTTTAAGATAAGTATCAGATCAAAAGGAATAGTTGACGCGAACCGACTGGCGGCGATGTTTGACGGGGGTGGTCACCAGCGTGCTGCGGGGTGTGTAATACGAGGTAATTTGGCTGAGATTCAGGGCAAAGTGGTAGATGCGGCGATTTTAGCGGCCGGGGGAATTAATCTGTGAATGGATTTATTAATATATTAAAACCTCCCGGTATGACTTCGCATGATGTTGTGAATTTTATTCGCCGGACCCTGGGAGTAAAAAAGGCTGGCCATACCGGGACGCTGGATCCCGGCGCCGCTGGTGTACTGGTTGTTTGTCTAGGTTCGTCGACCAGGCTGGCGGGTTTTCTGATCGATGCGGACAAAGAATACCGGGTTGAAATGGTGTTTGGGCAAGCCACTGACTCTGGTGACGCCTTCGGTGAAATCACCAGTGAAACAGACGCTTCGCATTTAGATAAAGACTCGTTGTTAGCTATTCTACCATTGTTTACGGGCAGTATAAAACAAGTACCACCGATGACATCCGCAATAAAACTCCATGGTAAAAAACTATACCAATTAGCCAGGGAAGGGCTGGTTGTGGAACGTCCGGCAAGGACTGTCAGCATATACTCTCTGGAATTCATCAGCGGGAACGGTTGGGGTACGCCCCATCCGAGGGCGCTGTTGCATCTGTCGTGTACCAAGGGTACTTATGTGCGGACGCTTTGTACCGATATAGGTTCTTTTTTGGGTTGCGGTGCTTACATGTCTTTCCTGGTAAGGACCCGTGCAGGTCAAAACAAAATTTCCGACTCACTGATGCTGGAAGAAGTTGAAGTTTTAAACCAGACAGGAAATCTGACTGAAAAAATAATTTCCATAGATAAAGCACTGGCCTTTCTACCTGAGG
>CAZJGV010000103.1:3164-11523 GCA_964545615.1 uncultured Pelotomaculum sp.
TTATCCGGAGGTAAACTGTATTTACCAGGAGTGGCTCAAATGCCCGGAGTTCTGTCCGAAGGCGACAAAGTTCGCCTGGTAGGACCAGAAGGATTTCTGGCGGTAGCAGAAACCGCTTATGATCCGAGAGTATTGTTCAGGCCAGTTTGCGTATTGCCAAGGTAATTTAGGGGGTCTTTTTTTAATGCAGTTATTTAGCCAGTGGCATGATCTTAAATACAAACATAAAAATCTGGTTATTGGTCTTGGAAATTTTGACGGTGTGCATTTAGGTCATCAAAAACTGATCTTTGAACTGGTTAATTTAGCCAAGGAGGTAAACGGCACACCGGCGGTGTTCACTTTTCACCCTCATCCTCTGGCGGTGTTAACCCCGGAAAATTGCCCACCCCAACTCCTGTCGCAGAAATCCAAACAAAATTTTATAGCAAAGCTGGGTGTGCAGATACTTCTGCAAGTACCTTTCGACCTCAAACTGGCGTCTCTGTCTCCTGAAAATTTTGTAAAGAGTATTTTGATTAAAGAACTAAATGTTATGGGTCTGGTAGTAGGCTATAATTATACATTTGGCCATCGTGGACGTGGAACCCCTGCCCTGCTGGAAGATCTCTCTTCTGAGTATGGTTATAAGCTGAAAATTATACCGCCTGTAATGGTTGAAGGACAAGCGGTAAGCAGCACCCTGATCAGGAACCTTCTCGTTAAAGGGGAGGTATCCCAGGCCGCTAAATATTTGGGATACTATCCTTTTGCAGAAGGACTTGTTGTAGCCGGGAAAAAACGCGGCGGGATAACGCTTGGCTTCCCCACCGCTAATTTGGAACTCGATCATAATATCCTGGTTCCCGCCAATGGGGTTTACTCGGCCAAGGTTCATATTGAGCAAGACACCTATTTGGGTGTCGCCAATATAGGTGTCAAACCCACTTTCCAGGAGGAAAGAAGAAACATTGAAGTTCACCTGCTGGATTTTTGCCAGGACCTTTATGGGCAAAAAATAAAAATTAGTTTTACCAGCCGGCTCAGGGGAGAGAAGAGGTTTGCCACGCCATCAGATTTAGTAAAACAGATTGAGAGGGATATTCACAAAGTCAGGGCTGAATGGTCAAAGGTCAGGGAATAAAAGAGGCTGCAGGCCAATATATTTTTCTGTAGGCAGCGTTTACACTGATACCGGATTATGCTACAATTAACGCGTTAACAGTCCCGAATAATAACAAAGGAGACGTTAACATTGGGTATTCCTAAGTTCGACTTGCCGGAAGAGGAGATCAAAAAGTGGCTTAATCAAATCGCTTTTATCTGCCTTAGCGAAGAGTTTCAATCACTGAAGAAAGAGCTTGAGACTATCTATGTTGAGTCGAATGTTGAGAATGTCAGGTTGACGGCCTTCCAGGATGCTCTTTATGCCTTCCTCAATCAGGATGATGACGAAAGGGCGCATGAGATCCATGCCTATTAGGAATTAGCTCCTGATGAAGGTAATAATCACCGAGCATGCCCGGAAACGTTTGCGGGACTTGAGGCAGGAAAAGATAACGGTAACCGATATAGTCAACGCTGCCAGTGGGTTGCCTGGACGGATACCGACAGCTACACGTTTTCGCGGTTTCTTTTCCAAGTCCGGGCGGGTCTTTGATATAGTTGCCAAGGATATACCAGGCGGTCGCCTGGTAATAACTATTATCGGAAAATAAATTTCCGGTGAACTGCAGGCTAGGGAACATGTTCTCCAGCGGTTTGCTTGGCCTGTGGCGATTTTGAATAAAGGAGGTGAGCGGCATGGCCTTGACCACAGAGCAGAAACAGGAAGTAATTTCCAAGCACAAGCTTCACGAGAATGATACCGGTTCCCCGGAAGTTCAGGTTGCCATATTAACGGAGAGGATTAACACCCTTACTGAGCACCTGAAACTTCACAAGGGAGATCACCATTCACGCCGTGGTTTACTGAAAATGGTTGGTCAAAGGAGGGCACTGCTCAATTATTTACGAGATCGTCATTTTGACAGGTATCGTGCTATAATTGAAAAACTTGGATTGAGAAAATAGTACTATTAAAGAAAGCGGGTTTCACCCGCTTCTTTGTTATCTATTACAATGTATTTTTTATCTCAAAAGAAGGAGATAATATAAAAAGCAACGAATAACTATAAGTTTTTAAATTTTACCAATTTTAACAGGGGGATAGCCTTTAGATGTTGGAAAATAAGGTTTTAAAAAGAGAGATTATTGTTGGCGGTCGTCCTATGATCCTTGAAACAGGAAGGGTGGCCAGGCAATCCGGTGGGGCGGTTTTAGTTCGTTATGGAGAGACAGTGGTTCTGGTAGCAGCGACAATGGCACGCTATA
This sequence comes from uncultured Pelotomaculum sp., assembly GCA_964545615.1. Taxonomy (GTDB): domain Bacteria; phylum Bacillota; class Desulfotomaculia; order Desulfotomaculales; family Pelotomaculaceae; genus Pelotomaculum_B. The sequence goes on from CAZJGV010000103.1 coordinate 5,517, forward strand.
TCAGGGCTGGTATAGACTTTTTCCCTTTAACAGTAGACTATGAAGAAAGATTTTACGCTGTTGGCAAGATTCCTGGCGGTTTTATTAAAAGGGAAGGCCGGCCCAGTGAAAAAGCTGTTCTTACCTGCCGGTTGATAGACAGGCCAATCCGTCCTCTTTTTCCAAAAGAGATGCGCAATGAGGTTCAGGTCATCGCCACAGTCATGTCAGTGGACCAGGACCATGCACCGGAAATCGCAGCCATGGTTGGCGCTTCCGCAGCCCTGCATATTTCGGATATACCGCTTAAGTACCCAATAGGCGGTGTGATTGTAGGCCGTGTGGACGGAGAGTTTGTTGTTAACCCAGTTTTGTCACAGCTCGAAAAGAGTGACATGCATCTGGTGGTTGCGGGAACAAAAGATGCTGTGATGATGGTTGAAGCCGGCGCCAAAGAAGTGTCTGAAAGCATAATGCTGGAAGCTATCCAGTATGGACACGGTGTGGTTGCGGAGATTGTGGATTTTATTGAAAAATACCGGGAAGAAGCCCTGGCAATGGGGTTGGCCAGAGATAAAATGACTCTTGAAATTGCAGAGCCTCCCCAGGAACTGCTGGAAGCGCTTAACGAAGTAGCCACAGAAATACTTGACGTGGCGCTGCACCATTGTGTTAGTGTAAAGATGTCAAAAAAGCAGAGAGAGTCTTACCTGGAAGATATAAAGACTGATCTGGTGCAGCGGTATGCTGAAGAAAACCCTGATCAAGAAGGATTTATTAAGAAAACAGTTGAGTCGGTGGAAAAGAAGCTGGTAAGACGCATGATCGTGGTAGAGGGACTGCGTATAGACGGTCGCTCGCTGAAAGAAGTACGTCCCATTTCGGTAGAAGTGGGTATGTTGCCGCGCCCGCATGGCTCTGGCCTTTTTACCCGGGGGCAAACCCAAATTCTCTCGGTGGTAACCCTGGGTACAATTTCTGAGGGGCAGATACTGGATGGACTGGGTGTGGAGGACTCCAAGCGTTTTATGCACCATTACAATTTTCCTCCCTTTAGCGTCGGTGAAACCAGGCCGATGCGGTCAGCGGGACGGCGTGAGATTGGTCACGGCGCACTGGCTGAAAGGGCGCTGTCACCGGTGATACCGCCGGAGGAAGAATTCCCCTACACTATCCGGATTGTTTCAGAGGCGCTGGAGTCTAACGGATCTACCTCGATGGGAAGCGTATGCGGGAGTTGCCTGGCTTTAATGGACGCTGGTGTTCCTGTGAGCGCACCGGTATCCGGAGTTGCAATGGGGTTAATATCAGAAGATGAAAAGCTTACGGTATTAACCGATATTCAAGGTTATGAGGATCATCTCGGAGACATGGATTTCAAGGTTGCCGGGACAGCCAAAGGCATTACCGCCCTCCAAATGGATATAAAGATCGCCGGTATTACCAGGGAGGTCTTTGAGCAGGCGCTGGCCCAGGCCCATGAGGGAAGAATGCATATTCTCGGTAAAATGCTTGATGTAATCCCCGCTCCAAGGCCGGAGCTGTCACCTAACGCTCCAAGAATTATCCATACTACCATTGATCCTGATAAAATCAGGGATGTCATAGGTCCGGGCGGCAAGATCATCAAGAAAATAGTGGAAGAAACAGGCGCCGATATTGACATAGAAGATGACGGCAGAGTGTTTATAGCCGCGGTGGATCAGGAAAAAGGGAAACAAGCGCTGCAGATTATAGAGATTCTAACCAAAGAAGTACAGACCGGAGAAATATACAACGGCAAAGTAACCAGGGTTACAGATTTTGGCTGTTTTGTGGAAGTTATCCCTGGCGTACTTGGACTACAGGGCAAAGAAGGTCTGGTGCATATTTCCCAGCTTGAGCACCACCGGGTGAATAAAGTTGAAGATGTTGTCAAGGAAGGCGATATGATTCTGGTCAAGGTTATCGGTTATGATAATCAGGGCCGCCTGAAACTTTCCAAGAAGGATGTCGCACCTCCCCCTGAAGGACAAGCACCAAGAGAGGATCGGCCGCGTCCCCCCAAGCGCAGGGATTTTGCGCGAAGCTAGAAAAAACATATCTCAAAATAAAAAACCTCCTGCCAGAGGTTTTTTTATTTTTTAAAATATAATAACTGCTGAACGCATAGTTATTCTTAAATGATTATAACTTTTGTTTTTGTCAGCTAACGATATAATCATTTTATTCTTATATTCAAGCAAAAGAGGTTTTATAATGATAACCGTATTTTTGCCAAAGAGAAAAATCTACTGCGCCGTTCTTTTTTTCACTGCCTTTTTAGTCATATCCGGCATTTTCATAAATATTCGGGAGACGCAGGGAAAAGCTGCTTTAGCGCCTGTTTACCAGGGGAGCGACAAGGAGAAAAATATTTCTCTTACTTTCAATGTGGTTTGGGGAGAGGAATTTATCCCCACAATCACAGAGTGTTTGAAAGAGCATAATGTGACAGCTACTTTTTTTTTAGGCGGCCAGTGGGTGGATGATTTCCCGGAGTTAGCCGGGCAAATTGCCGCTAACCATGAGGTGGGCAATCATGGGTATGCCCACCTGCACCAGGAGAGATTATCTAAGGCGGCCAATATTACAGAAATTAAAAAAGCGGAAATATCTATTTATAACGCGACCGGTATAAAAACTAACCTTTTTGCGCCGCCTTACGGGGAAAAGGTAGACGTAATATTTAGAGCAGCTGAAGAAGCGGGATATACCACCATCTTCTGGAGTATTGACACTATTGACTGGCAGCGGCCGGACCCCCCGGTAATAGTAAGAAGAGTGGCTGATAAGGCGCACAACGGGGCTATAGTGCTGATGCATCCTACCGCCCCGACCGTTCATGCCTTGCCGCAGATTATTAAGGAACTAAAAAAGCAGGGTTATGAACTGGTAAAAGTGTCCACCCTTATAAACGGACTTGAAGAAGAAAACAATAAAACAGGAAGTTGAAATAGAATACAGAAGCCAGAATACAGGAGTCTTTGACTGCATTGGATTATTCTGAATTCTGTCTTCTCATGTTTCATTAAATATTTGGCGGCAGAAATGGGAAACCTTGTAGTTGGAAAAGGAGTGTTCCAACTATGAATATGGTTTCAGTAAAAAGAGTTTGTTTGCTTCTTTTTCTTGTCATTTCCATTCTCCTGCCGTACAAGCCCGCAGTCTGGGCGTCAGAATCAGTCTGCTCCGGCCCTCTGGTTTTAACAGCTGAGGCTGCAGTATTATTGGAGGCCAGTACCGGACAGGTGCTTTTTGACAAAAATGCGGGGCAGAAGAGGCCGCCGGCCAGTACAACCAAAATTATGACAGCCCTTTTGGCCCTTGAAGGCGGTGACTTAAGTCAGGTCGTTACAGTCAGCCCTGAGGCGGCTTCTGTTGGGGAGGCCAGTCTTGATCTACGTGCTGGAGAAAAGTTTACTCTTGAAGAGCTGATTTTTGGAGCAATGCTCGAGTCGGGCAATGACGCCTGTGTGGCTATTGCTGAGCACCTGGCTGGAACTGAGTCAAATTTTGTTCTCATAATGAATCAAAAAGCTAGAATAATCGGCGCCCAAAACACCAGTTTCAAAAATACCAACGGCCTGCCCGCGGCCGGGCATTATACTACTGCCAAGGATCTGGCATTGATTACGCAATACGCTTTAACTAATCCTGTTTTCCAAAACATAGTGAGTACAAAAAGCAGAATGATCGGAAGCGGGGATAGTACACGTTATTTAAACAATACCAACCGCCTTTTATGGAGTTATGACTGGACGGACGGCGTGAAAACCGGCACCACACAGGAGGCAGGCAACTGTCTTGTGGCTTCTGCCACCAGGAACGGGAGGCAGTTGATAAGCGTTGTATTTCATAGCGACAGCCGCTGGGGAGATTCTATTAAACTGCTGGGTTACGGCTTTAACTGTTTTGCTCAAAAAGAAGTTGTTAAAGAGGGAGAAATTTTTGGATCTATCATTGTTAAGGAGGGTACTGAACAATACATTGAAGCGGTTGCGCAGTCACCTGTTGAACTGACCCTCCCCAAAGGGAGTCAAGTGCGGTTGGAGAAGAAACTTTATATGGAGAAGGATCTGATTGCGCCTGTCTGTAAATATGAACAGGTTGGACAGGTTAATATTATGATTAACGGGTCTTTAGCCGGGAGTGTAAATCTGTTTGCTGACAGGGACATTAAAAAACTGCCGTCATATAAGCTATTTTTCGAGAGAAATTTTAAAGGATAAAGGATAATACTAAATTTTAACGAATAATTTGGAGTACTGCACTTTAAGGAGGTTACCTGTAAAATGTTTAAATTGGTTACCCTTGACAACAAAATTCAAATTCTTACCGAGCATATACCGCACGTTCGTTCGGTTTCAGTAGGTTTTTTTGTGGACACAGGTTCCCGCTATGAAGTGCCGGAAATAAATGGTGCTTCACATTTTATTGAACACATGCTGTTTAAAGGGACCAGACAGCGAACCGCCAAGGATATCGCCGAGGAATTAGACGCTGTGGGCGGACAGTTAAACGCATTTACCACCAAGGAGTTTACCTGCTATTACGCCAGGGTTCTGGACGAACATTTTGATTTAGCGTTAGACCTGCTCAGTGATATGTTCATTAACTCTAAATTTGATCTCCAGGATATTGACAGGGAAAGAAATGTCATTATCGAGGAAATAAAGATGTATGAAGATACTCCAGATGAACTTGTACATGATATTTTTGCCAGTTCAATTTGGAGCGGTCACGCTCTGGGCCAGCCTATTATCGGCACGGCTGACGTGATCTCCAGTCTTTCCAGGGAAAAGCTGATTGAATATTATAAAACACATTACATCCCGGATAAATTGATTATTGCCGTAGCCGGGAATATAGACCACGAAGTGGTCATAAAAAAAATATATTCTGTATTTGAAAAAAGTGAAGGCACCAGTTCGGCAAGGTCGATGATTGCCCCTGTACCAAAGCGGGATGTAATTTGCCGCAGCAAAGACACTGAACAAGTCCACCTTTGTGTTGGCGCGCCGGGCTTGCGTCTGGATCACGAAAATATATATGTGATGCAGGTACTGAACACTATACTAGGCGGAGGGCTCAGTTCCAGGCTGTTTCAGGAGATAAGGGAACAAAGGGGCTTGGTTTATTCCGTTTATTCATTCCACAGCTCATACCATGATACAGGACTTTTTGGCATATACGCCGGCCTCAGCAAGCAAAATGTTGTTCAGGCGCTATCTCTTATTTTCAAACAGGTGAAGGATATCAGGCAAAGCGGCGTAAAAGAGGAAGAACTGTACAGGGCCAAGGAACAATTAAAAGGAGGCCTTCTGCTGAGCCTTGAGAATGTGAACACAAGAATGAGCAGGCTTGGAAAATCACAGCTTTACCTGGGTAAAGTGGTGTCGCCTGAGGATATAGTCAAAAAAGTCAACAGGGTAACGGTTGCCCAAATACAGGAATTAGCTAAAGAGAGGTTGAGCCCGGAATGTTTTACTCTGGCAACAATTGGACCCTGGGAGAATTGCGGCAGTTTTGAAAGTGTGCTGAGTGATTTGCAAAATATATAAAGATATTTTTTACAGTTGGGTGAAAACTTATGGATTTTACGATAAATATTAAAGTGAAGAGAGTATCAGAAAAATTCGGCAAGCAATTTCCTATGCCACGTTATGCTACTGAGGGTTCCGCAGGCCTGGATCTTCCGGCGTGCCTTGATGCCCCACTGGTGGTGCTACCGGGAACCAGAATGAAGGTGCCCACCGGTCTGGCTATAGAAATACCTTACAGCCATATAGCCGGGCTCGTTTTTCCCAGGAGTGGACTGGCTACAAAACACGGTATATCACTGGCCAACGCTGTGGGAGTCATTGACAGTGACTACAAAGGAGAAATTATTGTAGCGGTTTTTAACCAGGGCCAACAGGAATATATAATTAAGCCAGGTGAAAGAATCGCTCAACTTGTTTTTGTACCAGTTTTCAGGTCAAAGCTTGAAGAAGTGTACAGCCTCGCG
>CAZJGV010000104.1:0-11279 GCA_964545615.1 uncultured Pelotomaculum sp.
TATTTTGGTGTACCCTTTTTTTACACTGTCTCATTTCTGAACTCTTTCAAACTAATATCTACTATCTATCTTCTTTCACTTACAGGCTGTAATATTCCATTAATAGGTTCCTCCAATAAAACCAATCAGGGTGTTCCTCAAGAAGCTCAAAATACAACTCAAAATGAAACACATAGCGATACAAATGTTTTCTCCTCACCTCAAACAATCCCGTTATCTATAAACATACCCGAGGAGACGTACCTACAGAATCTAAAACTAACAGGTAAAACTATACCAGGAAGTATTATTATTAATGAGAAACAGTTTTATACTGATAACAACGGCAACTTTATTGCAGAGATTAGTCTGCTACCGGGAAATAATATTATTGATGTTAAAGTTGTTTCAAATGACGGAAAAAGTATTTACAACAAAGGCTATACAGTAGAATACTATGTTAAGCCCAAATTAGATATTGTGCAGTTTAATCAAACTTCAAGTAACACATTAAGGATAACAGGCAATACAGACCCTAACTGTTTGGTTAATGTTAAAGGATATATAACCCGGTCCGAAGATAATGGTAGCTTTGATTTAACCGTCCCTATAGATGATTGGGAAAGCTTATTTACAATTTTAACGACAAATGCAGCCGGCAATTCTTCTTCTGTACAGAAAAGACTTGGAAAATAATTTTATATTACTCCCTCAAGTCTTAATAAGGCGGAGGCTATCCAGTACAGGTCCCTGGATAATGGCTTAATTTAACACTAAAAAAACTTTTTCCACCAGGGTCGGCTGCATTGTTCTTGCCTCTTGTTTTCACTGTCTGGCTTGTCAGCAAACTTAGCGTCGAACATTTGCTGATAAGAATTTCTAACACTCTGAAAAGGGTCTTTGTACTGGGCACTGCCCCTGGCGCTGCCGGGAGGTTCCATTTCCTTTTCATATGTTTCTCTGATGTGCTGGATGGGATCCTCCTCGTCTATAACGCTTACCGTGAAAAGCTCCTCATTTCCACTGCGATCGTCCTTGTCATCGATAATTCCATCATAAGTCTCTCTGATGTTTTGAATTGGGTCCCGCTCCATGGCCTCATCGAGGGCGTTTCTGACTAAAGCTCTCAGGCCTTTCTTTGGCCTTTGTTTAATTCCGCTGTCTTCTTTCATGTTTTACACCTTTCCTTTTGAAGGTTTAATCATGATTGCCGCCCGTCATTGACTTCTTTATTGCCTTTCAAAAGTCCTGCTCCTATCGAGGCCAAATAGTCCACACCGACTGGCCTCCCCTCGATCAATATTTTATCCGCAACACGGAAGCTTTATTTGCGCGGCCTGCAGAGCGGGCTTTAATTGATCCGAACAACCCCTATAATAAACTTGATTTACTAACCATGGCCAAACTCCTGCCCGCATTGGTAGCTTTTGCATGTTCAGCGCAAGCGGACCTGCTCAGTTCGATATGGCGCGCTGAATCGCTATGTCATAGTAATAATCGCCTATTTTACTGATATTACCAGGCAAGTCAAGAACCGTCCCCGTTTGCCCCCCGTTTGCCCCTTGATATGGTTTGCTGAGTTGTGTTAAACTGTTTAAGGTACTCACTGGGGCGTCGCCAAGCGGTAAGGCACCGGACTCTGACTCCGGCATCGTTGGTTCGAATCCAGCCGCCCCAGCCATTAAAAATACCAGAACACCATTCAAAAAGAAGGTGTGCGGAATTCCCGCACACTTTCTTTCTGTTACGCCTAAAAAAAAGGGATTAACATACAACACTGTAGTCCAGATTTATAAAAGTACTGCTCCTGGGAAGTTTAAGATCAACGGCTTTATGAAAAACGAAACCGGGTGATTCATATGAATATAAGATTCGGCTATGTGGCCATGTCAGTTATGCTTGAAAATGCATCGCCTTCTAAGACTGTAACCTTAAAAAGCTACACCCAACTGGCTGCCAGAGATCCCGCCGCAGCCTTAAACAAAGTAAGGCGCACCGCCAGGGAAAACCTTGACAACACGCTGCGGCTGCTGCGGCATAATAAGGCACACAGTGTGATGGTTTTCCGCTTTTCGTCAAAACTACTGCCGCTGGCCACCCACCCCGCCCTTGTGGACTGGGACTATATGGACGACCTGAAGGACCGCCTGCGGCTGATCGGCGCCTTTATCAGGGAAAATAAGATGAGGGTAGGCTTTCACCCCGATCACTACACTTTAATTAATTCGCCTAGGGAAGAGGTTCTGCTGTCATCTGTAAGGGATTATGAATACCACAGCTCCTTGCTTGAAGCAATGGCACTGGATGAAAGGGCCAGGCTGGTAACTCATGTCGGCGGTTGTTATAATGACCGGGAGGGGTCAATAGAGAGGTTTAAAAAAAACTGGCGCAGGGTGCCGGAGCGTGTCGCAGGCAGATTGACCCTGGAAAACGATGATAAAACATACACTGCGCAGGAGGTTCTCAATATTTGCAGAGACCTGGCTTTGCCAATGGTGCTTGATCTCCACCATTACAAATGCAATAACAAAGGTGAGAGTATTATTGAATTAATGCCGGAGATATTCAAAACATGGGCGTTGACAGGACTGCCGCCTAAAATACATATATCCAGCCCCAAAAGCGTTTCCGACTTCCGGAGCCACCATGATTTTATCAATCCTGATGATTTATATCCTTTTCTTGAGTCGGCACGTGCATTTGTTGCCAATATCGATGTAATGGTCGAGGCAAAACAAAAAGACCGGGCTATGTTTAAACTGGTAGATGATTTATCTGCCTACCCGGCGATACGGCAAATAGGAAGGGCCTCCTTAGAGTTATTGAATTAGAATTATAAAATTTTAATGCCCGCTTTTTCTGCTATCCTATCGAGCCCGACAAACAACACCCATTCTAAAGATTTTTCATCTATTTCTTTTAATTTTTCTATGTGCTGTTCCGGATCTTTTAAGATACCACGCAATGACAGGTTCTTTATAGCTTCAATTCCTTTTTCGATTTTCCAGGATTCTTTCTCAATAAGTCTGGCCATACTCCTTTTTGCCTCCTGCACGATTTTGCAAACATCGTCAATAAAGTCTTCCCATGTCTTGTCATGGTGTTGAAAATATCCGATGGGATCTGTATGATCCGTTTCTGTCCATTCTTCACTTACCCAGGCGTGACTGTTTAACTGATTAATATTCAGTGGATCCCAGTTATATTTAAGACAAAGTGCTGCTGCTAACCATACTCCTCGCTCCCACACTTCAATAAATCTTTCAGTGTCATCAAAATGACACAACTCCACAGATAAAAATTTATGGTTTGCTGTCGGACCGGCATGCCAGGCAACCTCATTTTCAGGTATTAACTGAATAATGGTATTATTATCGACGAAAAAGTGCGCGGAAGCACCTCTGTAGGCATTATGGAAATAGGCGCTTTCATTAGCACTTGTCGCACCCGGGGTAGCAGTTTCATGTACTGTCAGACCTTGCGGCGCCAGAGAAGTTCCTGGACGATTATGCTCTTTCCCTTCCAGTAAAAAATCCTCTTTTATCTCATATATCCGCATTTTAAGCGCCTCCTGTTATATACATCTGGTTATATAAATGTTTTATTTGCTATCACCCTCACCAACTATTGGCACTGCAATTTTTACAGATATAACTAATTTTGACTAAATTGCTCAATATCCTGCAAGATGGTATTTAATTTGGTAATTTATTTTTTTTATCATATTCTGAATATTAGTTTTAGCTCTTCAACATAGTTTATCCTGCTAATAATTGCCTATTGAAAATATTAAGAGAATAAACTATTATTATATAGACACTAATTTTTCTCTCGGCTTGTAAAGAGCCGAGGTTTTTTTGCACATACTCACTCCTGCAATTAACAATAATGTAATATTTATGACACCATGATTATTCTTTTTCAATTTGCCACCAAGCCTTTAAGTACTTGTGTTTGGGAACGCACAAAGTGCTTAAGAGCAAGGTGGCATTTTTTAACATGCTGTAAAAAAAACAAAGTAACCAGCTATTTTTTATGCTATGTATATATAGAAAAAAGGAATAACAACTGCATTGTTGAATAAGGACCATATCTTTCTAATCTGGGGTGATCAAGGCTTGTCTAAATTGACAGTAGTGATTGACGGCATGACCGGAGTTGGGAAAACTTCATTATTAAAAATTGTTGCTCAGTCATTTAATTTGATACCGTATGAAGAAATATTCAGGGATGAAAACGACCTGTTGGGTAAATTCTTTACTGCGGGGAAAGAGTGGTGTTTTCCCATGCAGATCAGTTTTCTTAATAATAGATTTATTCAATATAAAGAAGCGCTTAAGCTCGGTAATGTGGTTATGGACAGATCTATTTACTCCGATCCTATTTTTGCGTCCTTTTATTATAAATCCGGAGATTTTAAACCTGAAGAATACTTTGTATATAAATCACTTTTCAACAATTTAATAGAATCACTAGAACCCCCTTCCATCGTAATCTATCTCAGTGTATCGGCTGAAGAGGCCATACGGAGAATTAAAAAAAGGGGCAGGCCCGATGAAATCCAGGTTTCAGATAGTTACTGGAGAGCACTGCATGATGAATACAGCGGTTACTATAAAAATTATAGGTTGTCCCCCCTTCTGACCATTGATGTTAACAGCCTTGATTTTGTCAATAATTTAAGTGATCAAGAGTCTATTGTCAAAACAGTTTTAAATACTATCAACCCATGAATAATTTGTAATTCTTACGGTTTTATTATCACAGTATTAAGCCGCTTATTTTGCCTGTTTTGTTTTCAGCATGTTGCTTCCGGTTTCCGGTAGAATCTTATACTTATCATTGATCCTGATAAACCAGGCGGCAGACTGTCCTTGAAATAAAAAGGCAAGCGAAACCATAAAAGCGGCGGTAACACCGAAGGCCGTAGCTGCCAGCCCGATAGAAATCGCCAGGTTGCGCAGAACGGTACCAAAAACCAGGGTAACAGCATCTTTCCTGTTGAAAAAAAAGCGTCCGGTCTTAATCGATATAAAATAGTTAACAAAGTAAAAAACCACCCAGACCAGTAAAGAGGAAAGCAGCAGACCCGGTTGTGAAACAATAGAGCGGGCATTGGTGCTGATGCCGGTGAAAATCACGTAAACCATCCCCCAGGCGGTAACCGCCGGCAGCCAGGGTTTAACCAGTTTCTCAAATTGCTCCTGAGAGTATTTTTTCAACAAAAGATGATAAGTAAAGACCCCCAGGCACAGCGGCAGGAATACCACCATGGAGATGATCTTCAGCACAGCTAAAACATCTATATGGATATGACCGCCGACCATTACCAGCAGATACCAGGGCGCCAGCAGTGAGCCGGCAATAAGGCTTAATACTGTGAGCTTGACGGCGGCGGGCACATTTCCCCGGCCAAAGTGAGTGAACGCTATAGTCATGTTGGACGTGGGCAGCAGGGAAGCAATGGCCAGTCCGGCAAAAAGCTGCGGGTGACCGAGTAAAAAGAGTACGCCCAAAATGTAAGCCAGGGCAGGAACTAAAATGAAATTTATCACCGACGCGGTGAGCAGCAGCCTGGTATTGCTTAAATCCACTATTTCCTTTATTTTAAATCCGATCATGGTGGGATAGATCATAAACATAGTGGCGGTCAGCAAATAGTCTTTCAGTACACCGGTATCCCAAAACAGCCCGGCAATGAACCCCACCGTCAATACAAGCGGGATAGTAAGGGCTATATTGCGCGAGGGTAGAAAAAAGAGATCAATTATTTTCACACATAGTCTCCCTAACTATAAAAAGGGTTACCCTTAACCTGAGATTAAAACGCGTTCTCAATATGTTCCAGCCGTTTAATCTTATTCTCACCGTCGAATTCTATTGCTATTACATCAAACCGGCAATCGCTGCCGGTTCTCCCTTCGCTCTTAAGAAAACACCAGGCCAACTGCCTCAGCCTGAACTGCTTGCGACTGGTTATACTCTCCTTGGCCAGGCCGAATCCGGTGCTGCTCTTTGAGCGCACCTCAATAAAAACCAGGTATTCGCCCTCCTGCGCCACTATATCGATTTCGCCGATACTGCAGCTGTAATTCCTGCACAGGATGCGGTAACCGTTATTTTTCAGGTATTGGCAGGCAGCCTCTTCTCCTTTTTGACCCAACTGCTTTCTACGTATGGTCAAGGCGCAAACACTCCTGTACAGGCCGGTATCCTGCCCGGTGGATCGGACATGGGCCAAATCTGGCGAGGGCGGCGAGGTGTTCAGGGGTACCATAACCTTTATGACGGATAAAGCCATACTGAGGATAAAGCTCGTGATAAGAGTCCATCAGGCGGTCCCTGGTTACTTTAGCAATGATTGAAGCGGCGGCAATGGATGCGCTCAAGCCGTCTCCTTCAATTATAGGTGTCTGGGGACATTCCAGCAGGTTGATTTTAAATCCGTCCACCAGTACGTGAACAGGTTTGAGATCAAGTCCTAGGACTGCCCTGAGCATGGCCATCAGGCCCGCCCGGTGAATGTTTTCGTTAAAGATTTCCGCCACCGAAGAAACGCCGACCGACCAGGCCAGGGCTGTCTTTTTTATCTGCCCGGCCAGGAGTTCACGCTTGGCGGCGGTTAATTTTTTTGAGTCATTTAAATCTGTAAGGCAGGTATCGTCAGGCAGGATAACAGCAGCGGCCACTACCGGCCCGGCCAGAGGACCGCGACCAGCTTCATCAACCCCAGCCACGGGGTGAATACCCCTGGCTTTCAAATCATCCTCATACAGCAGCATCCTGGCCAGTCGCTGTTTTTCCGCCGCCACAGCGCTCCGTGCCCTCATTAATCTCCTGTGAATCTCACGCACTCCCGCTCTGGAATCATTCATCATTGCTTTGAACAGGTCCTCACCAGCTCCCGCGGGACTGTCAGCGATTTTCCTGATCTCTCCAATAGTTAAGTTTGATAGGTCCAATTGACAACCTCCTAACTCAATTACATTATGTTTTTGTCGCCAAAATCCATTTACCTGCCGCTAAATAATATTTTTATGTTTTTTGAGTAATATTTGGCGCTGTTTATAGCTTTGTTTTTAAATGGATAAATAAATTAATTGACAACCAATTTTTCGCTTGTTATATTCTTGGCAGGTCATAAGTGAAAAACAGCGGTAAAAATTAAACTTTATAACGAAAGCAGGCGGTTAAATGCTGGATCAATCTCTACAGAAAATGCTGGTGGAATTCAATCAGGAATTCTTAAAGGTCGCGGTACAGGAGGACGCCATAAATTTTATTCCTCCTGAGTCTGAAACATTAAAATCGGGCCTGATCAAATCTATTCCTTTGCTGAAGCTCTGCCCGCCCCAGGTGAAAAGCAGTGACTTTTTCGCAACATTAAAGCAGGTTGCCGAAGTAATTAAGCAATTCATGCCCGATTTTGCCGAAGAACTGGAGCAGATTGAAGCTGCTCTGCCTGCCCTGCCTGATGAGCAGGCGTCATTTGTGAACATAGCGTTTATTCCAGGCGTAAACTTACTTTCATATTTGAATCAGGACCTCCCGGCTGAAACCTTTGGTTTTTTACTTAATCACACTGTAAAGCCGTTCATGCAGCAATATGCGCTTAAGGTAAACTCACTATATGATCTTGAGCAATGGCTGCATGGATACTGCCCTGTTTGCGGCGGCAAGCCCACCCTGTCACTTCTGGAAAAGGAAACCGGCAAGCGGCTGCTTTACTGTGGTTTATGTGAAATCAAATGGCGTTACCACCGTTTGGGCTGCCCTTATTGTACAAACAATGAATCTCAGTTTTTCACAGTTGAGGGTATGGAAAAATACCGTGTGTATTTTTGTGAAAAATGCAACGGTTACATCAAAACCGTTGATGCGGGGAAAACAGGGGATGAACCTTTAAACTTGCTTTGGGAGGATATCAATACGGTGCAGTTGGATATTCTGGCTATGCGTGAGGGTTATTTCAATCAACAGGTTAACGAACCAGCGCCTGATACTGAAAAATAATGTCCGCCTGCAGGAGTTCTGCTCGCTTTCGTCTAAAAAATATACTATAAAACCATGAAAGGAGTGTAACTAGTTATGCCGAATATCGGAGCAACCGAGTTGATTCTGGTTTTAGCACTGGCTTTAATTATTTTTGGCCCTGGTAAATTACCCGATCTGGGAAAAGCGGTGGGCAAGACGATCAGGGAATTCCGCCGTTCCTCCACAGAAATCATGGAAGAAGTAGAGTCAAGCGTGAGTACAGACAAAAAAGAAGAACCACATCTGGCAGAAGCTGCGAAAAACTAAGCCGCCGCTTAAATTACACCAGCAGGACTGCTTCGCTGCTAATAGAGAGGACAAAAAATGGCTAAGAAAACCGACGAAATGTCTGTAATTGAACATCTTGATGATTTGCGTCGGGTTTTAATCGTATCAATTATCAGCACCACAGTGCTCGCTATCGTCGCTTATTTCTTCAGCGACCAAATTTTGGCAGCCCTGATGGAACCCCTGACCAAGCTTGGTCAACAGGTGTTTTTCACAGGCATTACCGAAGCGATTTTTGTAAAAATTAAACTCTCATTTTTTGCCGGGTTTTTAGCCGCGCTGCCGATTATATTATGGCAGCTCTGGAGCTTTATCATTCCAGCCCTTAAAAAAAAGGAGAGATTGTCTTTTACTCTTTTCGTATTGATCTCTTTTCTCTGCTTTATAGGCGGGGTTGCTTTCGGTTTTTTTGGCGTACTCCGCTACGGCGTCATGTTTTTGCTGCAGTTTGCCGGCCCCACCCTGGCGCCGATGCTGACAATTGATAAATACATTTCTTTTACTATTTCCTTTCTCCTGCCCTTCGGTATTGTTTTTGAGTTTCCTTTAATAAGCTTTTTTCTGGCCAAAATGGAACTTGTCTCTTACGCCTTTTTTGCCAAAAATCGTCGTTACGCGATCCTGGCAGTCGTAGTTATATCCGCTGTGATTACTCCCACCCCCGACATCATCACTTGTTTAATTGTCAGCGGCCCCATGTACCTGCTTTTTGAAGCCAGTGTACTGGTGGTGCGGATTGTTGAGCGTGGCATAGCCCGCAGGAAACGCCGGGAGCAAGCGGAAGAAATGGCTGATGCGCAGCCACTGTAGACTTTTTGGCCCGTTGTTAGGTTAACGCGCCGATTGAACGTGCCTGTTAAACAATAGAGAAAAGAGGCCGTGTTTATGAAGTAATCCAGGTTGAGAGCATGAATGACAAATTAATACCCTTAATTAGAACCAGCCTTAAAACAAATTGGTTGTATTACCAACCGTATCCTGGGTGTTTTTTAGATATATATATATAAAATTTCTTTACAAAACAAAGAAATTTTTATTTTTTTTGCAGGTAAAAAAATTAAGTATACAGAATTAATTTAAATAACCCTTGGGTTGCTCATTAAATTTCCTGATGGCTTAATAACCTTATTGAATCTTAAACAATTGATGCAGCCGAAGGATTAAAACTTTAAAAGAAAAGGAAGGAGGCAGGCATAGAGGTATTTTAGATGTATTTAAAGAGGAGAGGGTAAAAATTTTTTCGCAGTAATCTAGTCTTAAACATCTCCGAACCTGGCGATCTAAAGCTTTGAAGCTATGATTTCCAGGTCGTTAGGGTATATAGGGAAACCGGTATGCCTCCCATTGCGGAAAGGAGATCAACGAGATGACTGAGAACGCGCACTTTTATGTCAAAGGAGGTCAGGTTTGTGAAGCAAAGAATCAGTCGTCGCGATTTCTTGAAGTATTTGGGTCTGGGCACTGCTGGAACAGCTTTACTGGAAGGCGCAACCGCTATACCTGCGTTTGCCAGCACAGCTGCAGACAAGCTCCCTACTTTTGAATTAGGTCCTCTTAAAATTAAGAAGGCGAAAGAGACCGCTTCAGTTTGCGCTTTTTGCGGCTGCGGCTGTGGACTTATTGTCTATTCCGAGGGAGACAAGGTAATCCATATTGAAGGAGACCCAGACAACCCCAACAATGAAGGCTCCATGTGCTGCAAGGGCATTGCCCTCGGCGAGGCCAATACCATTGTAGACCCCAAGAGCCGTAAGAGAGAGATCAACAAACAAAGGTTAACCGAGGTGCTGTACCGTGCACCCGGCAGCAGCAAATGGGAAAAGAAGAGCTGGGACTGGGCTCTTGCTGAAATAGCCAAGAGAGTTAAGAAAACCAGGGACGAAAATTTTGAGGAAAAAGACGCCAGCGGCGTCCCGGTTAACCGTACCCAGGCTATCGCCCACCTGGGCAGTGCATCGCTGGACAATGAAGAAAACTATATCTTGCACAAGATGTGGCGTTCGCTGGGAGTCATCAACATCGACCACCACGCACGCCTCTGACACTCCTCTACTGTTGGCGGTCTAGCCAACTCATTTGGCAGAGGATGTATGACAAACAGTTTCCCCGATTACCAGAACTCTGATGTATTCTTAATGATCGGCGCCAACCCCGCGGAAAACCACCCGCAGGTGATGCGCCATGCAGGCATTGCCAGGTACAAAAGAGGAGCAAAATTTATTGTAGTCGACCCCCGTTTTACCAAGACGGCATCTCAAGCCGACATTTACGCTCCCATACGCCCTGGTACCGATATAGCTTTTCTTTATGGCATGATGAATTACGCTATCCAAAATAACCTTTATCACCACGAATACGTGGTCAACTACACCAACGCTTCTTTTTTGGTCAGCCCCGATTTTACAATCAAAGACGGTGTGTTCAGCGGCCTGACTGAAAAGGACGGCGTTTTCAGCTATAACATGGCAACCTGGGATTACCAGAAGGACGGGGATGTTACCAGGAAAGACCCGACTCTTCAGGACCCCAACTGCGTGTTTCAAATCTTAAAGCGTCAAGTAGCCCGCTATGACATCAAGACCGTCTGCAATATTACCGGGACACCGGAAGACACTTATAAGAAAGTCTGCGACCTTTACTGCGCGTCAGGACAGCCCGGCAAAGCCGGCAACCTGCTCTACGCGATGGGTATTACCCAGCATACTTACGGCGTCCAAAACGTAAGGGCAACCGCCATGCTACAGCTGCTGCTGGGCAACATGGGTATTGCCGGCGGCGGTGTGAACGCCCAGCGCGGCGAGTCAAACGTGCAGGGCTCTACCGACATGGCCATGCTATACCACTATCTGCCAGGCTACCTGCCCATGATTGACGCCAAACCACACCCGAACCTGGCGGCATATCAGGCCACTACTCCCAAAGGCGGTTACTGGACCAACAGGCCCAAGTTCATGGTCAGCATGCTGAAAGCCTGGTTC
>CAZJGV010000105.1:0-473 GCA_964545615.1 uncultured Pelotomaculum sp.
GCCTCTTTTACAAGTGTAAGGTAGACGCCGGGCGGCGCTGTGTACCCGCCGGTTTTAGGTGTAAAAATATGTGAAGAGCCATCACCTTCGGTGAAAAGTACAGTACCGTTTGCGCGCTCTGTCACACTGAAATCATTGCCCAAATGCCAACCGACACCCAAAGGCCCGCTTCTGTCGTCTATGGAGTTGTAAGTGATGCTCTCGCCTATAGGCAGGCTGCGGCCCGGAATTCCAAAAAGAGGCTTGTTCATCACCAGGTTTAAGTTATATGTGTTGACAGAAGAACTCCACCCGCTACCTAACCTGAGCTGACATAAGGGTCATGTAATTCTAACCATTTAGGCTGATTCGGGTTCAAATATTGCTGGCCGCAACAACATACACGCAAAAAGGAAGCAAGAGAACCGTCCCCTTGCTTCCCCCTTGCTTCCTACTGTATTCTATAGCACCATCCATTGGGGAGATAGCTTAAA
>CAZJGV010000105.1:483-2317 GCA_964545615.1 uncultured Pelotomaculum sp.
TGTGTTGACAGAAGAACTCCACCCGCTACCTAAACCTGAGCCGACATAATTCCAATAAGGCTCAACCCCGGTGCCATACGGAGTCGAGTAGCTGTCATAATAATAAGAAATGACCGGGTCCCAATAAACCTTATCGTATGAGTAATCTCCACTATAATTATCAACGAAGAATTGAATCTCACTACCTTCATTGACTGCGACATCCAGATTAATATCAATGCCTACCGTATTATTATATCTTATGCGTTGCCAACCTGAGGAAGGCCAGACTCGCACGGTACTGTTTTTCCTTATCATTACTTCAACTCCGTTACCACCCAGGCCTGCTGATCGTACATTTCCCGAAATATTAACAGTCCCCGCATGCGGAGCTTTCCATGCTCTAACCGATTCTTTCACACCTGGCGACTGCCAATCAATACCTATAAGAGCATCATCATCTTCATACTCATAATTCTCCCACCAGTGATGGTTTGCACTTCTATATGTTAAATTAGAAAACCCGCCGCCGCCTGGTTCGTATGCTCTATAGTACCATACCGGCCCCTGTGTACTGCTAAAACCACCAGAGGCCTGGTATATTTCACTGCAAACTAAGTAGATGGAAGGATCAATTGTTATTGGATAGACAGCTTTTTCAAGCCATACCGGGTCGATGGAAAGCTTTAATGAGCCTTCCTTGGTTATATCAAGGTAAACTGAGTCGCAGCGATCTCCATTGCTGTCCACCGCGAAAGATTTGGCTATATAGAAAAGCGGCTCATCGGAATCGGGATCGGAAAATAGAATTGTTCCGTCAGGCCTCATCTGGTAAACTGCGTTATTAACGGTCATTTGAAAGTAATACTCGCTGATACCATTGTATTTATGAACAATAATATCTTCTTTGAGGCGGTATTTCTCCGCACTGTAATGTATGTCTGTATCCGGATAGATGCTCTCGTATTTTGCTTCATTCTTATATACCTTGCTGTTAACCGAGACAGGGTTCAAAGCACTTAAAGATAAGCTGGCCTTGCCGTGAGTAAACTTAAAAAGGGTGTTTTCCGGCTGGGAAGAAAAATCAACATCATAATGACTTTTTTCATCTATTAACGGAAACAGTTCATTATCTTCGCTTGTTTCAGGGTAGACTTCTTCTACTACACTTTCACTGGTTGCATCATTTGGGTCATACTCTTCATCGGGTACGGTACTGCTTTCTTCTGTTTCCTGAAGCTGTTTTGATTTTTTTGAGGAGGCAGAACGAACTGGTTTATCTTTTATGGATTTTGGCATATTTATCACATGCTTCGTGAATACTTGCTGATCTCCGGAGGAGAGTTTTTCTGGTTTTTGAGTTTTATCAAAACTCTCGGGAAACAAAATTTCTTTGTGAATAATATCAGGATTTTCTTCATAGACGGAAACCACGGATTTTTTTTCTTCATAAACGGAAGTAACGGATTCATCTTCATAAACTGAAGTTACAGAATCTTTAGAATCCGTGTCAAACAGGATTTCCGGGCTAACTATATCTGAAAAGGTTAATTCTTCTTCATAAACGGATAACACCGACTCATGGTTTTCCATATAAACAGATGTTACAGACTCGTCAGTTCCCCCAATTAAGGGCTCCCCGGTTAGGCTTGAAGCGGGAGATGTGCTATCACCTTGATAGGCGGAAACCATATATCCCTTAGGTTCCAGGGCAATAAGATTCCCAGGAAAAATACAGTTTATAAAGGACATAATCAGCAAGGCAGTAAGGAAAAATCTCGACCTTTTTTTGGTTCTAGAAAAAGACATGTTCAGTTTCCCCTTTCAAAATAATTAACTATTATTTAGAATTAGT
>CAZJGV010000105.1:2327-10346 GCA_964545615.1 uncultured Pelotomaculum sp.
ACCAATACTGTACATACATGTCTTTTTCTATTCTGATATGCTATTTCCTGCTAAATACTTGGAAAAATATTCCGACATATCTTAATTTAATTCTACATTATTTGCCGTAATATGTTCCATTAAAAAGCCACCATACCTGTAACCCGTTAACTCTAAGACGTCTCTATGCTTTCTTTGGCAGAGGCCGGTCGATCCTTATAGCCATACAGATAAAAAATGAAGATAAACTGTATACCTCAATAACCAGAATAAAAAAAGAGGCCTCCCAGAAATTCAGCGAATTAATGAGAAGCCTCGCATGGGAAAGGGGCCGGATATCCGGCCCCTAAAATTACAAGTATACAGTTCCCTGGTTACATCATACCGCCCATGCCGCCCATGCCGCCCATACCGCCCATGCCGCCCATGGGATCCTTATCCTTGTCGGGCTTTTCGGCGATAAGAGTTTCCGTGGTCAGGATCATAGCCGCGATGCTGGAGGCGTTTTCCAGAGCGGAGCGGGTGACTTTGGCCGGGTCAACAATACCGGCGTCAATCATGTTGGTGAATTCAGTGCTCAGGGCGTTAAAGCCAATACCATCTTCAACGTTTTTAACCTTTTCCACTATAACCGAGCCTTCAAAGCCGGCGTTGTTGGCGATTTGACGCAGGGGTTCTTCCAATGCCCGGCGGATAATATCAACCCCGGTTTTCTCATCGAGGGTGTTGGTGGTTATACCGTCCAGAGCCTTGATCGCGCTGATATAGGCGACGCCGCCGCCCGGTACGATACCTTCTTCCACAGCCGCGCGGGTGGCGTTCAAAGCGTCTTCGATGCGCAGCTTTTTGTCTTTCATTTCAGTTTCAGTGGCGGCGCCCACCTGGACCACAGCCACGCCGCCGGCCAGTTTGGCCAGGCGCTCCTGGAGTTTCTCCTTATCGAACTCTGAGGTGGTGTCTTCGATTTGGTTCTTAATCTGGACCACCCGCTTGGTAATTTCATCAGCGCTGCCGGCTCCGCCGACGATAATGGTTTCTTCCTTCTTAACCCGAACTTTTGAAGCGCGGCCCAGTTGGTCAAGAGTCGCTTTGTCCAGCTTAAGGCCCAGTTCCTCGGTAACAACGGTACCGCCGGTCAGAATGGCGATATCCTGGAGCATGGCTTTGCGCCTGTCCCCAAAACCGGGGGCTTTAACCGCAACACACTGGAAGGTGCCGCGCAGTTTGTTCAGGACCAGGGTGGCCAGAGCTTCACCCTCTATATCCTCTGAGATAAGCAGCAATGGTTTACCGGACTGCACAACTTTTTCGAGAACCGGCAGAATGTCAGCGATAGACGATACTTTTTTATCAGTAATCAGAATATAGGGGTCATCCAGGTTCGCTTCCATTTTGTCAGCGTCGGTAACCATGTACGGGGAGATGTAGCCCCGGTCGAAGTTCATCCCTTCCACAATTTCCAGGTTGGTTGTGGTGCCCTTTGACTCTTCTACGGTGATAACGCCGTCCTTGCCTACCTTTTCCATAGCGTCGGCAATCAGGCCGCCGATGAATTCGTCGTTGGCCGAAATGGTAGCGACCTGGGTGATGGCCGATTTGCTTTCAATAGTCTTGGCTGAATTTTTGATAGAGGCTACTACTTGTTCAACAGCTTTTTCAATGCCTTTTTTGATGATCATCGGGTTGGCCCCCGCAGCCACGTTCCTCAAGCCTTCACGTACAATCGCCTGGGCCAGCACACAGGCTGTGGTGGTGCCGTCACCGGCCACATCGTTAGTCTTGGTGGCAACCTCTTTAACCAGTTGGGCGCCCATATTTTCAAATGGATCGGGAAGTTCGATTTCCCTGGCGATAGTTACGCCGTCATTAACAATCATCGGTGAGCCAAACTTCTTTTCAAGAACTACATTGCGGCCTTTGGGGCCGAGGGTAATCTTTACCGCATCCGCCAGGGCATTAACACCCTTTTCAAGGGAGCGCCGGGCTTCTTCCCGGAAAATAATCTCTTTGCCTGCCAATTTTCTTACCTCCTCTTTTTACCTATTTCTCGATTACGCCGAGAATGTCGGCTTCACGCATGATCAAATATTCAACGTCGTCAATCTTAACTTCATTTCCGGCATACTTGGAAAAAAGTATCCTGTCCCCCGGTTTCAGGTCAATAGGAACCCGCTGGCCGGTTTCTAAAATTTTACCGGAACCGACAGCTATTACTTCACCTTCCTGTGGCTTTTCCTTAGCCGTGTCCGGCAGGACAATGCCTCCTTTGGTTTTTTCCTCACCGGGCAGAGGCTTAACAACTACCCTTTCGCCTAATGGTCTGATCACTTAAACCCCTCCTTGTTACTGGTTGGTTTGATTTTACTATTTGTTAGCACTCAAGGTCAGCGAGTGCTAACACTACGTAAATATAATATAGAATAAGATTATCAAAAGCAAATTAAATCACCGCATAATTTTCCTTTTCTAGATTTAAAAAGGCGAATTATCATGCAATAGCTTTCAATATCTTCTTCTATCTCAATCTGACCATTTTTTTTATTATCAGTTCTTTCTTAGAAATATTTTCCCACGTGGCCAGCACTTTTATACATGCACTCAGCGGCGTGGATTGTCAACAACATTTAAGAGACCGCCCGGCAAGGGCGGTCTCTGTCTCATTGCCTCGTTAACCTGTAAATCTCGCCGTCTCTTAACTCCAGTTCCACTTCCCAGTCTTCATCTATATCTTCCAGATCGATGCTGTCACCGTAGAGGTCTCTCAACTTCGCGTTGTCGGCCAGGTAGTAAATAAAGCTGTTGCCGCTTACCTGCTCGATTCTGATCTTGTTGCTTCCGGTATTTACATAGGTCACCGTACCTTCCAGAGTGATGTCCTCGTCATTGGTAACCTCGATCTCTACTATTTTATTGTTTTTAAGCCTGACTCCCACTTCCGAGCCAATCACGATATCTTCGAGGTCGATATCTTCTCCGTCCCTGTAGTATTCCACATTGTCCCCCAGGTCGTATTGAGACTTTGTGCCGCTGCTCTTTTGTATTCTTATCATCGGGGATTTGCCGGTAACCAGTTCCACCACTTTGCCGCTCGTGGTTGTGGTGGCGCTGCTGCTCGCGCTCACCACTTCAATATAGGTGACGCGTCCCTTGTTATTTAAGCCCAGCCTGACCCGCTCCCCGGTGTCCAGTTCGTCGAAATCGATGCGTGAATTGCGCCGCCATACTACAACGTCGCTGTCCACCACGTAGTCCTCATCGTCGCCGTCATCGTCGCGGATGACAATCCCGTAGGTGCCGCTGGTATCCAGTTCCCTTATTTTCCCCTCCAGGCCATCAGAACTAATCACCTCAATATAGGTGACGAGGTCATCACTGTCCACATCCAGCCTGACCCGCTCCCCGGTGTCCAGATCATCAAAATCTATATCGGAACCGTCCCGCCTTACCTCAACGCCGCTGTCCACCTCGAAGTCCTTATCATCGCCGTTATCGACCCGGATAGTGATCCCGTAAGTACCTCTGGTATCCAGTTCCCTTATTACACCCTCCAGTTTACCCGAGCCTGTCACCTCGATATAGATAACCCGGTCATCCCTGTCCAGCTCCAGTCTGACCTGTTCCCCGATGACTAGCTCGTCAAAGTCAATACTAGAGCCGTCCCGCCTTACTTCTACGTCACTGTCTACCACGTAGTCCTCGACATCCCCGTCACTGTCACGAATGATTATCCCATAGGCGCCGCTGGTATCCAACTCCTTTATTGTTCCATCTACATTGCTGAAATAAGGCATGTCAATCTTCATGACCTTTTTATCACACATAGTGATTTCAGCCCAGTAGCCTACCCTGACATCTTCATATGTTGCGATCCGGTCATCTTTTATCACCACAACATTGCCGGCCACTTCCATCTTTTTCTCCTTGCCGTTGTTATCCTCCAGGGTTAAGGCAGAAGAACTTATGGACCTGACTGTTCCCTTTAAGGTACTGGTTTCAAGACTTTCTATTGTGATAATCTTGTTGTCCGCTAAAACTATTTCTACGTATGTGCCTTTACTCAGCCAGGTAATGTCCCTCTGGATATCTGAATCGTTCACATAAATGCCGCTGTTTACCGGACGGGTTATGGTCTGGCCGTCAAAGCCTACAATAGTCAGCCAGTACTCCCCGGCTATTGCTAATAACTTATCGACCGTACCCTTGTACTTATTTGTATCTGCAATAGTTTCCCGTACGGCGTTGACGAAAACAACCTGACCGTAATCGTCCAGAATCAGATTTGCTTGATCGCCCATCATGAGCTCATCAGGCGCGGCGATTTTGCCGTTCAGGAATATCTCACAGTTGGAAGTTAAAAACCTGTTGCTGTCCTGACGTATAGCAATCAATCCGTTGACTGGCTCAATGTCTGAAATAGTACCGCTTAACCTTCTGGCGCTATAGATATCAGAAGGCCTGTAATTAACAATCCGGGACAAGATCACGGCCATCTGGGCCCTGGTAATCTCATCATTCGGCTTGAAAATATTTCCGGGAAAACCCTGCATGATTTTGAGGTCGACTACAGCCGAAACCAGGCCCTGGAAGCCTGGAGCTATCTGGTCGGCATCTTCAAAGGCCGGCGCATCGCTTACCGGGCTAATTTCGAGGGCACTGCAAACCAGCGCGGCTACTTCAGCCCGCGTTGCCTGACCGGCCATCTGCTCAAGCAGGTCTTTGTCCAACATGCCACGTTGGACACCCCAAATCAGGTAGCCTCTGCCCCAGGTTGGGGGAGGCACATCATAATCGACCGTTTCCCAGGCCAAATCTTTTGCCTGATCTTCCTGACCAAGAACCCGGATCAGCATCACCAGCACCTCAAGTCTGGTGACACTTTGTTCCGGCTGATAAAATCCGCCGGGGTAACCGGTAACAATTTCGCTGGCGTACATCTCCGCTATATGCTGCTGTGCCCAGTGTCCATTGATATCTAACAAATTTGCTCCCGCAGCCTCCGCCGCAAAGGGTCCGGCAGCGGCCAGCAGTAATGCCAGTGTTAGAATAATGGGAAAAAATAGTTTGTTTTTAAACATAAATATCAACATCCCTCCCATTAAAATAGACTAATTATATAGTAAAATGTTCCATATGGAATGATGTCGAAAACCAAGGTGAATTCATGCGGCAGGTCTATTTAGCTGGTTGTTCCACACTCTCCGCCCCGGCCGCTTAAAATCTCCAGGCCGTGCGGCAGCGCAGGCAATATTACCTCCAGGCACTCCTTTACCGCCTTGACACTTCCGGGCAGATTGATTATCAGGGTGCCGTTGCGAATACCTGCCACCGCCCTGGAGAGCATAGCCCTGTTGGTCTTTTTCATGCTTTCATGACGCATGGCCTCGGCCAAACCGGGTACTTCCCGTCCGATCACTGCCAGGGTCGCTTCCGGGGTATTGTCCCTGGGACTCAGGCCTGTTCCGCCTGTGGTAAAGATCAGATCAACCTTTTCCCTGTCGGACAGGTCGGTCAAAGCCTCTTTTAAAACATCCAGATCGTCAGGCAAGACCTGGTAACTTACCACTTTACCCAGTGATTCAACCATCTCTGTGATGGCCGGGCCGCTTTTATCCACCCGCTCTCCACGGGACCCCTTGTCACTAACGGTAATCACGCCTATCCTGTACAACCTTTTCACCTCTTAATCCTGAGCTATTATGTTTACTTAACCTTTACTGCCACTCTTCCTCACCCTCGCGGTCAAAAGAGCCGCTCTTGCCCCCGCTTTTATGGACAAGCCTGATGGCGCCGATAACCATCTCCCGATCTACCGCCTTGCACATGTCGTAAATGGCCAGGGCTGCCGCTGATACAGCAGTCAGCGCCTCCATTTCCACCCCTGTTTGCCCTGTCATCCTGACCCTGGCCTCAATTTCGACCCTGCTCATTTCCCGGTCCGAGCGAAACCGCACATCGATCCCCGTCAGCGCCAGAGGATGGCAAAGGGGTATGATTTCTGGAGTTTTTTTAGCCGCCATGATCCCGGCTATACGGGCCACACCAAACACCTCCCCTTTAGGTGTTTTCCCTTCCAGGATCATATCAAGTGTTCCCGGACGCATGGCTACTTCTCCTCTTGCTACTGCTTCCCTGCGGGTAATTTCTTTTGCTCCAACTTCCACCATCCTGGCCTGACCATTTTCATCCAGGTGAGTCAGTCCGTTCAATAAAAACATCTCCTTTGCTAGAGTTCTACTGGTTACAATAAAAACAGGCGCGAAATAATTTTCATCCTGCCACTGCGTTAGGTGTCTAACCACTAGTAGAATGACAAACTACAGTCTATCTAATACAATAAACATTAATTTTTCATTAATTTAAAAAATCAGGCAATTTTTCTATGAGAAAGACATAGTAAACATTTCAACCATAATAGATGGTTATCCTGCCTATTCCCGGAAAACACCCCTTTTTTCTTTATTCTCTACCAATATAATCATTAGGAATATAGCTTGCATTATCTAAGCAAAGTCTATTCACCTATAAAAAAACACACTCCCTTTGCAAGTGTGTCGTTTTCACTACTGTCTATGCTTAGCTCTTTAGACAAACAGATCCATCAGCTCTGCCACATTACTTTGCCACAGTCACGCAGGTCGTAGCCACCCAGCTTTTTGACCTCCGCCTGGAATTCCGGCAATACCATAACCGTCAATAACCTTTGGATATACGGAGTCTCCATATACTTAAGGGGGATGCACAGGTCATACCTTTCCTCAACTATACCGATAAAATCCAGGCCAAGCGCCGCCGCGGCCGCCCGGATGCCCAGGCCGGCGTCAGCCGCTCCTGCCTTTACCGCCACAGCTACTGCCATATGGGTGTATTCCTCATGATCATAGCCGCGGATAAGATCGGATGCAATCTCCCGCTCCCCCAGGAGGTAATCCAACAGGATCCTGGTACCGGCGCCGCGCTGCCGGTTAACAAAGCTGACCTCATCCCGGGTCAGGTCCTCCAGTCCCTGAATACCTTTGGGGTTGCCCCTGGCCAGGATCAGTCCCTGCTCCCGGTAGACCAGGTTGACCAGAGCTATACTTCTGCCGGACAGTATTCTTTTAACGTAATTAATATTGTACTCCCCTGTTTCTTCATCAAGCAGGTGCGTCCCGGCACAGTGCGCCTCACCCCGCCGCAGGGCTGTCAGTCCGCCCAGGCTGCCGACATGGGCGGAAGAAAGGGTCGCCTCCGGAAATTTCAGGCGCAAAAAGTTGGCCAACACGTCCAGGGTGTTGTCATGACTACCTGTAACAACAGTCGTTTCCCTGATTTCCCGCGGCGTCCTGAACAGTTCTACCGTCGCTGTATCACCAGCGTTGTAGCCTTCCGAAAGCCTGGGGACACGGACCACACCGTCGGCCCGCACCAGTGACATCAGGACACCGGCGCCCCGTGACATAGGGGTTGCCACAACCTTGTCCCCTACCTGCCCCAGCTTAACCCGTACAAATTCCTCAACACCTATGTTGGAGACCATCTTTCTGGATACGGTTGCTTCAATTGTATCCAATGACGGCGGTACGGTACCCAGTTTCTTAAAGAACACCGGCTTAACGAAAAGATCCAGGCCCATATAAGCTGATACGGGGTAGCCGGGCACACCTATCACCGGCTTGCCCTTGATCTCACCCAGTATTACCGGCTTGCCTGGTTTAGTAGCCACTCCATGCACCAGCACCGAGCCCAGAGACCTGATCACATCCGCAGTATAATCCTCGGAACCAGCTGAAGACCCGGCGTTGATCAGCACTATGTCCGCTTCATCAACGGAGCTTATAAGCGCGGCTTTAATGCTTGCAAAGTCATCCACAGTGATCTCCCTGCGCAGCGCCTTGCCGCCCCAGTTCTCCACCATTGCCCCCAACATCCTGGAGTTATATTCGATGATATCACCCGGCTGCAACTCAGAGCCCGGCTGAACCAGTTCCGTGCCTGTCGGCATCAGGGCGACCCTGGGGCGCGGATGCACATACAGGTTATTAATCCCGCCGGCCAGCAAAG
>CAZJGV010000105.1:10356-11180 GCA_964545615.1 uncultured Pelotomaculum sp.
TCAACCGGCCTCACCAGGTGATTGGACGGAATGATCATTTCGGTGGCGACTATATCCTCACCCACAAAACGAACATACTGCCAGGGAGGCGCGGCGTGTATTATTTCAATAAGATCCGGCTGCACATAGTGCACATCTTCAATCATAACAACAGCGTCGCAGCCGTCCGGCAGGGGGTCGCCCGTGTCTACCGGGAAAGCTTCCCTGCCCACCTGCAATCTTTTAGGCGTAGTCTCGAAAGCCCCGTATGTGTCATGAGAGCGTACAGCCAACCCATCCATGGCCGAGGCATGGTAATGGGGTGAAGATATCCGGGCATACACCGGCGCCGCCGTTACCCTGCCCAGGGCATCTTCAGCGGAAACCAGTTCAGGCCGTCCCGGGCTCAGGGCGCCTAAATCAGCAAGATAACCGAGGTATCGTTCCAGTGCCGCCTCCCAGGGCAGGTCGTCCAGATAAACCTTACGCTTCATACTTTATTCGCACCTCATTAGAAGAGTTTAACTTCTACAATCTCCCCGGCCTCAATACCCTCTTTGCCGGCGGGAATACGCGCCAGGCCGTCCGCCCTGACCATAGTGCTGATTAATCCCGATTTTCCCAGGACAGGTTCGGCAAAAAACTGCCCCTCTTTGTTGAAAAGCTTGACCCGGATAAAGTCCTCCCGTCCCGCTGCGGAACGAATGTTGCGGGTCATCACCACCCTGAGGGGAAATTCCCTGGCTGATTCTTCTCCGTTGGCCGGATAGCCGCCTGTTCGCACCAGAGGGGCGACCATCAGATCAAAGATAACCATGGCCGAAGCCGGGTGGCCCGGCAGGCCA
>CAZJGV010000106.1:0-11173 GCA_964545615.1 uncultured Pelotomaculum sp.
CTTTCACTTCCCTGTTGATATAGGCCTTGGCAACTCTTGGGTAAACAAACAGCCTGGTGATATTGTCTATATCGTTGGCGGATAAAATGGCCGCTTTATTCTTTCTGATATGCTCCACCAGCCTGGCCGGGCCGTCGAAAATCTCCATGCAGCATCCATTGGCGTTCACCCAGGAAGCTTTGGTGAAAACCACTCCCGCCGTGACCCATTCATCCGGATGTTTATCGATTTTGATCAGACCGGTTCCCTCCAGCCATTTCCTAATCAGAATCAGATGTCTTAAATTCTGCTTAGTCGGGCTGTCACAAGTCACCCAGTCATTTCCTTCTTTCCTTCTCCAGCGATCCTTGTATCCTTTAAAGGCACCCTGCCAGGCTTTTGTTTCAACTATGAACACTCCTGCCGGCCCGATCAGGATATGGTCGGTCTGGGCGTACACCTCCGGCTCGGGCTCAACAATAACGTCATTCATCAGCACCCAGTCTTCGGAGAGACTCCCTCTGAGCTTCACCGCGACTTGCGCCTCTCCCGCGCTGCCTTTTTGCTGGTTGGCCATTCTCTGTTTATCGGCGGGGTCGCCAAATATCGCTTCCTTGAGAGAGCCAAAAAAGGACGCGGGCTTTTTATATTCCGACAGAACTTCCTTTTCAGCTTCAATCTTAGCCTGGATCTTTTTCTGGAACTCTTTTTTTATCGTTTCATCCTGTTTGGCCAGTCTGGCTACCATAAAAAGAAAAACCTCCAAAATTAGTCATTTTGGGAGGTTTTCCATCCTTAGTTTCAAAATTCCTTTGGATATATTGTCGAAGAATGTCGGTGGGCACAGAACAGTCACTTAATTTTATTGGCACACTGGTATGCTGCCGCGAGGGCGCCGGGCACACCGCCGATCTGCGACGCCCAGCAGGAGCCGATGAAAAGGTTTGGCACCGGTGTTTCTGTTTTCACGCTGATGGCATTTTGATAGAACTTCTTCTTGGGGTTCCAACTCCACGCGGAACTCGCCCCATCTGTATTATGGGTGTATCGTTCATAAGTCAGCGGCGTGGCGGCGTCTTTGTACTCGATACAATCCTTCAATCCGGGAATCAGCCCGGATGCGCTGTCGATCAGCGCATCCATCGCTTTTTTCTTCAACTCCCCATATACTTCTTTATCTCCGCCGCCCCAGTTGTCCATCCAACGGTAAGGTACAATAGTCTGAAGCATCAAGGAGGATTTCCCTTCAGGCGCGTGCCCGGGGTTGATCGTGGACAGCGAATATAGGGAAGGAGATGTCTTGCTGAAAAACTCCGCGTCTTCGGAATTGTAAATGTCATAACCGGGTTTATACTCAAAAGGAAACACCTCAGGAGCCCTCATATATTTGCCGAGTTCTTCGTTGGGCATGTTCAACCCCAGGTATACCGTGAAGAAACCCTCCGAAACGGCGGCCCCGCCGATATCATCCCGGAGCTCCCGCGGAATGAGGCTTTTATCGTCTAAAAGCTTCAGGAAGGTTTTCTTATAATCCCCGGCGGAAATAACGAAATCCGCGTCATAAACGGTATCCTTGCACGAGACGCCGGCCGCGGCCCCGTTTTTAGTGATGATCCTGTCGACATAGGAGTTCAGCTTCAAATCCCCGCCCAGTTTCCTGAAGTTTTCGGCGAGAACGTCCGCCCATGATTGCATGCCGCCTTTCACAGTCCACAAGTCGACAAACAACCCCGCCAATCCGGTTCCAAGCAAAACAGCCGACATATCCGGGTAGCCGAAACCGCTGAACAGCCTGAACAGCTTGGCGTCCTTTTCAAAATATCTGGCGGCGAACTCCGATGACGTCATGTCGCCAAACTGCTTTGCTATTCTCATCCACTTCGGGCCGCTCAGGACATAAGGAAGCATTGCTTTTAACCTGCCAAGCCCGCTGTAAAGTTCCGGCATGGGTTCATCCATGTCCTCCATCAGACCGGCTATTTTGTCCAATTCTGAAAAAACCTTATCCAGATTATTTTTTTCGGATGGGAAACCGGAGTAAATCATTTTTTTATAATCACCGTAACTCTCAGGGATTGCGTCGAAGTCACCGGAAACAAACCGTATCTTTAGCTTTACGAACTCTATCTTTTCAAACACTCCGATGTCTTTCATGGCCTTGAATACCGATGCGGAAGCTTCGAAGGAAAGGGTACCGCTCTCAAAATAATAACCTTTTCTGTAAAATCCGGCGGTATAGCCGCCAGGCATGCTGTGGGCTTCAAATATGGTCACCTTGTGTCCCTTCTGCGCGAGAAGGTTGCCGGCAATAAGCCCGCCTATTCCCGAGCCGATTATTATTATGTTTTTCATTTTTCATCCCCCTCGTAATCACTTTTGACTGTATTATACATATCTGACTGTATTATATATATCATGTTATTTTATATTCTTTATTCTCCCTCCCATATCTTTTTTAATTTCCTAATTAACCCTTCAAACATCATTTATATTTCGGGGCATGCCGGTATCGCTTTTTTGCAGCTGCCCCGCCGCATGGCGACAGTTTATATATATGAATAATCAAGTACGTAACTGCAAATGTTTACATTTGATAGAACAGGATACTTGATTGGTTTGGCGATCAAATCATAGGGGGAATACTGGTGGGCTCCTACGTACTTGGTTTTCAGGAACTTGATAAAACAAAGCTCGCGCTGGCCGGGGGCAAAGGCGCTAACCTGGGGGAGCTATCCAGGATTGATGGGATACGGGTACCGGAGGGCTTTTGTGTTACCACTGAAGCGTATAAAAGGACAATTGAACATAACCAGGACTTTAACGCCTTACTGGATCAATTAGCGCTTCTCAAGGCGGAAGACAGTGAGCAAATCGCTGAAATCAGCGCAAAGATCCGCAGGGTCATCGAAGGTATCCCCTTTGCCAGGGACATTGAAAAAGAGATCACCCGCCATCTCTCCAGGCTTGGTGAAAACAACCCCTATGCGGTGCGTTCCAGCGCCACGGCGGAAGACCTGCCTAACGCCTCCTTTGCAGGCCAGCAGGATACGTATTTGAACATTATAGGGAAAGAGGCAGTTTTAAATCATATCAGCAAGTGCTGGGCGTCGCTTTTTACCGACCGGGCCGTAATCTACCGCGTGCAAAACGGCTTCGGCCACCGCCAGGTCTATTTGTCGGTGGTTATCCAGCGCATGGTTTTTCCACAGGCGGCGGGGATTATGTTTACAGCGGACCCCGTCACCTCCAACCGGAAGGTGCTGTCCATCGACGCCAGTTTCGGGCTTGGCGAGGCGCTGGTATCCGGCCTGGTCAATGCTGATATCTATAAAGTGCAGGACGGCATTATCGTTGATAAAAAGATATCCTCTAAGAAACTGGCTGTTTACGCACTGGAAGAAGGCGGTACGGAAGAGCGGGAGATCGGAGCCGGGTGGCAGAACACGCAGGCGCTCACAGACGGGCAGATTCTGGAGCTTGAGCGCCTGGGCAGAAAGATTGAAGCCCATTTTGGCAGCCCGCAGGACATCGAATGGTGCGTTAGCCGGGGATATTCCTCCGCAGAGGATATCTTTATCGTCCAGAGCCGCCCCATCACCACCCTATTCCCTGTGCCGGAGGTGAAGGACGGGAAAAACCACGTGTTTATGTCGGTAGGCCACCAGCAAATGATGACAGAAGCCATCAAGCCGCTGGGGCTGTCATTTTTTCAGCTTTTTTCGGTAGATGCTCCCATAGAAGAGGCGGCTGGCAGGCTGTTCTACGATCTGACCTATGATTTGGCCTCTACCATCGGGCGAAAGATAATACTCGGTACGATGGGCAAAAATGACCCTCTTACCTATAACGCCATCTTGAGCTTAATGAAGCGGAAGCATTTTATCAAATCGTTGCCGCGCGGCAAGAGATACATCAGGATGGGTACTGAGTACTTTTCATGGGCACTGCCCGTTCAGGTTATAAAAATCTACCGCCAAAACGACCCGGCGATCATTGACAATCTCATAGCCCTAAGCGAGGCCTCACTTAAATATCTGCGCCAAAAGATTGCCAACCTGTCTGGGGATGAACTGTTTGCCTTCATTTTACAGGATCACAAGCGGCAGTTAATGAAAGTCATGTATAATCCACAGGGCCTGGCGGTGATCATGGTAGGACTCTATGCGTTAAATTGGCTCAATAAAAATACAGAAAAATGGCTGGGTGAAAAGAGTGCGGCCGACACCCTTTCCCAATCGGTGGCCCACAATGTCACCTCAGAAATGGGTCTGGCGCTGTTGGATGTGGCGGACGTCGTCCGGCAATACCCGGCGGTGGTTGAATATTTTCATCATGCCGGTGATGAAACCTTTTTTGCAGACCTGACCCAACTGGAGGGCGGCAATAATGTCAGCGACTCCCTGCAAGCTTATCTGGAGAAATACGGCATGCGCTGTCCCGGTGAGATAGATATCACCAGGACACGCTGGAGCGAACAGCCGACGGTGCTCATCCCGATGATTCTCAGCAACATCAAAAATTTTGCGCCAAATGCTCACAGTACCCTATTTGAGCAGGGGCGGCTTAAGGCAAGCCAGAAGGAGCAGGACCTCTTAAGCCGCCTGGAGCAGTTACCCGGCGGCCAGCAAAAGGCCAAAAAGACAAAAAGGATGATCAGCATCCTGCGCAATTTTATCGGCTACCGGGAATATCCCAAGTATGTCTTCATCCAGCGCTATTTTGTATATAAGCAGGCCCTGCTGCGGGAGGCAGCTGTGCTGGTGGAAAAGGGTGTGATCAGGGAAAAGGAGGATGTTTATTACCTGTCCTTTGAGGAATTCAGGGAAACCGCTCGCACCAATAAACTGGATTACAGCGTTATAACCCGCAGAAAAGAGGAATACCAGGCATATGAAAAACTGACCCCGCCCCGGATGATGACCTCCGATGGCGAAGTTATTTCCGGCGCGTACAGCACCCACAATATTCCCCAGGGCGCCCTGGCTGGTGTGCCCGTTTCATCCGGCATCATCGAGGGCCGGGCGCGGGTTGTTACCAAAATGGCGGACGCCCGCATAGAAGATAATGATATCCTGGTCACAGCATTTACCGACCCCAGTTGGACACCGCTGTTTGTATCCGTCAAAGGCCTGGTGACAGAGGTGGGCGGCCTGATGACGCACGGCGCCGTCATTGCGCGGGAATACGGCCTGCCGGCGGTGGTAGGCGTGGAAAACGCCACGAGGCTGATCAAAGACGGACAGAGCATCCGGGTCAACGGGACAGATGGGTATGTGGAAATTCAGTAACCGTGATGCCAGTTCCTCTTCCTCCAGCCGCTTCCAAGCATGTCGATGCTGATGCTTTTTACAATAATATTAGTTTCTATCTCAAACAATTTTAAAAAATTTCAGCTATAATAGATGACGTAACAAAAATTACAGAACTAATTATGGGAGAAAAAATGCCGGCAATAAACACTGCGACTGAAGATATCGGTAAAGGTCAGAAGTACCTTGGGAAAAAAGGCCTGGTGGCGCTTATAGCCTTTCTCAGCGCTTTCACGCCGCTGTCTACCGACCTTTATCTTCCTTCTTTACCAGGCCTGGCGGACTATTTTAACGCTCCGGTGGACCTGGTCAACCTCACTCTAATCTTATTTTTTATCTTTTACAGCGCCGGGATGCTGTTCTGGGGACCGTTGAGCGACAAGTACGGGCGCAGGCCCGCGCTGCTGGCGGGCTTGGTTATATACACGGCGGCAAGTCTTATGTGCTCAATCGCCGGTGATGTTTATCAACTGATTATATTCCGCGTTTTTCAGGCCATCGGGGGCAGTTCGGCGACTGCTGTGGCGACGGCCCTGGTCAAGGATGTTTACGCCGGCAGAAAGCGGGAATCCATCCTGGCGCTGGTTCAGTCCATGGTGGTGATCGCTCCGGCGGCAGCGCCGGTGCTGGGCGCCGCCATGTTAACATTTACCACCTGGCGGGGTATTTTCTGGATCCTGACCGGCGCCGGGCTTTTGGCGCTGGCAGGCGGCGTCGCGCTGCAAGAAACTATTGATAAACGTTATACCGGCACCATAGTCCAGGCTATGGGCCGCCTGGGAGCGGTGCTTAAAAATCCGGGGTTTTCCTCCCTGCTCCTGGTTTTTTCTTTATGCAGCATACCCCTGCTGTCTTTTGTGGCCGCATCATCCTACATTTACGTGAAATGGTTCAACCTGAGCGAACAGGTTTACAGCTACTTTTTTGCCCTTAACGCGCTTTGTTTGCTGCTTGGCCCAATGCTGTACATGAATTTATCCCGGCGGTTTTACCGCAGGTCAATTATTATCGCCTGTTTTGCGGCGATGATCACCAGCGGGCTGCTGGTTTGCCTCCTGGGCAATTTTAATCCCTGGCTGTTTGCCGTCTCGCTGATACCGTCTACCACAGCCGGAAGTTGCCTGCGCCCGCCCGGCACCAATCTGATGCTGGAGCAACAGCGGGAAGACACCGGCTCGGCTTCATCGCTGATGGGTTGTGGCGCCCTTCTAATGGGCAGTTTCGGAATGTTCCTGATTTCTCTGGACTGGACAAATACCATTTTAGCCCTGGGAGTTATGAACTTATTAACCGGCCTGGTATGCGGATCGCTCTGGCTGCTGATTTCCAAAAAACCGTTTATTAAACAGGTCCCCGATGCCTTTACCGCGACGCCGGCGCCAGAGGTCAGATAAGTTAGTATTCCCTTACCGCACACGGACCGGTGGCGCATTTGCCGCAGGCGTCGCAGACACCCAGATCGCTGTAAAAAGCGTCTGCGGCCAGTAAACGCTCATAGCATTTATGCTTGTCCAGCCCTTCCGCCGTCAGGGCGCCGGTGGGGCAGTTGCGGACGCAGGCGAGACATTTACCCGCGCTGTGATATAAACAGTATTGTGTTTCCGGGCGGGGCGTAGGAGCCAGGGGACGGTCCAGAACGACGCTGCCGATGCGCCCGGCGCAGCCGGCGGCCGTTATTAACATGTGGTGCAGGCCGAAGGTACCCAGCCCGCAGATATAGGCAACGTGCTTGTGGGACCAGAAAGAGATGAGGTTTTCCGGGTCAAAATTATGAGTGGGCTGCTGCCAGGCAGACTTCACTCCCATGGCCGCCATCTCTGCCGTTAACCTCTCACAGCAAAGGCTGATCAGGCGGTTTGTTTCAATGTACGCCTCCGCCCATTCCCTGGCAACGAAAGGGTGCCTTTTGTTGACCTCAACAAGCTCTTTGCTGAAAGGGATGAAAAATGCCGCTACCGATTTCGCGCCGGGGAGAATATCTGCGGGAAGCAGGTGGCCGCTTCCGACCACCCGTTTTAATTCACCAAAGAGGAGGTCATCCGCCCTGGCAAATCCGGTAAGCGGACTGCGGTAGAGGCTCCGCCCCCCGTTTTCGGAAATGGTTTTGACTAACACCTCATTGATTAAGTCCTCCATGAAAAATCCCCCATTAAGTAAATTATTATACAGACCCTGATAACCTGGTATTTGTTTCTATTTGTATTTTAAAAAGGAAACCGGACAGCCGGCAGAGAATTCATACTTAATATGACGAAGAGGGGCTGCATCGTAACCAGCACGGTGGAACTGGCGACAGAAGTATAATTAAGAGAGAGCAAAGCATTGAAGAAAAAAGGTTATTTGTTCGTATTGGTGGCGCTGCTGGCTGTAGCGCTGCTGGCGGCAGGCTGTGGTGGCTCCAAGGAGGCGCCCAAGACTGCGGGAGGAGACACTATTAAGATTGGTTTTCTCGGAGGAAAAACCGGCGGCCACGCTCACTACGGCATTGAGACCCTCAAGGGTATGCAGATGGCAGTTGAGGATATCAACAAAGCCGGCGGCGTTCTGGGCAAAAATTTGGAAATTATTGAAAGCGACCACGGCAGCAACGGCAGTGAGGCCGCCAACGTAACCCAGAAGATGATTACCCAGAAAGTTGTCGCGATTGTCGGTGACCCAACTACAGGTATAACTATAACTGCCGCTCAAATCTGCCAGCCGGCTAAGGTCGTGCTTCTTTCCGCCGGCGCCGTAGGTACCGGCGTTGTCGAAATCGGCGACTATATTTATCGTGATACCCTGCTGGACGCTATTGCGGCGCCGTCCGTTACCAAGTACCTGACTGAAGAACTCAAGTGGAAAAAGGTAGCTCTGGTAACCACCACCGGCCTGTCCTACAGCGAAAGCCTGACTTCTATCTTCAAACCCGCACTGGCCAAATACGGCGTTGAAATTGTGGCGGAGCAGAGCATTATGGAAAAGGACACCAACTTCAGCGCTCAGGTTACCTCGCTGAGCCAGAAAAGTTTTGACGGTGTTATATTTACAGGTTATTACACCGAGGGCGCGTTATTTATGAAAGAAATGCGCAAACAGGGCCTGAACCAGGTTATGGCCGGCGGTGACGGTCTCCTTGGTGAGGAACTTTATAAACTGGGAGAAAACGCTGTTGAGGGCAGCATGGTTTATGCCGGTTTCGCGGTAGACACCAAGAACGCCACCGGTATAACCAAGGAGTTTATTGACAAGTACCAGGCCAAGAACAACAACAGCCTCCCGGACATGTTTGCCGCTCAGGGTTACGACGCCGTGTTGATGCTGGCGGACGCCATGAAGAAGGCCAACAGCAGCGACCCGACGGTGTTTAAGGATACGCTTGCCAAAACAAAAGATTTCAAGGGCGTGACAGGCACGATCAACTTTGACGCAAACCGTGAACCGATCAAGAGCCCTGTCTACCTGCAAGAAGTCAAAGATGCTAAGTTTGTCGTTAAGACTGTTATTCCAACTAACTAGTAAAAAATCAATAAGCCTTCTTGCTGTTATTTAGCAGCATCTTTGTTCCGTCTGAATTCAGCTGTTAGTCGCAACCTGTCCTGTAAAAACAGGCAGGTTGCCCTGACACCTGAGCCTGGCAGGCAGAACCCCTGTGACACTGACTTTTGGCCTGCCTTTCCGGTACCTCTTTGGCGTCCTCTGCCGCGTACTGCGGCTGAATCAGGAGGTTTATAAATGTTCTTGCAGCAACTTGTGAACGGGGTGACCCTCGGCGCGACCTATGCTTTAATAGCCCTGGGTTACACCATGGTCTACGGCATAATTCAGTTGATAAATTTTGCCCACGGGGAGGTCTACATGATAGGCGCTTTTGTGGGCTTGATTATGGTTTCAGTTTATAAAGTCAATTTTTTTGTTGCTATGCTGGTGGCAATGGCAGCCTGTATTCCTCTGGCGGTGTTAATTGAAAGGGCAGCCTACCGCCCGCTCCGCAAATCCACCCGGCTCGCCCCCCTTATCTCCGCCCTGGGAGTTTCTATATTTCTGCAGACCCTGGTCACTTTGATCAAGGGTGACCCTAACTCTCTCGGTTTCCCTCACGTTATCCAGGATACGGTTTATATACTTGGCCCGGTCAAGTTTTCCTTAATCCAGGTTGTGATCCTGATCGTTGCCAGCCTGATGATGGTCTCACTTGAAGTCATTGTGAAGTACACCAAAATCGGCAAAGCCATGCGGGCAACCTCTGAGGACTATGAAACCGCAAATTTGATGGGTATCAACGTCAACAATGTGGTGTCTTTCACCTTTGCCGCCGGCGCTGCCCTGGCTGCTGCCGGAGGGGTGCTGGTGGGCATGTATTTTAATTCCATCAACCCTTTTATGGGTGTCAGCGTAGGGCTCAAATCTTTTTGTGCGGCGGTTGTCGGGGGGATCGGCAGTATACCCGGAGCAATGCTGGGAGGCCTGCTCCTTGGTATAGCCGAAGTTTTCGGCGTCGCTGCCGGTTTTGGCACCTATAAGGAGGCCATTTCTTTCGGACTTTTGATTATTGTTTTACTCTTCAGGCCGACAGGCCTTTTGGGACATCCCATTCAGAGGAAGGTGTAGGATAGATGGAAAGTGTTTTAAACATCCTCACCAACCCTTATTATAACCAGGTCCTGACTACGATGGGGATTTTCCTTATTGCCGCGCTGGGACTGCACCTTATTACAGGTGTTACCGGCCAGTTCTCTTTCGGTCACGCCGCTTTTGTGAGTATCGGGGCTTATTCTTCTGCTCTAATGACCATCTACCTGCATACCCCTTTTGTCTTGAACATGGTGGCCGGGGGGTTGCTCGCGGCCTTGTGCGGAATTCTGCTTGGCATCCCAAGCATGCGCCTGACCGGGGATTATCTGGGGATAACCACCCTCGGGTTTGGTGAAATCATCAGGATTGTCTTTATAAATACGAAAATTACCGGGGGTGCCATGGGCCTTGGGGGCATACCCAAGGAAACCAATATAGCCGTTGTCTACATCCTGGTTGTGCTGACAATTTTCTGCCTGTACCGCATCCAGAACTCGCGTTTCGGCCGGGCGCTGGCGGCCATCCGGGAGGACGAAATTGCGGCGGAAACCATGGGCATCAACATTTACTGGTACAAGATCAAGGCTTTTGCTGTGGGCACCTTTTTTGCCGGCGTCAGCGGAGCTCTTTTTGCCCACATGATGCAGTACTTGAACCCTTCAGATTTCGGTTTTTCAAGATCATTTGAAATATTGAACTTCGTAGTGCTGGGCGGCCTGGGCAGTATTCCCGGGACCATCCTGGGCACGGCCGTGCTCAGCCTGGCGCCAGAGTTTCTGCGCTTTATCAAGGAATACCGTATGTTGATCTACGGCGCCCTGATGGTTTTGATGATGATCTTCCGCCCGTACGGTTTGCTGGGGAATGTGGACTTAGCCGGTATTTACAGGAATATGAAATTGCGCAGGCCCGGCAAAGGGACTGTATCCGGAGATAAATAAAAACTAAGCGCGGACCAGAGGTGCGTATATGCCTTTTTTACTCGAAATTGATCACATGACAATTAAATTCGGCGGTTTGACAGCCGTAGATCAGCTGGACCTGCAGGTGGAAGAAGGAAAAGTCAGGGCTCTGATTGGTCCCAACGGGGCCGGCAAGAGCACAGTTTTTAACGTTATTACGGGTATTTACACGCCAACCGGGGGTACGGTTACTTTTAAAGGTAAAAATATAACCGGCTTGCAACCCTACTCGATCACTTCTCTGGGCATTGCCCGAACTTTTCAGAATATACGCCTGTTTAAAAACCTTTCCGTACTGGATAATGTTAAGGTAGGCCGCCACTGCCGCGCCGGCGCGGGTATTTTCGGGGCGCTGACCCGCCACCCGGGGGT
>CAZJGV010000107.1:0-251 GCA_964545615.1 uncultured Pelotomaculum sp.
CCCATCAAAACAGTCAGGACGACAGCCTTGGCGCGTATTCGAGATGTCGGCAGACGCTATACCCCTGCAAAGGCAGAGGGAGCAAAACAGTCTCGATACTTATGCGGCAGTGATATTTCTGGTCCTGTTTCTTTTAGGCGCAGGCAGAAGGTACTCAGAATACGTAAAGGAGATATGAAGCAAGGTGATAGACACTATTTTAACGCCGCTCAGAGATACAATGCATACCATTTCGTCCGGTTTGCTGATGC
>CAZJGV010000107.1:261-11109 GCA_964545615.1 uncultured Pelotomaculum sp.
TGCTGATGCCTACCATCGCTATCCTGCTGTTGTTTTTAGCTTTAACGGTGGTCGAGTTGGGCGGCCTGCTGGCGGAAACCTGCACAGAGCGGCGCAGGGTGAAGGTCAAGGTCCCGGAGTTGGTTAACGCTTTTCAGGGTAAAGATGCCGGGGAAATCATAGAAGAGATCAAGAATAGCCGCCTTTTCCAACGCCAGAAAGCAGCTCTCGGTGAGCTAATCAAGCACAGCAATTTGCCCGCCGCCTCCCTGCAGGCACTGGCCCGCCGGTTGCTTGCCGGCGAGGAAACGCATTATGCCAGAATTACCACCAGGACTGACCTGGTGGCGCGTCTAGGACCCATGTTAGGATTGATGGCTACTCTTATTCCACTGGGGCCGGGCATGATTGCCATGGGCCAGGGTGACACCAAGACCCTGGCAGATTCTTTGCTCACTGCCTTTGACGCTACGGTGTCCGGCCTGGCTGCCGCCGGCGTCGCCTTTGCCATTTCCCGGCTGCGGAAAAGGTGGTATGAGGATTACCTGAGTTCTCTTGAGGCTTTGATGGAAAGCTTACTGGAGGTGTTTGCCCGTGAACGGGGGATTGAGGAGCAAGAGTAGCAGAAGGCTCAGGATGCCTGAAGATGCCAATCCTCTGGATGGCGCTATCAACATCGTGGATGCCATGCTGGTGTTTGCCTGTGGGTTGATGCTCTCTCTGGTTATTCACTGGAACGTAGACCTGGAACATGTAGGAGAGCGCGTTGATCTGGATCGCGGACAGGAGGTGACTCAAGATCAGGATGTGCGCAACAATCTGAGCGAAGCCCAGGAACAAGGCGGACTTTATGAAAAAATGGGCACGGTCTACAAAGACCCCGCTACGGGGCGGCTGTTCATGCTAACTAACCAGTAATTACGGAGCCTGTGGATTGTGTATCATCTTAATAACACTGGAGGGAGAAGAAAAAATGAAGTTGCGAGGATTGGGGTTCAAAATCAAAGCACCGAACATTGTCGCGTGCTTGATGATATCTATGCTGCTTGGCCTGCTGTGGGTTGCACAGCCAGGTACGGCCGACGCCGACCCCTTCCATACCAGCACCGCAGCGACATCGCTCACGATCAAGGTCGGCTATTCCGGCGGGGCTTTTGCCACGGCGAAAGTTTTCACGGACAGCGACTTTGCGGGCGCGGTACAACAGGGTTATTCTTTCATGGACAGCCTGCCGTCGCCAGTTATGGAAGCGGCAACAGGGATACTGCTGACTGATCTTCTGTCGAGAGCCGGTATCGATTTCGACGATGTCAAATCATTTGCATTTTATACAATCGATGTCCCCAATGGGCCATATAAGACTATAACCAAGTCTATCCTGTACTCGCCCCGCTACTATTACCCGAACATTATGCAATACTGGAACACAGATACCCAAAGCTTCATTGACGAAAGTGGCAATGACAATACTGCCCAGGCTGTGCAAGGCGCTGTTCAGGTCTACCCGATGATCTGCATCTCGGACAACTGGGTGCGAGGGGGCATGGCGCCGGATTTCAGCACGCCGGACAGTTCCACCAAGTACAGGCTGGTCCTCGGCCAGCCTGCTAACGATCCAGCTACAATAAACGCTTCGGATTCAGTCAAATGGGTGTATCAGATTGATGTGGCGCTAAACGGTACGCCGTCGTCCTCCTCCGGTGTTTCCGTAATTTCGGTCTCCGGGATCTCCCTGGACAGGACTACCAGCACCATCAACGCCGGCTCCACTGGCCAGTTAACGGTGACAGTCACCCCTGCGGACGCTACCTACCAGAGTGTGAACTGGACTTCTGACAACACCGCAGTGGCCACGGTCAGCGGCAACGGCCTGGTGACTGGTGTTGCCCTGGGTACCGCCAACATCACCGCAACCACAGCAGACGGCGGCTACACCGCCACCTGCGTTATAACCGTTCAACCTGCGCCTGTGGTGGTTACCGGAGTTAACATTGTAAAGGGCAAATACACTGTCACAGCAGGCAGCAGTTACCTGTTGACGGCGACCATCACCCCGGACACTGCCACCAACCAGAGCGTGATGTGGAGTTCCAGCAACACGGCGGTGGCCACAATCAGTGACAGCGGACTGGTGACAGGTATTAGCGCGGGTTCCGCC
This sequence comes from uncultured Pelotomaculum sp., assembly GCA_964545615.1. Lineage (GTDB taxonomy): Bacteria > Bacillota > Desulfotomaculia > Desulfotomaculales > Pelotomaculaceae > Pelotomaculum_B. Next base: position 2,399 of record CAZJGV010000107.1, read on the forward strand.
TACATCACCGCTACCACTGTAGACGGCGGCTTTACCGCCACCTGCGTCGTGACGGTAAACCCCGTAATAGTCGACAACTCAAGGGGTGGTGTTAACGATCCGCAGCAGGATGGCAGCACGGCCAGTGTACTTGTTGGCCAAAACCAGCCGGTTGTTTTAAACGACATCACCGGCCACTGGGCGGAAAATAATATCAATAGACTGGTTTCTTTCGGCTTCATCGGCGGTTACCCGGACGGCAGCTTCAAACCTGACGCAGCCATCACCAGGGCAGAATTTGCCACAGTGCTGATAAAAGCGTTCAAGCTGACGCTCCAGGGCGGTAAGGTCTTTGCCGATACAAACGGACACTGGGCCAAAGAGCCCATCGCTACGGCTGCCGCACATGGTATTGTCAGCGGTTACGATGACAACGCCTTCGGACCTGATGACCTGGTAACCCGCGAGCAGATGGCCGTGATGATCGTACAGGCAGCCAAGCTTGCCCCTGCAGCAGGAGAAACCCCGTTTGCCGACAGCGGCAGCGTTTCTATCTGGGCCAGGGATGCTGTAAACGTCGCCACAGAGAACGGGATCATGAAGGGATACCCTGACAACACCGTGCAGCCCCAAGGCAACGCGACCAGGGCGGAGGCTGTTACAGCTATATTGAATGTGTTGCAGTAAAAATTTGCTATTGAGAATTCTGGAGGCAATAGGATGGCTGAAACAAGTGCCGAAAAGAGCAAGTTTCTTGATTCCCATAAAATGCTTGTTTGGGGTATTGCGCTGTTGGTCGTGATCGTTGCTGTCTTCTCCTTTCTGAACTGTGACAAAGAAGGATTAAAGGAAGGGACGGTGGTGATTAGGGTAGGTGACACCAAGTTGGGGAGCTTTACCATTGCAGATCTACAAAAACTGCCGGCAGTAGAAAAGAAAATGACGGTTTATTCCAGCAAAGGCAATACCGAGAATGACTTTACCGGCACGCCGATGCTGGCTGTTTTGAACAGTATCGATCCGGCGCTGACCCAAAAATATGAAAAGATTATTGCCAAGAGTGTTGACAACTATACATCGGGGGTTGATATGTCTGAAGTCTTGCAGCCGGATAATGTGTATATTGTCTATGCCGATTATGGCAAGCCGCTGAAAACAAGGACAGGTGAGGATGGAAGCATCCGGATCATAATTTGCAACGATGATTATGGGCAGCGCTTTATCCAATGGCTCGTCAGCATGGAATTACAGTAAGTAACAGGGAGCAATTTAAATGAAAAACATTTACAATACTCTGTCATTATTGCTGTCACTGCTGTTGCTGGTGGTGACCGTGTCCGCCTGCGGCGGCAAGTCGCAGGGCGGCGCCGCGGATCCCGGCCCCTTTGACAAAGAAAAGATTATTGTGCACGGGCTGCAGGAGCAGGACTTTGCGATAACCCTGGTCGACCTGAAAAAATTGCCGGCGGTAACAAAGCGTAGTGAAGCCGCGCGTTCCAACGGGGAAAAAGTCAGTGCCGATGCTACAGGCCCGTTGCTGGATACTTTTCTGCAGCAATACGGAAAAACCCAGAAAGATTTCAGCCGGATCCGCTTCACGGCTAAAGACCAGTATTCCATTGCCGTGCCATCCGAGGTGCTGGCCAACCGTCAGATTATCCTCTCCTATCTGAATGCCGGCAAACCTCTTGAAGACGACATGCAGCCTGTCCACGTTGTCATTCCGGGCGAGCGGGCCATGTACTGGGTTAGAAGCCTGACCCGCATGGATTTTGAAACCGGCGGCGACCAGATGCCGCCCAACAAAGTGGTATTCCTGGAAACGGCGGCCAAAAATCTGCCCCAGCAGGACTATGATTATTATGACAGTGTAGATAAGGCCATTAAAACCAGCGACCTTATTAATGAATACGCGGATATCAACGACAGCAGCGTGTCCAATGTTTTTCTAAAAGCCGGCGACGGATTGCAGAAAAACGAGACCAAAGCCAACTTCCTGTCTGCTTTTATTAAAATGACCGGCAAGGAAGCTCCAAAGCTCCTGTCGCCCCAGTTGCCTCAGGGCATGCATATCCGGGGACTGCTTTATGTCATCTACGGCCGGACAGCTATCTTTGACTATACGGAAGGGAAAGCATGCCTGCCTAAACAGGTTGAAGAAGGTAAGGAGGGCATCGCTTTCTCGCAAATATTCAAGCAGACCGGCCTGACCGGCGGAAACAGTTATAAGTTTACCAGCGCCGACGGTAAGAGCATGGTGCTGACGATCAACGATCTGGGCAGCGGCGGATTGATCTGCCAGAACGCCTGGGGAGACTTGGCTTTTACCTGCACGGGCCCGTCCGGTGAGAAAAATGTGGACGACCTGCTCTCTGTTGAAGTCCTGCCGTAAAAAAACCGGAGGCAGGGGGACACCGGTTTAAGGGAGAGAAAGGGGTCAAGCGCGGTGCACAAAAAGAGTTGGTTTTTAGGCGTCTGCCTGGGTTTGCTGGGGCTGGTGGCGGGCGTAGCGGTTATGGGAGTCACTTTCCGGAGCCCCTGCCATATTCCGCCTCTTAAGGTGATCGGTGATGTTGCCGATGTATTGACCCTGCATGACACGAACAGTCTGGGCGAATTGGAAAAGATGACCTTTCAGGGGGCCGAGTACCACGCTGTTAAACTGTCCGACCTTATCACTAAAGCCGAACTGGCGGCTAACGCCGATCAAATATATTTAGTCGGCCTTGATGGATTCACCTCGGCCGTCAAGGCGGCCGACATCGATGACTGCTATATCGCCTTTACCTCTAAAAACGGCTGGGAAGCGGTCAATCTGAATCACCCCAACAGCAGCAATGTCAAGTTCCTCACTGAAATTGTGGTAGTGTCGGACGGCGGCAGCAAGTATTTTTCCTTCAACGTGATCGACCCGGATACCGATCTTGTTCAGATTACCCCGGGACAACTGTTAACCGGGCCGCTGACGTTATACCCCTATGCTGAGGGAAAAGCTGTCGTACAAAACGGCGGCAAAGACTATGAAGCGCAGGTCTTTACAAGGCGCCTGGTTTTCAAAATAAGCGACCTGACTCCGCTGCAAGACAGCGACACGCTTCTGGTGATGGGGAAAAATGGTGAATGCCGCCTGGTGGATAACAGCGGGTATTTTGAAGTAAAGGATAATTATATCAATTACCTGGAGCCGGATACCCGGACCAAGCTGGAAAAGGTAAAGGGAGTCATCGTTCATCCCCCTGCAGCCAGTCTCACGGACGCCCACTATGATGCGCGGCACTATTTGGAAAGCGGTGATCATCTGCTGGTGGTAGTGCTGGACGGACTCACTTACCAGCAATATAGCTACGCCGCCGCAAATGGTTACGCGCCGTTCCTCAAAAATACCGGTAAGGCCGCGCAGGCATGTGGTGTTTATCCTCTGGGAAATAATGTCGGCCTGGCCGCCCTGCTGACGGGCAAGGCGCCGCAAGAAAACGGTGTTATTACAGGCCAGGACAGAGAGTTGAAGACGCCTTCGGTTTTTGCGGAGGTAAATAAGCTAAATAAAAGAGCGGTTTTTCTGGATGCCGCTCAAAAACAATTGGACACCGAAACAGAGCCGGTTTCCATCAAGGATCAAAACGCCGGCGGCAGCGCTGATGACGAACTGTTTGAGATGCTCCTTGACACCCTGGAGCAGGATTATGATCTGCTGGTAGTCCGCTTTCATGGTATTGATGACGCTGGGCAGCGTTATGGCCTTCTGGCCCGGGAAACGATGCAGTCAGTCAGTGCTGTGGACAAGTACCTGTCGGAAATTGTCAGCCGGTGGCCCGGTAAGGTTATTGTAACCGGCACGCAGGGAATCAGGTCCGGTGAATTGGCCGGTCCTCAGGAGATCTTTAATAGTGAGGCAATGTTTGTGCCGTATTGGCGGCTCAAATAGAGACCTGTTTCTTCGTTTGCCCAAGGGTCAGGATAAACAGCATTAAATTCCGATTAAACCAAAGCTCCTGCTTACAGGTATAGAAATAGCGGTAAAGGAGGAGAGTGATAATACAGTTCACAAAATTTGGTGTGAAGCCCAGCGGCAGAAAGCTCATTACCTGTCTGGCAGTTCTGGCTGTACTGTTTGGTTTTGTGAAGATGGCCCATCCGGGACCGGCCTCTGCTCTGACTGTCCCGGACCCTGGCGCCGGCTATATTACAACCCTGGCTGTCAATAATTACTCCGGCTATGGCGGGCCGTTGACCGCCAACGTTATACCTGCCAGCTTGCCTGACCAGGTTATCCTGTCCTGGACGGAAGACCCGGCAACAACTCAGACTATCTCCTGGCGGACGGCCGATACAGCGCCGCAGTGGGTCCAGTACCTGCCTGCAGAGGTTTTCAGCGACAGTTTTGAAGGGGCTCAGACAGTGAACGCGACAGCGACTTTCCTCTACACCGATCAGTATGACCAGTATCATGAGGAAGCAACTCTCCGAGGGCTTAATCCCGATACAAGTTATGTCTACCGTGTGGGCAGGGATGGCTGCTGGAGTGGATCGGCATCCTTCACCACCGCCGGCCCGGCCAGCCAGTTTTCCTTCCTCTATATGGGCGATGTCCAGCGAGGCTATGAATACTGGGGGGAAATGCTTAACAACGCCGTTGCGGAAAACCCCGGTCTGAAATTCGGGCTGCTGGGCGGGGACCTGGTGGATGCCGGCAACGACAGCTATGACTGGGAGCAGTTTTTTGACGCCGCCGCCCCGGTATTTAGCCGGATCCCACTGATGCCGGCCACGGGCAACCACGACGATTATGATCTTTTCTGGAACTCCTTTGCCCTGCCCCAGAACGGACCGGAAGGGTTTGAGGAGAAATTTTACTCTTTTGACTATGGGAACTGCCATATCGCTGTGCTGGACAGCAATTACATGGGAGCTTCCGGCGCCAATTATGACAAGATCAGTGACTGGCTGCGCAATGATCTCAACAACAGTGGGCAGAGGTGGAAATTCCTCGTCTTCCATCACCCGCCCTACCCGGTCGTTCCCGACGACCATGCGGAGAATCTGCAGCTAAACTGGGTACCGCTCTTTGAGCAATGTGACGTGGATGTGGTCTTCGTAGGGCATCAGCATGTCTATATGCGGACTAAACCTATCCGGGCAGGTCAAGTCACAACTGACGGAAATGGCATCGTCTATATTATGGGCAATGCGGGGATGAAGTATTGTCCGGCCGGACCCGCTTATGACCATATCGCCAAAGAGTTGGACTATGTCAGCAATTATGAGGTAATCAGCATCAACGGGGACACCTTCACCTTAACCGCCAGGGATAACAGCGGGCAGGTGATCGACAGCTATACGTTAACGAAGCAACCGGTTACCGGCAGAGCAGTGTACACCATCACTCCGCTGGCCGACGCGGCTTATCTGGCCGGCGCGGCGCCTGACGGGATCAATACAATGACCGTAAACAGCGGCGTTTCAGGAATGAAATATTTCGGCGTCCAGGTTACGCCGTTAGCAGCGCACAGCGGACCGGAGGCGGTAGTTTTTGTGCACTTGCGAAACGGCGTCCAGGCTAACCTGAACGTAACTAAAGCTGATTTTGACGTGGTCCATACCGCCCAGGCAGGTTTCAATGTGCGATCCGCTGATGTGGTCAAAGCATATATCGTTGATGCTTTAACTAATGCGGTTAACTTTAACCCGACCATACTTCAATAAGGATAGTAACTGGAGTGGTGTTTTCCCGCTTAACTTTAAAAAAAAGGAGGGTAGAGACCGATACTCCGATGTGCAAAAGACATAGACAGCGCATCGATCTATACCAAAAAATACAAAAAATACACTTCACTGTACATCATTTAGTATACCACAGAAACTCTGTTGAAAGGGGAGATGAGAATTGCAACACATGCAATTTGGACTTAATTCTGTGGGCAAAAGAAAAGTCAGTTGTTGTCTGGCTTTACTGGCCGTGTTGTTCAGTTTTCTCTGGATGGCCCTGCCCGGTCCGGCCAGCGCCGGGGCGGGAGGTACAAGTGAACCGGCGACATCGCTCACGATCAAAGTCGGCTATACCAGTACAGTAAATCCAACCACCACCTACACTACGGTGAAAACCTTCACGGAGGCCGAAATGACCGCCCTGGCTAATGTGCAGCAGGCTTATTCACTCATCGACAGCATGCCTGCGCCGGTAACAGATGCGGCAAGAGGTGTTATGCTGTCCGACCTCCTGACGGCGGCAGGCATTGACATGAGCAATGTAAACAAATTCTATTTTTACTGTACCGACATTACCACCGGACCGTATCAGAGCTTAACCAGGTCGTACCTATATGACTCGCCCCGCTACTATTATCCGAACATCGTTAAAAGCTGGAATTCGGAAACCGGAATACCAGACTTGTCCGGAGTATGGGGCAGCCCTGCAAACGGCGCCGTCCAGGTCTACCCGCTCCTGGCGACCGAAGATAACTGGGCCCGTTTTCAAGATCCCCCCGATTTCAACAATATGAGCGACGCGACCAGGTACAGGTTATTGAACGGCCAGACGGAGAGTGACTATACCAACGGTACAATAACTGCATCGAAGTCTGCCAAGTGGGTATGCGAGATAGACGTGATGCTGAACCAGGCCACGCCGCCGGCCCTGAGCGCCGACACCACCGATAACACTGTGGGCCAGCCGGTAACCTTAAACTTTACCGATGACGCCGCCTGGCGCGCTGCCATCAGCGGCGTCACAGTCAACGGCGCCGACCTGACAGGCAGCCAGTATAGCGTGGAGACCGGAAGCATCACCATCGACGCCGGCGTCTTTACCGCCGCCGGGGATTATCCGGTCGTGGTCAAGGCTACCGGTTACACTGACGCCACTGTGACCCAGATCATGAACGAAGCGGTTGTCAACTATACGGCAACCTTTGTAAGCGATGGTGAAACCTATGCAACCATAAGCGCGGCAGCCGGTTCTGAGATAAGCGCGCCGGCTGATCCGGCAAAAGGCGGGTTTACATTTGGCGGCTGGTATTCCGACGAAGGTCTTACAACCGCGGTCACCTTTCCGTACACGTTAACAGGGGACAGCACACTGTATGCCAAGTGGACCCAGGCGACAACAACTTACACTGTAGGCATAAACAGCACCATTACCGGCGGGACAGTAACCGGTGACAAAACAAGTGCGGTGGAAGGAGAGACTGTTACACTGACCGTCACGCCGGATTCCGGCAAAAAGCTGATGGCCGGCAGTCTGAAATACACCACTGACGGCACAGGCCACACCGTCATCAACGGAACAAGCTTTGCCATGCCGGCGGCTGATGTGACGGTGACGGCGACATTTATCGCGTCATCAAGCAACCCGGACGCCTGGGACGGCAGCGTCGACACCAGCTGGTACAACACGACGGATACAAGTTTTGCAATAAGCGCTCCGGCACAACTGGCGGGGCTTGCGGCAATTGTCAACGGCACGGCCGACGGGTTTTCGCAAGACAGCTTTACCGGTAAAACTGTTGCTTTAACGGCAAATATTGATCTGGGCGGCCTGCAGAAAACGGATGATACATGGGATACCTCCAGTGTTCAATGGACAGCCATCGGAGGCGGTGTGGCGGGCAGCGCCTTCAACGGTACCTTCAACGGCGGCGGACATGTCGTCTCTAACCTGTATATCTACCGGCAACCCGCGGATTGGGGGTCAGATAACTCGGGAAACAATGTGGGGTTATTTGGGATTGTCGACCCTGTTGGTAATGTAAAAAATCTGGGTGTCACGGGCTATGTGGTAGGCAACAGGTCAGTTGGCGGTTTAGTTGGCAAAAACCATGGCTCAATAGAGAATTGCTTTAACGCGGCTGCTGTCAGCGGCGCCCAAAGCAAAGGCGTCGGCGGTGTAGCCGGAGCCAACTGGACGGCTGGTACCGTGGCGATTATAAACTGCTACAACATTGGCACAGTCACCACCACATACAGTACGGGTCTGGCGGGCGGTATGGCGGGAGATAATGAAAACCTGATCTCAGGCTGCTATAACGCCGGTCAGATTAACGCAACCCAACCCGCCGGCTGGGCAGGCGGAATTGCCGGAAATCTTAAAGGAGGAAGCCCAACAGTATCAGACTGCTATTACAACAGCGATCTAAATTCCAAGGGCATTGGCGGCGGATCCGGTACGGTAAACAATGTGGCAGGCAAGACAACGGCTGAAATGAAGACGGCGGAATTTGTCGCGCTGCTGAACGCGAACGGCGGCACTGCTTTTGCGCAGGATACGAACAATATCAACAACGGCTATCCGATCCTGTCCTGGCAGGCTGCGACGGAAGAAAAGGCCAAGTACACGGTCACACCGGAAACGGATGAGGCTTACCAGAATGGAACTACAGCGGATGGATTAACGAACATGACCGTCAATAACGGTGTCACCGGCCTCAAATATTTCGGAGTCCAAATAACGCCGGTCACAGAGCATAGTGGTCAGGAAGCCGTGGTCTTTGTCCACCTGCGCGACAGCGTCCAGTTGAGTATCAATGTCACCAAAGCGGACTTTGATCTGGTCAGCAACGCTCAGTCCGGTTTTAACGTTCAGCCGGGAGATATCGTTAAAGTATTTATTGTGGATGATTTAACAAACGACGTGAACTTTAATCCGACCTTGTTGCAGTAAATAGGAAAGAGGTGCGGGGATCTTCCCGCGCATCATTACCTGCTAAATAAGGAAGGCATGTGGGTTGGTGCATCTT
>CAZJGV010000108.1:0-353 GCA_964545615.1 uncultured Pelotomaculum sp.
GTTAAATTATCCGCTTTTATAGATCTATCGATCCTGTCTTAACAGTATAGGTTAAGTAATGGCTGCTGGCAAGTAGCAAGTGGGGGGGGCAAGTGGGGGACGGTTCTTGCCTTGCCCAAAGGCAAGGCAAGGGGCAAGTGGGGACGGTTCTTGCCTTGCCAAAAGGCAAGGCAAGAACCGTCCCCACTTGCTACCCACTTGCTACCCCCACTTGCTACTACTCTTTTTGGTGGAAGGTGACCTTTATTTCTTTTCTTGCTCCTTTAGTGGGCGGGTCTGACGGGTAGCCGAGGATGACCGGCGCCACGAGTTCGTATTCCGGCGGCACCTTTAATTCATTTTTAAAATCAGGT
>CAZJGV010000108.1:363-10882 GCA_964545615.1 uncultured Pelotomaculum sp.
GGCAAAACCGATCCAGCAGCTGCCGATACCCCGGTCCCAGGCGGCCAGCATCAGGTTTTGAGCAGCCATGCTGCAGTCATTAACATAGGTAAAAGCGTTGGTGTTGGCGTAAATCAAAACCAGCACCGGGGCGCCGTAAAAAATATCAAAGTCCGGGTTGGACAACATGGTGCGGTAATTTCTTAGAGCCGGTACATCCTCCATCCTTCCCAGCATGAAGTCCCTGCACCGGTCTGACAGGTTCTTTAAATATTCCGTTCCCTCAACCACCTCAAAAAGCCACGGCTGGGTGTTCATGCCGCTGGGCGCCCAGGCAGCCAGTTCGAGCAGTTCCCTGACGGTCTTTTCCGGGATCAGGTCACTCTTGTATTTACGTACGCTCCTGCGCGTGCGTATCGCTTCTAATAATTCCATATGCGCACTCCTTTCATATTTGGTGTTTAGATAAAATTACAACATTTTACCGGTTAAAACAATGCCCTGTTAGTTGAAAATACAACTGCATTAACCTTAAATATAATAAAAGCGGGCGCCTGCGCCCGCTTTTTACCTCAATTTAGCTGTTTACCAGATCGTCCATGGTCCTGAAGGTATAACCCTGCGCCTTGATATCTTTCAGGATCCTGTCCAGAGCCTCGGTGTTGTCCCTGGAAACGGCGTGCAGCAGGATCAGCGCGCCGTTATGCAGGCTGCCCATCACTGTCGAATAAGACTCTTCCGGTCCGCCCGGCATGGGGAGCCAGTCCACCATGGCCATGCTCCAGAAGATGTTATAGTAACCCATATCATGGGTCAGCGCCAGGGTGCGCTCGCTGTACTCACCTTGCGGCGGCCTCAGGTATCTCATGCCTTTCTGTCCGGTAACCTGCTCGTACTTGTCTTCAACGATCTGTAGTTCTTTTTTAATCTGATCGTCGGAAATATCCGGCAGGCTGGGGTGGCTGTCGGTATGGTTGCCGACGATATGTCCTTCATCCACCATCCTCTTGACCAGACCCGGCTGCGAATCCAGGTAGTGACCGGTCACAAAAAATACCGCTTTGACGTCATTTGCTTTAAGAATATCCAGAATGGTCGCCGTATAACCGTTTTCGTAACCCTCGTCAAAGGTAAGGTACACCGACTTCTGGTTGGGGCCGATCCAGTAAGCGCCGTACTTGCTCAGTCCTGAGCTGATGGAGGAAGGTATATCCGGACGCTGGTGATTGTCGTTTTTGTTAAGACCCCAGCCCCGCTTGACGTTGGGCAGGCTGCCGGTCACAGCGGTGCTGCCGTTATTGTCTTTCCCGTCAGCAACATCCGCAGGCACATCTGCAGGGACAGCTGCGGGCACACCGCTCTCCCCTGCAATCGGAACGTCAGCTTCCTGTACGGAGGAAGTCGGTTCATTTACGGCGGGCTGTTCCTGGTTTATGACAGCGGGATTAACCTGTCCGGTTTTATTTAGGTGCGCTTTTATGGCATAAGCCGAGCCGGCCACCGCGCCAAACAAGAGTACAACTATAACGCTCGTATAAACTGCTTTGTTTTTCAGCTTTTTCATTCTATACCCCCGGAGTGATCTGTTCTTTTACTATGATTAACTAAAAACACCCGGATTATCCCTTTGACAGGATATCCTACTGTAAACAATAATTCGACACAAATTATTACTCTCCTTTACAAATCAAGCCGTGCCGCTATAAGATAAGGCTAGTATTTTTAATCATTACTGTTAAATTTCTGGATAAAGGTTCTTTTGAATATTACCGACATAGTAATAAGCTGTTTTTTAGCTACGTGTCGTGTTTCAGGGGGAAAACGCCAATGCATAACCTGCCTGGCAGGTACTTATTAAAACTCCAGACCATCCGCTGGAGATATATATTAATGAATACTTTGGTCATTATCCTTGGCCTTTTTGCAACGATATTCTGGACCACGAAGCAAATCCAGATTGCAGCCAACACGGCGGCGGTTGATAAGGCCAAAAGCAACCTGAGACTGGCTGAAGCACTGCTGGACAGCCGGCTGCCCGGTCCCTGGGCTGTAAGGGAGGGCCAGCTGTATAAGGGAGACACCCTGATTAACGGAAATAATGCCATTGTGGACCAGATCGGGATTTTGACGGGAGACACGTGCACCATATTTCAAGGTCCTACCCGCGTAGCCACAAACATAGTCAGGGACAACATGCGGGTTCTCGGCACCAAAGTCTCTGAAGAAGTGGGCAGGGTTGTCCTGGCGGAAGGCAAGGAATATTCCGGGGAGGCTGATGTAGCGGGCATCAAGTACCAGACCGCCTATAAACCAATAAAAGATCATAGCGGCCAGATTATCGGCATGTGGTACGTTGGAGCCAATAAACAGTTCGTAGATAAAGTAATCAGTGACACTGCCTTCAGGGTAGCCTCGATCTATGGTCTGGTTTTACTGGGCCTTTTGACTATCGTTTGGGTTTTTACCAACTCCCTTACCCGTCCAATCAATGAGCTGGTCATAGCGGCCAACCGTCTGGCGCATGGTGATCTGGACACTGAAGTCAATGTAAGCGCCCATAAAGAAATAGGGCGCCTGGCCACAACCTTTGAGCAGATGCGCCAGGAACTGAAGCAGCAGTACGGCGAGCTGCAAAATGCCAACGAACTGCTGCTGGAGTCTGAACGACGCTTCCGGGAAATGCTGGAGAATGTCCACCTGGTTTCTGTGATTATGGACCCCCAGGGCAATATCAATTTCTGCAATGATTTCCTGCTCAGGCTTACCGGCTGGAAGCGGGAGGATGTGCTGAACCACAACTGGTTTGACCTGTTCATTCCCGCTGATAAAAAGGAAATTAAAAAGGACATTATGGAAGCGGTTCAACAGGGCGTAATGAATTCTCACAGCACCAATGAGATTCAAACACGAAACGGGGAACGCCTTATGATCTTTTCAAATAATACTTTCCTGAGAGACATCCAGGGCAATATCGTGGGCACAGCCATTATCGGGTCGGATATCACCGAGCGCCTTAAGGCGGAAGAGGACTTGCGCTTAGCCCACCAGAGGTTGATCGACATCATTGAATTTCTCCCCGACGCCACCTTTGTTATCGACAATGACCGCAAGGTCATCGCCTGGAACAGGGCCATTGAGGAAATGACCGGTGTTTTCAAGAAGGATATCATCGGCAGGGGCGGCTATGCCTACGCCAAACCCTTTTACAATAAGTACAGGCCGATCCTGATCGATTTGATTTTTTCTGACAGCAATGAGATTAGAGAACTCTATCAATATGTTGAAATAAAAGGGAACACTCTTTATGCCGAGTTCCACGTGCCCTCCGTGTTTAAAGGGACGGGGGCCAACCTGTGGGCTACCGCCTCCCCTCTTTTTGACGGGAACAACAATATTGTGGGAGCCATCGAGTCCATCCGGGACATCACCGAGCGCAAGCGGCTGGAAAGGCAGCTGCAGTACCTGGCCACACATGACGCCTTGACCAATATACCCAACCGGTACTCTCTGACCGAAACTTTGAAACGCGCGGTGGCCAAAGCAAAGCGGGGGGAAAAGAGCGCTTTCCTCTTTATCGACCTGGACAACTTCAAACTGGTCAATGATACGCTTGGCCACGCGGCGGGAGATGAGCTGTTAGTCACCCTGTCGCACATTCTGAAGAACAACCTGCGTGAAGGTGACCTCCTGGCCCGTTTTGGCGGAGACGAGTTCTGTGTGCTGCTGGAAGGCGCCTCCTTTGAAGAGGCGGAGATTGTGGCTGAAAAGCTTCGTCGCGCAGTGGATCAGGACGAATTGTACCTGGACATGCATAAATGCTGCCTTAACTTGAGCATAAGCATCGGCGTGGTTATGGTTGACGGCACACTGGATACACAAAAGGTCCTTTCCTACGCGGACAATGCCCTCTATGCGGCCAAAGAGAGTGGCAGAAACAGGGTTACCTTCATGAAATCCGATGATGACACACAGGCTATACTTAATGACACAAACCGGATGGTCTCACTGATCCAGAGCGCTCTCCGGAATAACCTTTTTACCCTCTATTTTCAGCCGGTAATCAGGGTCAGCGACGGGATAGTAACCCACCATGAAATGCTTCTGCGCCTGCATGATGAAAACGGGGATATTATTCTGCCCAGCCGTTTTATACCTGTGGCTGAGCGATTTGGCCTGATGCCTCAAATCGACCGCTGGGTGGTACAGTCTTCCCTGGTCGCTCTGCATAAATACCCGGATCTTCAGCCTTTTATCAATCTATCCGGGCTCAGCCTGGGCGATGAGGCATTGTTGGAGTTTATCGAAGAAAGGATCCGGGAAAGCGGTATCAATCCTACCAGAATCGGTTTTGAAATCACTGAAACAGCGGTCGTAAAAGATATGGCCCGGGCTGAACGCTGGATCCGGCGGCTGAAAAAGCTGGGCTGCCGCTTTGCGCTGGACGACTTTGGTATAGGTTTTTCTTCTTTTGCCTACCTCCGCCTGCTGCCGGTGGATTACCTTAAAATTGATGGCAGCTATATTCGCGACATGGACAGGGACAGTACCCACCGGGCGCTGGTCAAGGCTATGAACGCGGTGGCGCATGCCCTGGGCAAGAAGACTATCGCCGAATTTGTGGAGAATGCGGAGATTATGAATTCGCTAAATGATTTACGGGTTGACTACGGCCAGGGCTATTACCTGGGCAGGCCCATCTCCGCCCCGGTAGGGCTGAAAACTGATTCAGCCCTATAGACCTGCGCTTTCAAGCCAGGACAGCAGCCCTATTATAGCCGCGCAGAGAGGTATTATCACAAGCCAGGGATTGACCTTAAAAAGCTGAGGAATTGTAATCCGGCCGAAGTCACCTTTTTTCAGAATTCCTTTTTCTAATTTAGGATATGCTGCCGCAAATATTCCCGCGCCAGCGATTATACCCACAACCCCTCCGAAAAGCGCGTCGAGTGAGCCCTGCGCCACCGCGCCTACCACCGTCCCCGGGCAATAACCCAGTATGCCAAATCCCAAACCGAAAATAAGGCCGCCAACTGCCGTGGAACCAAGAGAACCTGGTTTCGGGTGCAGCTTTGCCAGACCGGCGCCTTTGAGAGCATAAACTCCCACCATGCCTGTTACCATAGCTGACAGCATTACCTTAAGCACTGTAAAATCGGTTAAAAGCAGCTGGCCGATAATCACGTCGTATCTGGTAACCCCTCCTTTTTGCAGCAAAAAGCCAAAAAGTATACCCGTCAGGAATCCTAAAAACAGCTGTCCGCTTTCGCTTGAATGGAGTTTTGTCAGCATAAGAACGCCTCTTTCTATATGAGGATAACACCAAAAATCAGCTTTGCGGTTATAATGCCGCCTATGAAAAAGCATATCGCCGCCAGCCAGCTGCTGACCGCAAGCTGCAGGGTCCCGCTGATGCCATGACCGCTGGTGCAGCCACCGGCCCAGCGTGCGCCAAACCCAATGCAAAGGCCTCCGGCAAGCGCCGCCAGCCACCTGGTAAGGACACTGCCTCCAGCCGCTGCCGCCCATTTTGAAGGGATCCATTCTATCCGGAACTGCCCCGCTAACATCGCCGCAATAAACGCGCCGCATAAAATCCCGGCCACCAGCATCCATTCCCAGTCAATCACAGGGGGAAACCGCTGGTAATAAGGCTTTTCCTTTACCTTCCCGCCGGCAAAGATTTTTTCAATCATGCCGGCTGTACGGGCAAAGGCGGTCGAACAGCCTATTGCCTTATCAGACAATAAAAATGTCAGCCAGCTTAACACACCTATTCCCACTCCAACCACATAAGGAGACCAGCGCTCCATGATCAGCCATTCCATAACCAGCTCACCTTTCCGCTTTTTTTAATTAGCTGATTTACCACTAGACTATTGCAGGAAGATGGGCGCCGCGCAGGCAGGGCAATCGGCGGAGTAACCGGCGGCACTGTAACCGGTCATGCCTCCGGATACATTATAAATGTTTTTAAACCCGTTTATCTTCAGTAGGCTGCAGGCCATCCCGGACCGGATTCCTGTCGTGCAAATTACCGCGATAGGGGTATTCTTATCGAGTTCTGTGTGTCTGGTTCTGAGGTCCGGGGCTGGAATGTTTACAGCTTCTTTGATCTGACCGGTGTTAAACTCATTTACACTCCGCACGTCCAGGATAACGGTATCCTTGCCTGCGGCGCACATTTCATGCAGTGCTTCAGCAGAAAGAAGGCAAATATGATCAATTGGCAAACCCGCTTTAGCCCAGGCAAACATACCTCCGCTGAGGAAACCTTTTACCTGGTCAAGTCCGACCCGTCTCAAAGAAACCAGTGCCGTCTGCACCGTTTCTTTTGCAGACGCCACCAGCAGAATATCTTTACCGGGAGGCAAGATCCAGCCTGCGTAGGTGGACAGAACCGCGCTGAGCTCAATATTATAGGACCCTGGTACGTGCTGCCCGCCGAACGCTTCATAGTTGCGAACATCCAGAACAATTGTATTTTCCCGATGCGCCATCTGCCAGAATTCTTTCGGTTCCAGCGGCATTAGTCCGGGTAATAATTTAACCAGCTCAGGCCCTCTCCTGTTGATAGCGCTGGACCTTTCAAAATGATCAGGCGCAGCCGGCATATTTGTAATCAGTGCTTCGATGAACTTCTCCCTGTCTTTAATCTGGAGGGCGTAATTATTTCTCTTCTCATACCCCACGGTGCTGGTCCTCTTGGCGCCTATGGCCCTGCCGCACAATGAACCGGCGCCGTGGGCGGGGTAGACTTCGCAGTAGTCCGGGAACGCTGTGATTTTGTGCAGACTGTCATACAATTTGGACGCCAGTTCTTGTGCCAGTCCGGGGAAAAGATCCGGCCGGCCCACGTCTCCCACAAATAAAACATCTCCGCAGAAAACTGCGGCGGGATCTTCGCTGCGCCCGCGGTCCGTTACCACGTAAGTAATGTGCTCGGGAGTATGGCCGGGTGTTTCCAGGACCTTAAAGACTACGTCTTCCATCTCAAAAGTATCTCCTTCGGAAAGAGCCCTGTGCGCAAAACCGCATTCCCCAGCTTTGGGCGCGTAAATTACCGCCCCTGTTTTATCCGCCAGATCCATGAAACCTGAGACAAAATCCGCGTGCAGGTGGGTTAAAAGAATATATGTTATCTTCATTTCCATGGCTTTTGCCGCTTCCAGGTAGATGTCCACGTCGCGGCGGGGATCAATAATCGCGCAGGTGTTTGTGCTTCCCAGGAGGTATGAACTGTGAGCCAGCCCATTGACAAAAAATTGCTGAATAAACATATATACACCCCTTTCTCTCTGTACTCTAATAAGAAAAAATTACTATTTTCTTAAGTCAACTTTAGAATTTCCTTAAATAAACCCCGGCCAGGCCGGGGTTTATTGTGTCAGGGGGACGGGGTTGTTGACAACTTTTGGGGAGTATCCCTTTTTAGCTTTTTAATTGTAATAGAAGTTACCTCGAAAATCTACTCTTTTGGGGGCTGCCACACTTCCCAGACATGTCCCGCCAGGCTGGCAGAGGGCTTCAAAGTCTGGCCACCTTCTACCCAACCGGACGGCATAACTTCACCCGTCTTACGGTTGTGCTGGTAAGCTTTAATCTGCCTTATGAGTTCAGCGGGGTTTCTGCCGACAGGAGGACTGAGCACCTCTGCCGCCTGAACAATTCCATCCGGATCAATCAGGAAGCGTCCTCTAATATTGACTCCGGCATCTTCATCATAAACACCGTACATTTTCCCAATGTTCCCTGTTTGGTCTGAGAGCATAGGGAATGGAACGCCGCCTTCAACCATTTTTGACAGTTCTGTTTCATTCCATATTTTGTGTGAGAATACACTGTCAACACTTACAGAAAAAACTTCTACGCCTAAAGACTGCAGCTTGGAATAGCCAACGGCTATATGTGATATCTCCGTAGGTCAGACAAATGTGAAGTCACCTGGATAAAAACACAATACAACCCAACTTCCCTTGTAATCCTCAAGATTGACTTCCTTAATCGCACCTTTGTAAAAAGCCTTGGCTTTAAAAACAGGCGCCTTCTTGGTTACCAGCATAATGTCTATTGCCTCCCCTATAAAATACTTTTATATTATGACTCAGTCTAATTAAAAAATATTATTATTTCCTTAAATCACATTTAAGTTTTTCTTAATTAAGCAGCCCACGCAAAAAATATACCCAGTATTTTCCGGGGTTATAGGCCTGCCAAAAAACCTAAGAGATTTTCTTCACCTGAAAAAAATACCGCCAAACAGGCGGTATTCGTTGTTAAGGGAACTTAATATATGCTATGCCGCTGGCCACGGCGACAAGATCGTCCGCCTGGTCTGCGATGGTTACCCTGTACAATGCTGTTCTCCGGGTTTTATTTACCTCCTCGGCAGTAGCTGTGAGGGTAGTCCCCAGCTGCGTGGCCTTCAAAAATGACAGGTTCAGGCTGAGGCCGGTCGACATCTGCCCGGGAGAGTTGCTGGCGGCGCCACATGTGGTGTCAGCCAGGGCGCTTATAGCGCCTCCGTGGGTGTTGCCCTGGAAATTCACCAACTCTTTGCTGATCAGTAAGGACGCTCTGGCATAACCTGGCCGTGCTTCCAGGATGTTAATTCCCAGTAAGCTGGCAAAAGAGTCCTTCTTGATTTTTTCTATGAATTCGGCTTGAGTCTCTACTTAAATCACCCCAAAAATCCCTGTTAATTGCTACAAATCCCGCCGGTCCATCACACGCTTGGCCTTGCCTTCGCTCCTGGGGATGGTCCTAGGTTCTACAAATTTAATCCTGACATTAATATTAAGCACACTAAGGATTTTATGCCTGATTCTGTTCTCAAGTTTTTCCAGCTGTCTTATCTCATCGGAAAACATCTTTTCAGACAGTTCCACCCATATCTCAAGATCATCAAGATCGCCCTTGCGGTCAACCACCAGCAAGTAATGCGGTTCGGTCTCGCCAAATTCAAGTAAGACGCTTTCCACCTGGGAGGGGAAAACATTAACGCCCCGGATGATCAGCATGTCGTCTGTGCGTCCTGTCACCCGCTTCATTCGCACGAGGGTACGCCCGCAGGCGCATTTTTCATAGTGCAGGGTTGATATATCCCTGGTCCGGTAGCGAATCAAGGGGATGCCCTCCTTGGTAATTGTGGACAGGACAAGCTCTCCCTGCCGGCCGCAGGGCAGCGTCTCGCCTGTATCAGGGTCGATAATTTCAGCGATAAAGTGATCCTCAAATATGTGGGAACCCTGTTTTGCCGGACATTCCATGGAAACACCCGGTCCCATAACCTCACTCAGGCCGTAAATGTCCAGGGCGATAATATCCAGCTTTGCCTCCAGTTGAGCTCTCATGTTTTCGGTCCAGGGCTCGGCGCCGAAAATTCCAGCTTTGAGCGGCAGCTTTTTAAAATCAATCCCGGCTTTCTCTCCTTCCTCGGCCAGGAAAAGGGCGTAAGAAGGCGTACAGGCAAGCATGGTCACACCGAAATCCTGAATCAGCAACAGCTGACGGGCAGTGTTGCCGCCTGAAGCCGGCACCACAGCTGCGCCCAGGCGCTCCGCCCCGTAATGGGCGCCAAGTCCTCCGGTAAATAGGCCGTAGCCGTAAGCCACCTGGACTATATCACCTTTACCGCCGCCGGCCATGGCCAGGCAGCGCGCAATAAGATCGGCCCAATTGGCGATGTCCTGCTTGGTGTATCCCACCACTGAAGGCTTTCCCGTGGTACCTGAAGAGGCGTGCAGTCTAATAATTTTATCCAGTGGCTCGGCGAAAAGACCGTAAGGGTAGTTGTCCCTGAGATCCTGCTTGTAAGTAAAGGGTAGGTTTTTAAGATCCGCCAGCGATTTGAGATCTTCCGGTTCAAAACCCCTGGCCTTAAATGCGTCCCTGTAAAAAGGAACATGCTGGTATACCTTTTTGACGGTTGCCTTTAGCCGCTCCAACTGCAGCTGTTCAAGCTTCTCCCGTGGCATTGTCTCATGCTCGGGATCCCAGTAAGCTTGCTGTAAATTTTTCATTCTTCCACCTTCCTGTCTAAAGCGCCGCCGCGGGCTGCGCTATAATTTTCCGGCCCAGGTAGGCCTGCTGTACCCTGGCGTTGCCTATCATCTCTGCCGGTCCGCCGCTTAAGACGACCTGTCCCCTTTCCAAAATCAGTGCCCGGTCGGCGACATTGAGCGCCGCCGCGGTATTTTGTTCCACCAGGACAATAGTAACACCGGTCTTCTTCAAATCCGCCAGGGTTGACATGATTTCCCTGACCACCAGCGGCGCCAGCCCTACCGAGGGCTCATCCAGCAGCAGCAGCCTGGGCCGGGCCATCAGCCCCCGCCCTATAGCCAGCATCTGCTGCAGTCCGCCGCTCAGGGCTCCCGCCGGGTCTCCCTCCCTGCCCTTGAGGGTTGGGAAAAGATCAAAGACCTTTTTAACATCTATTATAACCTCATCTCTGGCTGAGCGGTAGCGGTGATATGCTCCCAGCAGAAGATTATCCAGCACACTGAGAGAATTAAAGATTTCCCTGCGCTCCGGCACCAGG
>CAZJGV010000109.1:0-7572 GCA_964545615.1 uncultured Pelotomaculum sp.
ATCTGGCGGCCACACCGGTTGGTTTAAGCGTCACAGCCCGCTCCACTCTGGTTGAGATTGAGGGGAAGAGGCTGCTGTTTGAAGTGGAGGCCTGGGACGACGCTGAGCAAATCGGCAAAGGGATACACGAGCGCTTTATTGTAAAGCTTGAAGGTTTTCTAAAAAAGACGCAGGGTAAATCGGCAGGCGGCCAGGTGTAAAAATTAGAGGTAAAAAATGTTCTCCCCTGCTATAATATAATTAGAGGCTAATAATCCAGCAAGAATTTCGCCGGGGTGTTTTACCATGACCATAAAGCTTTTTGCCAAAACAGAAACTAAAAAGGGTGTAAACAAAGATATTGTAAAACTTACCTGGGGAGCTATGAACAATGCCGGGAGAATTTTTTATTCCCATACGGAGTTGATGTGTCTGGAGGACTTTGCTAGGTTTAAGGAATTATTTGTTTCCCTGGGGGCGGATGACGAGAAACGGGTAGATACCGGTCGCAGCATCTTTTGATTTTACCTGGGGCAGAGTTGCCGCTAGTTTGAGCAGGCGGGGGTTTCTCTATGCGCTTTGTTTATCTTAGTGATACCCACATACAAGGCAGCAGGCCGGAATATCGCCAGGACGATTTTTTGAAAGCAATTTATATCAAGCTTTCAGAGGTGGTTAACCTTTGCCGTCAACTCAAAGTGGATTTCCTGATCCACGGAGGAGATGTTTTTGACAATCCCCGGCCTGACCAGAGATCTTTCGATCTTTTTCGCTGGTTTCTAAAAGAACTGGGTGTGCCTGTTTACTGTATCGCAGGCAACCATGACCTGGTGGAACAGCGTTTGGACAGCCTTGAAACCACGGCTATCGCTTATTTAGACAGGCAGCGTTTGCTTACACTGCTTAAGCCCGGCGAAAAACTTTACCTTTCCAATAACAACTGTGTACTGCAGCTCAGTGGTCAGCATTTTTACACGGGTATTGACCGCCGCAAAAACAAGGACGATTACATGGTGACCAAAAAGCGGTGTGATATTGCGGTTCACGTGGTGCACGGCATGCTTTTGCCCAAACAATTTTCTGACAAGGTGCCCTGCACTTTAATTAAAGAAGTGGCTGGAACTGAGGCTGATTATACCCTGGGCGCCCACGCGCACCTGGGTTATCATGAATACTCCGGCGTCAAATATTTTTTGAATCCCGGCGCTCTGGCCCGCTTAACCAACTTAAAGCAGGAACTGGTACGCGCACCCAGGATTCTTTATATGGACTTTACCGGTGACGCTTTTTATAAGTTTATCACACTTGAAAACGTGCGCCCCGGTGGGGAAGTTATGGATATTAAAAAGTCAGCTAAATAAAGCGCTCGTATCGGGGACATTCCTCAGCCCCGGAGACTTCCGATCGGGGACATTCCTCAGCCCCGGAGACTTCCGATCGGGGACATTCCTCAGCCCTGAAGACTGGCTCCAAATAGAGGTGTGTCCCCTTTCCACTGCAGGTGTGTCCCCTTTCCACTGCAGGTGTGTCCCCTTTCCACTACAGGTATGTCCCCTTTCCACTGCAGGTGTTCCAATTTCTGCTGACGAATGTGAAGGTAGCCCATAATACTATTTTTCTAGGTGAGGTGAGAGATTTGACTGAAGAGATAAAACCGGGTTTAAAAGGTGAGGCCAGGATTAAAGTTGATGAGAACAATACCGCGCTTACTTATGAAAGCGGTTCTGTGCGCGTTTTTGCCACACCGGCGATGATCCGTTTGATGGAAAAAGCGGCGCTGTCCTCGGTTGACCCGCTGCTTGAAGCGGGGTTTACCACAGTTGGCACCAGGGTGGATGTCAAGCACTTGTCCGCCACTCCGGTAGGAATGGACGTGGTGGTAACCTCCCGTCTGGTGGAAGCGGAAGGCAAAAGGCTCTTGTTTGAAGTGGAGGCGCGCGACGAGGTAGAGCTGATCGGCGCCGGGCTGCACGAACGGTTCATAGTAAAAAAAGAAAGCTTTGTGAAAAGGACGGAAGGCAAGTCAGCAAACCGTTAAATTGATTTTAGCCGGGGCAAACCTGTAAGCTTAAGAACAGGGGCGCCTTTTTTGTTTTTTTTACCCTGATCTACTATTTGCTTGCAAATTAGACGCACTTATGATACATAGGATTTGAAGTTTGGTATTAAGCGAAAAGGGGTGGGCGCTTTTGTCCCTGCGTTTTATCATAGGCCGGGCCGGGGCGGGGAAAACCCGCGTCTGTCTTGACCAGGTGCGGGAAGAACTGCGGGCGCGGCCGGTGGGAGGGCCGCTGATCCTTTTAGTGCCCGAGCAGGCCACCTTTCAGAATGAATACGCCCTTGCCTGTACGCCAGGTCTAAAGGGCTTTACCGCAGGTGTTGAGTTTCCGGCGCCTGGCCTACAGGGTGCTGCAGGAAGTAGGCGGCGCTGCGCGTGCTCATATCGGTGAACTGGGCAAGCGCATGTTGCTGCGGCGCTTACTGGAAAAACGACGGACTGAATTTAAAGTATTCAGGCGTTCAGCCGGCTTGCCCGGTTTTGCCGACACTCTGGCGCGCACCCTGGGAGAGATGAAAACATATTGTATCGGCCCGGAGGAACTGGCGCTGACAACAGAGGTACTGCGAGGAATTGCCGGTGCCGACCTGCTGGCGGATAAGCTATCAGATTTACAACTTCTTTACAGTGACCTGGAAGTGGAACTGGCTGACCGTTTCACCGATCCGGATGATTATCTGAACCTGCTGGCGGACCGTCTGGAAATGTCGCCGGCAGTGCGCGGCGGGGAGGTGTGGGTGGACGGCTTTTCCGGGTTTACCCCGCAGGAGTACAGGGTCCTGGCCGCCTTACTGCGGGCCGCCGGCCAGGTCAATATTACCTTGTGCACGGACCTGGAGTCTCTGGCCGGCAGTCACGATGAGACAGCGCTGTTTTACGCTGTCAGGGAAACTTATGACACCTTGTGTGAAACAGCCGCCCGGGAAAAGGTTCCGGTTGAGCGACCGCTGTCCCTGGATGGGTCCGGTCCGGGCCGCCACCGTAATCCTGATCTTGTGCACCTGGAAAGATATTTTTTTAAACGTCCGGCCCCGCCTGTTAAAGCTTGCGGGAAAGGCGTAATCATGGCCGCGGCGGCCAGTCCGAGAGCCGAAGCAGAGGGTGTGGCCCGTGAGATAACAGCATTGTGCAGGGATGAAGGCTGCCGCTACCGGGATATAGTTGTTCTGCTGCGGGATTTGGACGTATACGCGGGAATAATCTCCAGCGTTTTCGCGGACCACCACATACCGGTGTTTATTGATCAGAAACGTCCGGTAATGCACCATCCCCTGGTGGAATTGGTCCGGTCGGCCCTGGAAGTGGTGATCTCAGGCTGGTCGTCTGATCCGGTTTTCCGTTTTCTAAAAACTGACCTGATTCCTCTGACCAGGGACGAGGTAGACCGGTTGGAGAATTACGTGCTCGCCCATGGAATCAGAGGCAGCCGCTGGACTGACGACAGGCCCTGGGACTATTATAGAAATCTTTCACTTGAAGAAGACAGCGAAGCGACCGCTGCGGAAGTGGAGGAACTGGAAGACATAAACCATATCCGCCGGCAGGCTGTCAGTGTCCTGTCTGGTTTTGACAGCGCAGTCCGGGGAGCTGTAGATGTGCGGGCTGTATCCGCGGCTGTTTTTGACCTGTGTGCCCGGCTGGAAGCGCCGGAATTACTTGAGCGCTGGAGCTTGCTGGCGGAGGAGGAAGGAAGGCTGGACTTGGCCAGAGAACACGCCCAGGTCTGGGACGGGCTTACCGCAATGCTGGACCAGGTGGTGGAAGCGCTGGGTGAAGAAGCTCTCACACCGGAAGAATATGCCGCCATTTTGGACGCCGGTTTTGAGGCCATGCGGCTGGGCTTAATACCGCCCGGGCTTGATCAGGTTGTAGTCTGCTCACTGGAGCGCTCCCGCAGTCCGGAAGCAAAAGCCGCCTTTGTTATGGGAGTGAGCGACGGTGTGCTGCCGGCCAGGGTTGCCGAGAAGGGCATCCTGTCGGAAGGGGAAAGAGACAGGCTTTTGTCGGTGGGCCTGCGGCTGGCGCCAGGATCGCGCCGCAGGGTTTTTGATGAACAGTATCTAATATATATAGCTATTACCCGTTCCTCAGAAAAACTGTTTTTGAGCTTTCCCCTGGCGGACGAAGAGGGCGGGGCGATCGCCCCTTCCCAGGTGATAGCCAGGGTTAAAGAATTATTACCGGGGGTTGTTGAGCGTATCTGGCCGGTAGAGCCCGATCAAGCTGTGACAGATGATCTCGGGTTTATCAGCAACCCGGACAGAGCCCTGTCATATCTTGTCGCCCGGCTGAGAGAGGCCAAGGCGGGCCGCCCGGTAAGCCAGATCTGGTGGGACGTATATTCCTGGTTTACGCGGAGCAGCCGCAAAACTGAGTGCGCCTATCTGCTGGCCAGCCTTTTTGCCAGCAATAGAGAGGCAAGGCTGTCCGCCAACGTGAGCAGGGCACTTTACGGGCGAGTTCTGAAAACCAGCGTATCAGGTATAGAAAGATTCCGGGCCTGTCCTTTCTCCCACTTCCTTACCAAAGGCTTGAAATTACGGGAAAGGGCTGTTTTTAAACTGGGCGCGCCTGACCTCGGCCAATTTTTTCACGCGGCGCTCAAGCTTTTTGGTGAGCGTATCCATGCGGGAGGGCTGGACTGGGGGCAGTTAGACCGGGAACAATGCCTAGCCCTGGCCGGTGATGTGGTTGATCAACTGGCGCCGCGCCTGCAGAGCGAGATCCTGTTAAGCTCCGCCCGCCGCCGCTACCTTACCGGTAAGCTAAAGAAAACCGTACAGCGCACCGCCCTGGTTCTTTGCGAGCACTCACGGCGGGGCCGGTTCCGGCCGGTGGGCCTGGAACTCGCATTCGGGCCGGACGGAGACCTTCCCGCTGTTACTTTCACCCTTTCGGACGGCAGCGAAATGATTCTCACCGGAAGGATCGACCGTGTTGACGCCGCTCAGACTGATGAAGGCGTATACCTGCGGGTAATAGATTATAAATCAGGCAGGATTACCATCAGCCTTTCAGATATCTATTACGGCCTGAAGCTTCAGCTCCTGGGCTACCTGGATGTGGCCCTGCGCTATGCCGAAACTATTGCGGGGGGCGCGGGACTGCCCGGCGCCATTCTCTACTTCCGCATGGACGACCCGCTGGTCAGGACCGCCGGTGAAATCCCCTCCAGTGATGATGTTGAGAAAAAGATTTTTAAAGAATTCCGCATGACCGGCCTGGTGCTGGCGGATCAGAAGGTGGTAAGGCTTATGGACAACGGCCTGGCCGGAGAATCCGAACTTATTCCGGTTCAGATTAAAAGAGACGGTGAATTTGCCGCCCGGTCCATGGTTTTAACCGGTGCGCAGTTTCAACTGCTGCGGGAGTATCTTCGTTATCAGCTAATATCGGCCGGAGAAGATATAATGAGCGGGGTTGTTGACATAGCGCCGTATCGCTGGGGTTCGCAGCGCCCCTGCCGTTACTGTTCTTTCAAGCCGGTCTGCCAGTTTGATATCCTTATGGAAGGGAACACTTACCGGGTGCTTAAAGCTGAAAGCGAGGATGGAGTCTGGAACAAGCTGGCCAGACTGCAGGGAGGTGAAGCAGTTGAATAATCAGTGGACCGATGAACAACTCCTGGCGGTATCCAGCCGGGAGGGGAACCTGCTGGTGGCCGCCGCCGCCGGGGCGGGCAAAACCTCTGTGCTGGTGGAGAGGATTATCCGCCGTATCACCGACCCGGTGGAGCCGGTGGACGTGGACCGACTGCTGGTAGTTACCTTTACCAATGCCGCTGCCTCAGAAGTAAGGGACCGGATCAGCCGCGCCCTGGCCGGAGAGATGGAAAAGCGTCCCGGTTCTACCCGCCTGCCCAGACAACTGGTCATGCTCAGCCGGTCCGCCATCAGTACGCTGCACTCATTCTGCCTGGATCTACTGCGCCAGTATTTTTACCTGATCGACCTGGACCCGGCCTTCAGAGTAGCCGACGCGGATGAAGCGGCACTGATTCAGGCTGGGACCCTGGAAGAACTGTTTGAAAGGCGTTACGCTATTAAAGATAATACTTTATTCACCACCCTGGTTGACTGTTATGGCGGCAAACGTGACGATACCGATCTACAGAAGTTGGTCCTGGCAGCCCATAATTTTGCCCGGAGCACACCCGATCCGGCAGGCTGGCTGAACAGACTGCCGGAGAGTTTTAACCTGGCCGACGATGTTCTCTTTGACCAGCTGCCCTGGTGCGGCATTTTAAAAAAATCACTGGCCATGGAACTGGCCGCAGCTTTATCAGCTGTTGAGCAGTCAATAAGTCTGGCCGGCAGTCCCGGCGGCCCGTCGATTTATCTGGACAACCTGCAAACAGACAGGGAAATGATTGCCCAACTGATTCAGAAGTGCGGCGCCAAAGCGCCCTGGGCGGAACTTTACAAGTTATTTAAACGGGCGGCTTTTGGCAAATTAAAGAGACAAAAGAAAGAAGAAGCCGGTGGGCACACGGCAGAAGTGGTAAGAAAGCTGAGAGACAGCGCCAAAAGAAAAATCAACCTACTGGTAAAAGACTATTTTTCCCGTCCGCCGGAAGACCTTTGCCAGGACCTGCGCCATGTGGCGCCCCTGGTCCGGGAACTGTCCGCTCTGGTGCTGGATTTCGGAGTATCTTACCGGAAAGCCAAAGCCGCCCGGAGTGTTGTTGACTTCAACGACCTGGAACATTATGCTCTGCAGATTCTCTCCGGACCGGGCGGGTCTGTTCCTTCTCAGGCGGCTTTAAGTCTGAGGGAGCGTTTCGAAGAGGTGCTGGTTGACGAGTATCAGGACATAAACGCTGTGCAGGAGTCCATCATTCAGCTCGTCTCAAGGCAGGGGGAAGCCAGACCCAATTTATTTATGGTGGGAGATGTTAAACAAAGCATCTACCGGTTCAGACTGGCCGACCCCGGCCTGTTTCTGAAAAAGTATTCATCCTATCCCGCCTTGAGTGGGGGGCAGGAGCGCCGTATTGAACTGGCCAGGAATTTTCGCAGCCGGGAGGGGCTGGTCAGCGCGGTAAACTTTATTTTCCGCCAGGTCATGACGCAAACAGTTGGTGAAATAGCTTACGACCAGGGAGCGGAGTTGATCTGCGGCGCTGAGTATCCCGGTGCGCCGGCAGGGCAGGCTGAGCCGGACAGCGCGGTGGAAGTATACCTTGTTGAACGGGATGGTTTGGAACAGGTAGATGACCCGGTTGTCAGGACCGGCGAGAGCCGGTTAGATGACGCGGCGCCGGAGGAAGGGCAGGAGGAAATCGAGGAAGAGTTGGATGCCACACAGAAAGAAGCCCGCCTGGTCGCCCGCCGCATCGGCGAACTGGTGCGGGGAGACGGTGGCGCTGAGCCGGGATTAACCGTATATGACAGGGCTGCGGGGGTCTACAGGCCGGTGACTTACCGGGATGTGGTGGTGCTGCTGCGGGCTACGTCAGGATACGCCAATACCTTTGTGGAAGAATTCCGCCAGGCGGGCATTCCGGCCTACGCGGAACTGGCCACAGGATATTT
>CAZJGV010000109.1:7582-10657 GCA_964545615.1 uncultured Pelotomaculum sp.
AAAAGTGATAGATAACCCGCGCCAGGACATACCCCTGGCGGCTGTTCTGAGATCCCCGCTGGTTGGGTTAAAGGCGCAGGCTCTGGCCAAAATAAGGCTTACTTCACGCCGGGGTGACTTTCTTGACGCGGTGGTAGCGGCTTCGCTGAATAGTCAGGGGGTACTTTCCGACCGTCTTTTGAACTTTTTGCAAAAGCTGGAGGAATGGCGCAGCGCCGCCAGGCACGGTTCACTGGCGGACCTGATCTGGAGTATTTACCGGGAAACCGGGTATTATGATTTTGTGGGCGGCCTGCCGGGAGGCGGGCAGCGCCAGGCTAACTTGCGGGCGCTCCACCACAGGGCCAGGCAGTATGAGGCCAGCGCTTTCCGGGGACTTTTCCTGTTTCTGCGCTTTATTGAGAGAATCCGGGAGGGCGGCCGTGACCTGGGGACTGCCCGGGCTTTAAGTGAGAAAGAGAATGTGGTGCGGATTATGAGCATCCACAAGAGCAAGGGACTGGAGTTTCCTGTTGTGTTTGTGGCGGGCCTGGGCAAGAAGTTTAACTTCAGTGACTTAAACAAGGATGTTTTATTTCATAAAGATCTGGGGTTCGGCCCCCAGTTGGTGGACGCCGGGGCGAGGTTGACTTATCCCACCATGGCCAAACTGGCTTTAAGACAACAGCTAAAGATGGAAACCCTGGCCGAAGAGATGCGCATTCTCTACGTGGCCCTGACCAGAGCACGTGAGAAGCTGATTTTGGTCGGCTCAGCCAAGAATTTAAAGAATCATACCCGGCGCTGGTGTGCTCCGCTGAAAACGGCAGGCTGGCGCCTGCCGGAGGGGTTCCTGGCTGGGGCCGCGACCGGCCTGGATTGGTTGGTACCGGCATTAGCCCGGCATAAGGACGGCGGGGAAATCAGAAAGATGGGAGAAAGTGAAGGCACTCCATTAGTAGAGGTGGCGGAAGACTGTTCCAACTGGAAAGTATGCTTTGAAACCAGCCAGACTCGTTCAGATATGGCCGGATCATCACACCCTGAATTTCTGTCCCTGGTCAGCAAAATGCAGCCCCTGACTGAAGCAGGCCCCCTGTCAGATGTGGTTAAAAACAGGCTGGAATGGAGCTACCCTTTCGCCGGAGCAGTTGGCCGGGCTTCCAAGGCTTCTATTACCGATTTAAAAAGGCGTTTTGATCGACTGGCGGCGGAGGAGGACGCGTCTCCGCGCGATTCCCGGCCAACTGTGGGCCGCAGGCCTCTTTTTTTACAGGAAGCCCACGGACTATCTGCCGCTGAAAAGGGCTCAGCGCTGCACCTGGCTCTGCAGAACCTTGATTTAAAAAGCAGCTTGGAATCCGGTAATATCAAGAAGCAGATAGAGAGCATGGTGGAGCGGGAACTATTGACACCAGAACAGGCTGAATCGGTTTCTGCACGCAAGATCGCTTCCTTTTTCGCAGGTCCCCTGGGCCGGCGGGTTCTGGCCGCACGCGTGGTGCTGCGGGAACTGCCTTTCACCCTGGCCTTACCGGCGGCAGAGGTTTATCCGGAGCTTATTAATTTCCCCGGTGAAACTGTTATGCTGCAGGGAGTGGTGGACTGCCTGGCCGAAGAGGAGGACGGCTACCTGCTGCTGGACTACAAGACTGCCAGGCTGGCGCCGGACCAACTGGACCAGGCGCTGGAACGTTACCGCAGGCAGCTTGATATTTACACCAGGGCGGTGGAAAGCATCACCGGCCGGCAAGTAAAAGATAAGTACCTTTACCTGTTTCACCTGGGCACAGCAATAAGATGCAACTAAAGTGAGACAAGGGGATGAGACAAGTAGACGGTTCTCTTGTCTCAGTCTATCCAGAACTCCCAGGCGCAGTAGTATTCAGCGGGGTGGTCATCCGGGGGGCAGGACAGGCAGCGGGTTTTTATGCGGGGGTCAATCGTCCTGGCAAAGACTTCGTATTCAACCAGTCCTACCGCTTTGCAGGGAAAGTCGGGCAATCCTTTCCTTTGCCTGGCTGACTGAACCCGGCAGTCGTTCATCCGGAAGATAATCCTGTTTTCGTCCTGCTCAATAAGCTCCTGCTTATTCACAAAGGCATAAAATCTCAAACCCAGCGCTTTTTTAAGGGCGGTAATACCTCCGCTTTCAGGGATCTGGAAGAATTTCTTGATTCTTTCAGCTTCAACTGCTGAAAACTTTTCCCACACAGCGGCGTCTAGCTTGATGGCCGCTTCCATGCCGTATTCCTTTTCCAGCGCCTGAAACCAGAGGCCATCGTGCGCCAGCCAACGCTTGGCCATCTCTTGCAGGAACTCTAAAAAGGCTTCTTTACTCTCAAGGTTCGGCAGTGCTTGATTGTTTTTTTTCAACAGATATCCCACCTCAAGATAAGTTATTGATAAAATTATCTGTCAAATTATATCATATTAAAGCAATATAAATGCAGTAATGTTTTTATTTTATGCCCATAACCAAAGCTGCCCAGCGAAGAGAATTGACAGGTCTTTTAAAAGTCTTATATAATGAATTAAAAGGTCCTAGGGAGGACAATATGGATACATTGGATTTGACTGCCGACATTCAACCAATAACTGAGTTCCGTGCCAATACTTCTGAGATACTTGATGAATTAAAGAAAAACCGGCGTACAATCATTCTGACACAACATGGCAGGCCCGCTGCAATACTTGAGTCCGTGGAGGAGTATCAACGGAAACAGGAAGAATTGCTTTTTTTAAAAGGGTTGGTGGCTGGATTACGTGATATTAATTCAGGTCAGGTGGTAGATGGAGAGGAGTTTTTTAAAAGTCTAAAGATTAAACTGAATGACGGCCAGTAGTAATGAAGGAAAGAAAATATTTTTTATCCAGGCAGGCTGTTTTAGACATTAGAGAAATAGTAGAGTACATTGCCCGTGACAGTATTAATAACGCCAGACAATTTACGGATAAACTTATGGAAATTTGCGATAGTATCGGGGATTTTCCTGAGAGGGGCAGGATTGTGCCGGAAGTGAGGAATTCATTGATCAGGGAAATAATTTATAGGAACTATCGTATAGTTTACACAGTTCAGGATAAGAAGGTATA
>CAZJGV010000110.1:0-6317 GCA_964545615.1 uncultured Pelotomaculum sp.
GCTAAAGTGACAGAATCTGAAACCAGTGCCACTGATATCATGCCAAGCTCGTTGGCCACTGTAGATGATGATCAGAATCCTTACTGGTCCAGCGGTTCATATAATATTACGGTTAACGGTAGCTCCATTCGCAATATTAATTTCCCGATACGGAGGAAAGGCAGCCCGGTTTTACTAGTACCCGGAATTATGGGCAGCACAAGTTTAGGAAACACTGAATGGCAACCTGTACTTCCTGAAAAAATAAATCCAGATTCAAGCGAACTGCAATTGCTAAATCCAACTAATACTCCTATCAAAGATCCCGTTGGATGGGATGGGTTATTCATTCAATTAAGGGATAGCGGTTATATGGTTTTTACCGTACCTTATGATTGGCGCAGGCCGGTTAAGGAAGCCGTTCAATACTACCTTAAGCCTGCTATTGAACAGGCCAAAAAAATAACAGGGTTTCCAAGAGTTGATGTGGTAGCTCATAGTATGGGCGGTTTAGTGGTAAGAGAATATATTCAGAGCGATCAATATGAAAGTGACATAGAAAAACTGGTATTGGCTGCTACTCCAAATAAGGGTTCATCCGACCCCTATTACATTTGGGAAGGTGGAGAACCTAAAAAACTGGATGATATTAAGGATTCAGGAGTAACTAGTTGGATTAATTTTTATTATAAAACCTGTAAAAACCTGTATAGTGTGCATAATAAAGGGAAAGATTTTGATAAATTAAATAAGCCGGGGGTGGTTAAGTTTGTTAACATTGAAGTGCCTGGTTTAAAAGAACTTATGGCTACTTACCCCTTTTTGTTAAAGAAACATGCAGCACAAGCGGATCCTTACTATGCAGATTTATCAAAAGGCAGTCAGAACAACTACCTTATAGACTTAAACACTAACTCCAATTTAGATAGGCTAGGTAAATCATATAGTTTTTCTGATAAGCAGGTTAATACCAAGCTATTTCTAACGAATGATAAAAAAACCATTTCTAATGTTTATGCGACTAAGAGTGGAGAAGGTTATTATCCAAGTGGAATTGCAGTTAACCAGGACCGTGGTGTGGCAGGCGATGAAACAGTTCTAACTAATCAGGCGGCAGCCATTTTCAGTAAATCTGACGGGAGTACCACTATTAACGTTGAAAAGGGGAGTTTTGGAGCCCATTCTGGAATAATAAGAAATTTGGGTTCTAAGGTTCTAGATTTCTTGAACGAAGGTAGGATTATTCAAAATAGTACAAACGCTGCTAATGAATATACATATGAAGAAGCCAGCACAGACAGTCTGGGAATAACTATATCCGGCCCTGTGCAACCGTTACTAACCGACCCACAGGGTAACAGTGCCGGAGTAGATCCGACTACCATTACACTGGTGAAAAATATTTCCGGTTGCAGCCTCACTCTAATAAATAATGAATCTTCACTTAACCTGGATACTGTTCAGGATGGAGAGTACACGGTGAAAATTTGCGGTCCTATGGCAGGTATTGTACATATTAGAGCATGTTTAATAGGCGCAGAAGTTAGTGGGGAAGCTGAGGCTTTTGCAAATTACAAAGAAGGAACGATAAGTTTTAAAATAATTGTTGATCGGCAATCAGCAGTTAAATTGAAAATAGTACCCCCCTTAACAGCTCCTCTAGATTTAATGGCTCAAAATGAAAATGGACTGACCAAGCTATCGTGGAATGCAGCTAACGACACAGCCCTTAATGGCTATCGAGTTTACGTACGGTCTGATAACGAACCGCTGTTTGACCTTTTAGGAAGTACTTCCGAGTGTTTTTATATGACTGATAAGCCGTGGAATGCCGGAAACCAGGAAACAGGGTGGAACTTTATTGTGACTTCTTATGCAACAGACGGACGCGAAAGCTTCTTTGATTATTCGGTGGAAAATCGTAGCTATCTTATAGCTGACTTTACGGCTGATAAAACAAGCGGTATTGCGCCTCTTACGGTAAATTTTGTTGATAAGAGTACCGGAACACCTACAACATGGGAATGGGATTTTGACAGCGACGGCGTGACAGACAGCACAGATGAAAGTCCGACATATACGTTTACTTCTCCTGGGAACTACAAAGTTACATTGACTGTAAGTGGTCCTGACGGTGCTGATTATAAAACAGCTTTGTACTATATAACAGTTTTTGATCCTGCCAACCCGAAAGTTGAAATAATAAATGTCGATCCTGCAGATAAGAGTGCCAACGTACCTCTGGATAAAAGTATAACCGTAACATTTAACGAAACAGTTAGCGAGAGTTTAAATATTGATAATATAATTGTAAGAGAAGCAGATGGTTCAGAATTATACCGAAACTGTAGTATTGGCGGTAATGTTCTTACTATTATTCCATATATAGATTTGAATTACGGAGCCAAATACACAGTTTATATACCTGCTGCCAGTGTGGTCAGTGCAGCATATGGTACTTATAATGGTGAATTTACTTTGAGTTTTACAACAATAGGGTACACAGGTGATAATAGCGGCATCTCCGGCAGCTTCACCTTCCAGGTTACCCCCGAATCAACGGATATACCCCAGGCTGAAGTATCCCTATGGACTGCTGGAGCGGACCGGTCCACGGGCACACCAATTCTAACCCAGCAAGTCGATGTCACCGCCACAGCAAGCGATAATAACGGTGCTTTCCAACTAACCGGCCTGCAGCCTGGCAGCTACGACATCACTTTTAAGCTACCCTACAGCCTGAGAGCTATAGCCACAGATGTCACCGTAACCCAAGACGCGACCACTCCCGTTGACTTCGGTGAAATCACCCTGGGCGACACCTGGGGCGAAGAGGGACCCGACAACGTCATCGACGTGTCCGACTACTCCGCTATCCTGTACAGCTTCGGCACAGTGCCGGGAAATGAGAAATACATCGACACCTGTGACTTGAACCGGGACGGGGTGGTGGATGTGACGGACTACTCCATAGTGCTGTACAACTTTGGTAAGTATGGGGAGGCGCCGTTTTAAGGATTTTTAAGAATATTCTTCTATTACATCAATTAAAGATGATAAAAGATTGCTTCTTATCAAGTTTATTATCTTGCAGTTGCTTCACGCAAGAACGGCAATTATATGGTTTGACATTGTTGTTTTGGGACATAGAGTCAGAGTGTAGGTAAAAAACTTTCCAGAAGGAAGGAATTATTAGCAATAATGTCAAATGCAAAGCGTTGGCAATATTATCTTCAATAAAGGGAGATTATCTGAATTTATGATAGGTCCAGGTAATTGAGTATTAAATGTATGAGAAGAAAACAGGCGTCACTTCTGTTGTACCTGTGGGCGATGGATGTGACCGATCCACTGCTATACCTGTTCTAACTCAACAGGTCAATGTTACGGCAACCGGCAATAGTGGCGCTTTCCAACTGACTGACCTGACACCGGGCAGTTACGACGTAACCTTCAAGCTGAGAGCGGTGGAAATCAACGTTACCATAACCCAGGATGAGATGACCCCCGTGAACTTCGGAGAAATAATCCTGGGCGACACCTGGGGCGATACCGGTCCGGACAACGTTATCGACATATCAGACTACTCCGCTACCCTGAACAACTACGGTTCAACACCGGAAGAAGAGAGGTATACAAGACACCTGTGACTTAAACCGGGATAGGTGGTAGATGTGAAAGACTACTCCATCGTGCTGTATAACTTCGGAAAATACGGTGAGGCGACTTTTTAAGGCGCTATTTTTTTGTATTATCAACGCCCGACACGGCGGGAATTCTTCATGAATTTAATAGACAGGCAAATGTTAAAGAAAATATTTACAGAGGGAAGGAAACTTTAAATAAATGCAAAAAAAACATATTTGAACGTTGTTTTTTAAAGAAGAGGTTATTATGGAAAGTTGAAAAATGCACTTTTTTATTAGAAGACAGAATGGACACTCCTTAGCTCCTGAAGCAGCTTTTGTTTTATGAGTGATACATAGAAAAAGTAAAGAAATATTTACATGATAACTGATCTAAAGTGAGGAATGGGATGGGGGTAGTATTTTTTATGATTAGAAAAAGATTTTTTATATTGATATTGTTAGCCTTGGGGATGCAGCTTTTTTTCTTAATGTCCGCGGACGCTGTTACCAACGTGAGCGGGACTATATCTTCCGGCGCCACCTGGAATATGGCTGGGAGTCCTTATTATGCGGTGAACAATCCCACAGGAAACGGAAATGCGGTCAGAGACGGCTTAGATCACAGCAATTATCTTATTTCCCAGGAGCAGACCACAGGCACAGATCTCACACGTGCGGAACTGGCGAAAATGTTAGCCGAAAAACTGGAACTGCCCATAAATTTACCCAATGATCCCACATTTTCAGACGTGCCGCTGGACTACTGGGCGGCGGGCTATATTTACAGCGTAGTCGAAAAAGGCATGCTAACCGGCTTTGAAGACGGGACTTTTGAGCCGGAAAGTAGTGTTGTAAAAGCAGGATTTGCTTCTCTTTTGTACCGAATTTTTTGCATACCGGAGTATATTCCCGAAACCCCCACATACAGTGATGTGCCATCAGACCATTACGCCTACGAAGCTGTCGAATCATTAACGCACGCGGGGATCTTCGGGGGATATCCTGAAGGGACTTTCCACCCTGACGATACTGTGGCGGAATCTGTAGCTACAGTTGTTTTTGAAAAGATATCAAATGGGTGCGGCAACATCTCCGGGAAAGTCACCGACGAGCAGCAAAACCCTTTGGCCGGAGTCCACGTCTGGGCCGAGTATTACGAAGACGGGAGTAACCCAGGTGGCGACCTGACAGACGAAGAAGGAAATTATACCATTAATGGTATGCTGCCCGGCCAGTACCGGGTTACAGCCCGGGTTACCGGCAGAGTACAAAAATTCTATAATAACACCCTGATTTACGACGAGGCCGAGCCTGTGATCATTACAGCCGGTCAGACCACCGGCGGGATCGACTTCGCCCTGGAGCAATGTGGAACCATATCAGGAACAATCACCGACGATCACGGCAACCCCCTGGCGGGTATAAGTGTAGGTTGCGGGATGGTTGACCAGCCTGTTGGGAATGGCGCCGAGACTGATGAGAACGGCGCGTATACCATAAGGGGGCTTCCTTTCGGGGCTTACAAAGTATTTTCCCCGGATTCAGGCAGGTGGGGCAGGAACGACGGCAACTGGGCGCAAGGGTGGTTTGGTTGGTTAAGCCAGAAAGCGGGTTGGGACCAGGCCGACCCTGTGACAATATTTTCTCTCTGGCCGGACGTCGGGGATATAAACTTCTCACTTACCCAGGGCGGCATCATCACTGGGAAAGTCACCGACGACCAGGGCAACGCCATACCAGGAGCTGATGTATGGGCCGACTACTACGAAAGCAAATATGAAGCAGAAGCAGGCGATTCTCAGACAGATCAAGAAGGTAATTATATCATCCGCGGTCTGGCTGAAGGACAGTATCGGGTAGGCGCCCAGGCCGACGGCCGGGTTAGAAAGTTTTATAATGACACATCAATATATGTTCAGGTTGCGTCTTTAGAAGTTACACCCGGGCAGATCACTGACGGGATCAACTTTACCTTGGAGCAGGGCGGAACCATCTCTGGCACAGTCACCGACGCTCAGGGTAATCCCCTGGGTGGTGTAAGCGTAAGCTGTTATATGATTGACCAGTCTGTTGGGAAAAGCGCCGAGACTGGATTCGACGGCATGTATACTATTACCGGCCTGCCTTTCGGGACTTACAAGCTAGTTTCACCTGCCCCCGGCAGATGGGGTGAAAAAGACGATAGCTGGACAGAAGAATGGTATAACCAGAAAGTCTGGTGGGATCATCTTGATTTCGTGACGATTTCAGCAGCCAGCCCAAATGCCGGGAATATTGACTTCACTCTAGAGCAAAGGGGAACCACAGATACGAGTTGGCAATGGCGCAACCCCCTGCTCACGGGCAATCCCCTCAAGGGAGTCACATACGGCAACGGCACCTTCGTGGCGGTGGGGTATTACGGCACCATTCTCACCTCGACTGACGGCGTTACCTGGACCGCCAAGGACTCCGGTACAACTTATACCCTCAATGGGGCAACATACGGCAACGGCACCTTCGTGGCGGTGGGGCAATCGGGAGCCGTCTTCACCTCTCCTGACGGCGCTACCTGGATCGCCAGGGGCTCCGGCACAGGAGATTGGCTCAACGGAGTCAACTACGGCAACGGTACTTTCGTGGCGTGGAGTTACGGCACCATTTTCACCTCGCCTGACGGCGCCACCTGGACCGCCAGGGACGCCGGGACAACTTATAACCTCAATGGAG
>CAZJGV010000110.1:6327-10405 GCA_964545615.1 uncultured Pelotomaculum sp.
GTACTTTCGTGGCGTGGTGTTACGGCGACCTTCGAGCCCCGCCCGCCGGCGCCACCCGGCGCGCTAGGGACCCGGGAGCGGGTCGCATTGGTGGAGTCACATACGGCAACGGCACCTTTGTGGCGGTGGGGGAATATGACAAGTTCCTCACCTCACCAGACGGTGTCAACTGGACTGTCAGGAGTTCCGGTTCTAATAATAACCTTTTATCCTTTAACGCAGTCACCTATGGCAACGGCAACTTCGTGGCTGTTGGAGTAGGCAGTACCGTATTTGGCAACAAAATCCTCACTTCGCCCGACGGCGTCACCTGGACCGCCAGGGACGCCGGGACAACTTATAACCTCAATGGAGTTGCCTGCTTCTGTGGCAACTTCGTGGCGGTGGGAGACGGAGGCACCATTCTCCAAACCGGATTAGGGTTGCCAGAACTAGTTATTAATGATATCAGCGCCCCTCTTTATGCCATTCCCCAGGAAACAATAGATATATCTTACACAATAAACAACATTGGAGAAGGAGATGCGGCGCGGATTAATCATGGTTGTTTTTTCTGTTCAGGCCAGGACATAAACCCGGACTGCGCAACCATATTTACCAGTGAGCAAGAAGAGATTAATATACCCGCTTCCCAAAGTTATACCGTATCAAAAAAATTCTTAATACCTGATGTGCCTTCAGGCACCTATTATATCTCCGCGAGAGTAGGATACGACGATCATGCGGATTCAAATGGCATTGTTCTTACTCGGCCAATTATCATAGGTGAAACAGGAGGCCTTACCGGAACATATTCAGGCAGCTCTGACGCGGCTGAAAACCTTCGCAGCCAGAAAGCCACACTGAAAAACGGAACAGTTAAGGTCATGGGAAGCAAGTGCGGTGATTTTGAATTTAAAAATATTGAAATAGTTGACATTGAAACAGGATCTTTCGCGGGTAAAGGCTTTTCAAAGGGTAATTGGGCGGCAACGATCAACAGTAACCAATACAGCGGTTATTTTAAGGGAGTGTCCTACCTGCTTCCTTCCGAAAACAAGGTTTACCTTAAAGGAGTGGTAGGCGGACAGGCAAGAGGTGTCTTTGAAGGATATCTCACCCAGGCAGCCGCCGGCGGTGGTAATTATGACCAGTACAGTTCGACCTGGAAAGTAAACTTGGGCGGTTCTGTTTCAGCGGTGCTCGATGCCGCGGGGACACTGGCTTATACCGATTCTGCAAGTTATCCTGAAACCCGGCTCCACGTGCTGCAATCCGGGATTGACGGCCTGACAGCCGGCGATTACGCTGAACCTATAAGCACAGTTTTGACTCACGTGCGGGTTGATGATGAAAACAACCCTTATAATGGCCAGGGCTTCTCCATAATATCCTATACCTCCGAAAGAGGTTCCGGAGAGGGATGGACCTATGATACGGTAACCGCTCCCGGTGTAGTGGAAAGCAACGGCATGTTCAGCGCCCCGCTGTCCGGTATTGTTCTTGGAAACCTGGATGAGTCAGAAAGTCCTGTAAAGCAGTACCTAAGTATAGAAAATCTTGCCCTGACTCCCATGGCTGATTTAGAAGTAAAGTCATGGGGTCCTGGACGGGTTAGCCCAGGCCAGATGGTAAATTATGTTGTCGAGTACAGGAATGATGGGTTTAACAGCGCGGAGAACACGGTTGTAGTGTTAAAACTCCCCTTCGAAGTCGATTATGTTTCCAGCACTGGTGAAGGCATCTATAGGTGGGATAATCATGAAGTAATATGGAAGCTGGGAACATTACCCCCCCATAGTATAGGCATATTATCGTGTAAAGTTTTGGTAAACTGGGGACTGATTGGACATACATGGCTTGAAGGGCTAGCTTTGATTGGTACAACTAGTGAAGAGTATGATATCTCCTATTTAGGAGTTTCTCCGATTGGTGATATTTATAAATATTTAGAAGCACAACCCTCATTAGTTCCAAATGGCCAAATAGATATTGGAGATCCCGTTGAGCTAGACACTCTTCTTGAGGATGAAAAATTTTTACAGATGTATAATGATGCCGAAAGATTGGGGTATAGAAGTGGAGATGTTATATTAAAAATTATCTATGATAATGGTTCAATCCTTTCAGGCCCAATTATGATAGACCAGGAACATGAAGGATGCATCTGGTTAGTTAAAAATTCAGCCAAACAAAACGGTTCTCCATTTATAATCAAATTCAGTGAAAATGCTATATCTTTTATAGATGAAGATGGCGAATTAAAAATATTATCCGATGGTTCTATAGATAAATCCCAGTTAGTTTGCGGCAAGACGTTAAACAGTGAAATAAAGAAAAGTCAAGAATTACCTCCAGAACCCTGTATATATAATGCATGCAAGTGGAATTGTTTAACAGAGACTGTGATATGGGGAGCTTCATGGGCAGCAGGGCAAAAAGAGTCAAAAGTTTTGATAAACGCAGGAAAATGTATTTATGAAAGTTATAAATTATATTCTGAATGTAACGAAAGTTTTAATTTGCCGGGGTGTGCTTTAAAAGTTACCGGGCAAATTATTAGTTGTACTGGAGGTCGATTTGCCGCTGATCTTCTAACCGTAGCTGGCTGTGTTGACAATTGTATTGCTTCAAAACAAACTAACCCCAACCTCTTTATGTGTATACCCGGGACAAGAAAGAGTCATTGTGATTGTCCAGGTTTTTCAGGGCAAAACAAGTATACTTATGTTTGTAATTATAAATGCTTTTGGGACCTTGTAGATATTGAAAATTGCTCCGGTAATTGCCCAAATGGGTATTGTTATGAAGATTTTGGCAGCCTTTATGGATATGCGTCATGCAACACCGTTAATTGCAATGAGAATATTAATAAAGATACCATTGAAGATGAAATCATAACCGCCCAGGATCCCAACGCCAAGTACGGACCAGAGGGCAGCGTCCTTGCCGGTGAGGAGTTGAACTACAAGGTTGAATTTGAAAATGAGGGGGAAGGAATTGCCTTCGGTGTTTATTTCAAAGACACCCTAGACGAGGACCTGGACGCCTCAACACTAGAAATCGGCCCGGTATACAGCACAGCGGACGCCTCCCAGATAGCCCCCGCCGGTATATACAATCCGGCCACCAGGACTATAACCTGGTTTGTCGGTGAGGTTGGCTCCATAGAAGGCGGCTATGCCGAAATCAGCGTGAAAGTGCGGGCGGACGCCCCGGGCGGAACGGAGATAATCAACTATGCCACAGTTTATTTCCCTTCTGTTCCTGAGACTACCCTGACTAACGCCATCGTCTCCGCTATTAACCTGACTGATAATGGCATCACCGGTAGCTTTACATTCCAGGTCGCTCCCGAGTCAGCCAATATCCCACAGGCAGAGGTATCCCTGTGGACGGCTGGTGGGGACCGGTCCACAGCTACACCTATTCTAAATAAGAATGTAAATGTCACAGCAAATGGTAATAACGGTACTTTCCAACTGACTAACATTGATCCGGGTAACTATGATATTACCTTTAAACTACCAAACAGCCTAAGAGCTATAAAAACAAACATTACTATAACCCAGGACACGATGACTCCCGTCAACTTTGGAGAGATCACCCTGGGCGACACCTGGGGCGAAGAAGGCCCCGACAATGTGGTTGACGTCTCCGACTATTCCGCTATCCTGTACAGCTTCGGCACAATTCCGGGCGATGAGAAGTATATCGACACCTGCGATTTGAACCGCGACGGAGTGGTGGATGTGTCCGACTACTCCATTGTGCTTTACAACTTTGGGGAATACGGTGAGACGCCATTTTAAACGCTAAATAAGATCAGCGTTTCGATAGCACGAAATCTACAATATTACCGGTAAAGTTTCCAATACCAGAAAGTAATAATATAAAAGCGCTGAAACTGAGTGGAGAGGAGACGTCAACACAGGCATATACAGACGTAATGACAGGCAACTGGTATTATAGCGCAGTGTATGAAGCGGCAAAAGCCGGACTAGTAAGCGGTTACGAAACCGGGGAATTCCGGCCCGGTGCGCTTATTACCAGGGAGGAAATGTCTGTAATACTGGTGAGAGCGCTGGGTAAAAAAGCT
>CAZJGV010000111.1:0-10341 GCA_964545615.1 uncultured Pelotomaculum sp.
GGCTGGATCTTCGGCGCACTGGCGGCGGCGTTTATAGGTGAAATCGACATGCTCTTCTGGCTCAGCTTTATATTTTGCCTGCTGGCCTTTTTGCTTTCCCTGGCCTTCCCCAAAGCACCTTCGTTCAATTTCCCTAACCCTCCCAACCTCTGGTATGTCTTGCGGCGGGATTACCGGATTTACCTGGCGGTCTTCCTGCGGCACCTCGGGGCAACAGCTGTGTGGATAATCCTGCCGCTCTACCTGGCCTCCCTGGGTATGGATAAATTCTGGGTCGGCTTTTTATGGGCTGTTAATTTCGTTGTGCAGTTTGTAGTCATGCGCCAATTGGAGCGATTTTCGGAGTACAGAACTTTTTTTTACGGACAACTGCTGTCCGTTCTTGTTTTTGCCGCGTTTGCCGTTGCCACCAGCCGTCTCTACCTGGTTGTGGTTATGAGCTTATTAGGAGTGTCCTGGTCCTGCCTCTATGTCGGGGCGCTGCTGATCGTCCTGCGCAGCGGTGAGGAAAAGGGGACTGCAGGCGGCATTTTCCAATCCACACTAAACCTTTGCAACGCGGTTGGCCCGCTTTTAGGCGGTCTGATCGCCCAGGGCTGGGGTTATCGCGGGGTCATGTATTTCGCCGCTGCCCTTGCCCTGGCGAGCATGTTTATAGCTGTGCCGGCCAAAAGGAAAATGCCAGGGAACTAGCGGTGTTCAAACCCCTGCAGCATCGCTTTCACGTTTTTACCCAGCACCTTGTGATTATAACCGCCTTCCAGAACCGCAAAAAACCTGCCGCCGCAAACTTTCCGGGCATAGCTGGAGATTATCAGGCCGATGGTGGTAAAGTCCTCAGTCGAGTAAATCAGGCCCCAGTCCTGTTTGTGTTTGTCGAATCCAGCAGAAACCGCAATCAAGTCACAAACCGCATGCATAGCGAGGAATTGCTCCAGTCCTTGTAAATTGTACACATGGTAATAAAAAACGTCGGGGTTTTCCGCAAAAATATTATCTGTACCGTCACCAAAATGGAGATCGGTATCAACAATCAGGACTTTGTTAGC
This sequence comes from uncultured Pelotomaculum sp., assembly GCA_964545615.1. GTDB lineage: Bacteria > Bacillota > Desulfotomaculia > Desulfotomaculales > Pelotomaculaceae > Pelotomaculum_B. The sequence continues at coordinate 1,050 of CAZJGV010000111.1, forward strand.
TTTTCCTTCCCCGCGTAATTTTTCCACCGCGATGGCTATGTTGTTAAACCAGCAAAACCCCCAACTTGAGTTCCTGCCGGCATGATGGCCGGGCGGCCTGTTCAGGGCGAAAGCCGGAGTCCCGTCCGCAGCCGTTTGTGCCGCTGTTATGGCCGCGCCCGCAGATAAAAGGGCGACTTCGTATAATGGTCCTTGACTTTTTACCCACTGCAGGTGACTTGCGCTGTGCACCAGCAGTAAATCGCCCAGTGCGGCAGGATCTGGTTTCACGAATTCGTATAGTCCGTTTACTTTATCAACAATGCAGTCCATTCTGCCTGCCGCCGCGGCAGGGTCGTAGTCATAGACCTCCCGGAACATCTCGTGAAAAACTATTTTCATAACCCACCTCCGATTATCCAGATAATAACACAACCTAAAAACCAGTACAACACTCTATAGATTAAGATTAAAAAGCCGAAAATATTATTATATACTAAAGGATTTTATTTCTAATTCGCGAAATTAAAAACAATTCTAACATATTTCTAAATTATCTATCAATAAACACATTTTTCCAGGGGGGGTCTTAGGGTGAAAACTGAACAAAGGATCTGGATAAAAAAAACCGGCTGGGCGCCAGTAACCCCTGGTCCGCGGGGCAAGCAGGCCCAGTTGGTTTTTGTTTTTGGCGCCAGGCAGGTCTTAAGTGATAATATAATTTTTAAGACTATCAAAGAAGCTTATCCGGGAGCCTATGTTTTTGGCTGTTCCACCGCTGGGGAAATTTTCGGCGCCAAGGTGCTGGATAATTCAATAGTAACTACCGCTGTGGAGTTTGAACACACCAAACTGCACGGCCTGCAGATCAGGTTAAATGAGATGGATGACAGCTACGGGGCTGGCAGAAACCTGGCTGAAGCGATTCCCAAGGAAGGCCTGGTCCATCTCTTTGTACTGTCAGATGGGCTGAATGTAAACGGCAGTGCCCTGGCCGATGGTTTAACCAGCCATCTGCCAGGCCATGTAGCGGTAACTGGAGGTCTGGCCGGCGACGGCAGTAATTTTGAAGAGACACTTGCCTTCTGGGACAGTGTTCCTCAAAAGGATACCATCGCCGTCCTGGGCTTGTACGGAGACCGGTTAAAAGTCGGCTACGGCTCTATGGGAGGTTGGGACCCCTTTGGCACAGATCGTTTGATAACCAGGTCCAGCGGCAATGTTTTGTATGAGATGGACAGCCGCTCAGCCCTGGAACTTTATAAGATATACCTTGGTGAGCATGCTCAGGGGCTGCCGGCGACAGGTCTGCTTTTTCCCCTCAGCATCCGCACCAAAGAACGTGACACAAGGGTTGTCCGTACTATTCTGTCAGTTAATGAAAAAGAACAAAGCCTGACTTTTGCCGGTGACGTGCCTGAAGGAACTTACGCCCGCCTGATGAAAGCCAACTTTGACCGGTTAATCGACGGAGCCATAGGGGCAGCCAGAAACAGTCTTGGCGCCGCCGGCTCTGTTTCTCCCGAACTGGCCATCCTTATCAGCTGTGTTGGACGCAAGCTGGTCCTAAAACAAAGGATTGAAGAGGAAGTTGAAGGAGTCCAGGAGGTACTGGGTCCGGGTACTGTTCTCACAGGTTTTTACTCCTACGGGGAGATATGTCCGTTTGCTCCAGGGGAAAAGTCCGAACTGCACAATCAAACGATGACCGTTACGACATTCCGGGAGGAATAGAAGTGAAGCAGTTTCATAGTTTACTAAAGCGTCAGATTAAAAAGCATTTTGGGGATGCTTCTTCGCTCCCGGAAGAGTGGGGGAGCTTTATTAACGCTGTTAATGACGCTTACCGGGAATCGGACGCTGACCGCAATATGCTGGAGCGGGCGCTTGAATTAAGTTCGCAGGAGCTGCTTCAGGCCAATTCTGAGATGCGCGCGGTAATCCAGGCTTTCCCCGACGTTTTTCTCTGGCTTGACTTCGATGGTACGATTAATGGCTGTAAAGCCGAGAGTACACCAAACCTGCATCCTGCCAGCAAAAACCTGGTCGGGAAAAAAGTTCAGGATATTAGTCAGGAGAGTGTCGGGGCTAAGTTTTATGAGGCTGTCCGCCAGGTGAGAGAAAAGGAAGATATCGCCAGCATAGAATACCAGCTTGTGCTGGGTGGCAGGGAGCGCTTTTTCGAAGCCAGGCTGCTGCCTTTGCACAGTGAGCAAATAATCGCGGTGATCAGAGATATTACAGAACAAAAAATGGCAGAAGAGATACTGCTAGAGAGTGAAACGCGCCTGCGGCTTATTTTAGACTCCATCCAGAGCGGGGTGCTTTTGATTGACCAGGCAACGCACGTTATAGAAGATGTAAACAGGGTAGCTGCAGAAGTAATAGGTCTGCCTAAAGACAGAATTGTCGGTTTGCACTGCCATAAATTCGTTTGTCCGGCAGAGGAGAAAAATTGTCCAATAACCGACATGGGACAAAGAATAGACCATTCGGAGCGGACCCTGATCAGGGCTGACGGCAAAAGTTTACCCATCATCAAAACAGTAGCCAGGGTAACGTTAGGTAACCGCAGGTACCTGCTCGAGAGTTTTGTTGATATTACAGAAAGAAAGCGGATTGAAGAACAACTGCGTTACCTGAGCCTGCACGACGCTCTGACCGGGCTGTACAACCGGGCCTACTTTGAAGAGGAAATGCACCGGTTGGAGAGCGGCAGGTTTAACCCTGTCGGACTGGTCTTATGTGACGTGGACGGCCTTAAGCTGGTTAATGACACACTGGGGCATGAGTCCGGGGATATACTGCTCATAGAATCGGCCAAAGTGATTAAAAATGCCTTGCGCCAGGGTGATATGGTGGCCAGGATTGGCGGGGATGAATTTGCCGTCTTACTTCCCCAGAGCGACGCTGAAACGGTAGAAGTTGTCTGCGCCAGGATACGAGATGCTATTAGAAGTTACAACACCAACAATTCAGGACTGACCTTGAGCATGTCCATGGGCATAGCTGTAGCCAATATAGCGCCGGCGAACATGGACAACCTTTTTAAGGAAGCCGACGACAATATGTACAGGGAGAAACTACTGCGCCGGCAGAGCGCCAGCAGCGCCATTGTCAACACCCTGATGAAGGCGCTGGAAGCAAGAGATTTTATTACCGAGGGTCATGCGGACCGCCTGCAAAGACTGGTTGCCGATGTGGCCGTGACAATTGGCCTGCCCGAGCGCAGTGTGTCCGACCTGCGGCTGCTGGCTCAGTTTCATGATATCGGAAAAGTGGGCATTCCAGACCGGGTCCTTTTTAAACCGGGACCGCTGACAACCGACGAGACCGCGGAAATGCGGCAGCACTGTGAGATCGGCTATCGCATCGCGCAGTCGGCCACAGTACTGCTTGATATCGGCGAATGGATTCATAAGCACCATGAATGGTGGAACGGCAAAGGTTATCCTCTGGGGCTGAAAGGGGATGAGATCCCGCTGGAGTGCCGTATACTTGCCCTGGCCGACGCTTACGACGCTATGACCAGTGACCGTCCCTACCGCCGAGCGTTGTCCCATGAAGAAGCAGTCATAGAAATAAAAAAGCACACTGGAACCCAGTTTGATCCCAACCTGGTCCCCTGCTTTTTGGAAATACTGGATAAGTCCAGAATCTAATTCGATTCGCCCCGTCTATGGTTTCAAAGTTATATATGGTTTTAAAAGTATTGAAATGTTAAAAGATATTTGTTGTGAGGGGGTAGGGACCGGTGAGCGAAATGGAAGATGCAATCCGGTTATATTACAAGGGTGAAATTTTTGAAGCGGAAAAGATTTTAAAAAACATAATCATCGCAGAACCGGATAACATAAACGCTCAAATCAGATTGGCCGGGATAAAAACTGAACTGCGCGATTTGGCGGAGGCCGGCAAAATATACCTTGGTCTGGCCAATTTTTATGAGAAAGAGGGTAGTTTCGAAGAGTGCCTGGAATTTTTGGAAAAGGCTTTGCCATGTCTGTCACAGGCTGAAATAACACCGTTAAGGGGAAGGTGCCTTTTCCATCTGGGCAGATACCAGGATGCTTTGAGCGACCTTATTGTTTCACCGCCCGATAACGAAACATTATTTTATACCGGCAAGTGTTTCTTTTTTTTAAATCAGTATAACAATTCTTTAAGACTATTCAGGGAGGTTTTTCCTAAAGCATCCGACAAAGGAGAGTTGCTGCGGGCTCATTACTGGATTGGCAAGTGTCTGTACGCTTTGGGTGAAGTTGAGAACGCTGTTTCTTGTTTTGAAGCGTATATCTCGGCCTGCCCTAAAGAAAAGCAGGTATACCTTGATCTGGCTATGTGCTGCCTGGATGCCGGACTCCTTGAAAAGGCCTGCGGCAACATGTTAGCATTCAGAAAGCTTGGCGGCAGCGAGGATGTGACAAACCTGTACCTTGGCATAATTTGCTACAGGCAGGGGGATTACAAAAAGGCTACAGAACTGCTGGACAAGACATCTTTAGACGTTCAGGCTCTGCACTGGAAAGGCCTGGCCTGTTACGAACTGGCCCTCTACGAAGACGCCCTGGAAAATTTCACAGCAGCCTCGAAGTATGAAGCTAAACCACTTTATCTCAAAATGATGGGGAATGCCTATTTGAAACTGGGCAGGTTTTACGAAGCAAAAATTTGCTATGAAAAAGCGTTAAGTTTAGACCCCACTGATGAGGATTTGGAGAAACTACTAAGCCTGTCCGACCATTTGCTGAAAACAGAACCACCAATTAAGCGTAGATTTGGATACTAAATAAACACACTGCTTTTCCGCCCCTTTTTTTTATTCGGGTCATAAACCTCAAATTTCCCCGAAAAGCTTTCCAGGTTATATTCAACCAGCGGAGCGGATCTATTCAGGCGCTCCATTTGGCCTACACGCATTTTTGATAATGCGTTCCCATACTCATTCCGTTTTCTGTCAACATGCGATTTATGTTTGCTCATGCTATTATTATATTCAGGCGCCGGAAGATCATTCATTAATCAAAAGGTTAAAAGCCCCGGTTTAGTGTCTAAATAAAAGGAGGACTTTTTTAGCGTTAGTTAAAGAATAGCTTTAGACGTTTTTATATATAAAGTACTTTTAAAGTGTTTGATTTTCTATTAAAATGTTTTTGTCCACTTGTAAAATTATGACCGGAGGCGGTAAGGGGGCGGTTAAATGTATAAATATAAAGTGGTGGCAACGATTGTGGAGATCCGGGGCGATGGAAAATGTTCTTACGGCCACAAGGTCGGTGACAGCTTTGAATTTAAGGGGTTTACCCCGGGGGGGCTGTGCCAGTTTGCCTATGATTCCCTGCGTTCAGCTGTGGCCGCATTGCTTTATGGCGGCAATTTTCCCTGGACCAGCGACAGTGAGTTAACCACATGGGCCTGCCCGGATCCGGAACGCCCGGTGATTTTCGAGCTGCGGAGGATTCCCGTTTCAAATCAAGAATTAAGGTAAAGACTTTATTATAAAGTTTTTAAACGGCTTTTAAGCTGTAAAATATTTGCGGGGGTGTTGATAATGCCGATATTCGAATACAAATGCAATGATTGTGACAAGGTTTTTGAAGTTCTCCAACTGCCGGGGCATAGCAGCGAACTGAAATGTGCGGCCTGCGGCGGCGCCAGTTTAAAGAAACTAATTTCCGCGCCATTTTTGCCCAGCTCGGTAGGAAAACCAGCTAATGACAATACAGCATGCTCCGGTTGCGAGACTTCGCCAGGGTGTCCAGGTGCAGGCGTCTGTGGCGCGGCAGGTTCCTGCGGCGGCAATGCCGGTTAGAATGAGGTGTGAGAAAAAGCCGGGAAGCGGGGGATTGGTCAACCTTGCCGGAAGGGCTGTGGCTTACTCCTTAATCAAAAGTCAAAAGGCAAAAAACCTGAGGCTTATGGTCGACGGTGAAAACGGACTGGAGGTAGTAGTTCCCGCTAAATTCGACCTAAATTTAGTGGAGCCTGTTTTAATAAAGAAGCAGAAATGGATTCTAAGCAAGCTTGATCATTTTTTGCGTATTAAAGAAAACCTCCATCTTTGTCAACAGCAAAGCGGGCGCAGGGTTCTTTACCGTGGGCGGGAGTATGAAGTTGAGACCAGGGTGGCCAAGGGCGCTGCCGGTACCGTGCAAGTAGAGGAAGGAAGACTGCTTGTGCTTGTGCCCGCAGAGGTTGAGGGCGCCACTGCGGCTGTACTCGAAGGCTGGTTTAGAACTATGGCCCGCCTGTTGATTAACCAGCGGGTCAGGGTAGTGAATCAAGCACTGAACCTTGACTTTAACAGGGTTTTTATCAGGGGGCAAAAGACACGCTGGGGCAGCTGCTCCCAGCGGAAAAACCTGAACTTTAACTGGCGCCTGGTTATGGCTCCCCTGCAGGTTTTAGATTATATTGTGGCGCACGAGCTTTTGCATTTGATCCAGCCGGACCATTCCAAGAAGTTCTGGTCGCTGGTAGAAAGGATCTGCCCGGATTACAAGGACTGCCGGAAGTGGCTGAAAACCAACGGCCACAGGTTGAAGTTCTGGTTTGAGCTGGGATGAGCTGCCGGTTGGGGCAGGCGGGCGCGGTGATATGTGAGAGCCCCCCCATGCTATGCTAAGACGGGCCTGACGGTAAGATGGTGAAGATAACAAGAAAGACTCTTTCTGGAGCTCGCGGCTTTTGGCGGCGCAAGCCCGAGACTCAGGTCAAAGAAAGCGCGAAGATATACAAACGCAAAGGGCGCAGGAGTGAGGATAAAAACTCCGCTTCTTAAAGTGTGTCCCCGGCAGGTGGCAGTTTAATTAATTAGCGGGGGAATAATTTGATAATGAGGTGCTGCAATGCCGGATAAAATGGACGATTTAAAAAAAGAGATTGCTGCATTTGTTAATACCCATAATGGGGACCTGCTGGGCTTTGCCGGAGTGGACAGGTGGCCTGAGTTTAATGAGATCCCGCCAGATTTCTGGCCAACGTCGCTTTGGGGTATGGCCAGGACGGTAATAGTCATGGGCATGCAGATGCCCCTGCCGATTGTTGACACCACGCCTTCCATTTTGCACCGGGAAACTTATGATACCAGCAACCGGGAGCTGGATGGCCTCGCTTTTAACCTGACCCGCTATCTGAACAAAAAAGGGCACGCGTCAATGTTTTTCACCAGGGATGGATACGGGTCAATCAAGAACCTGATCGAAAAGCCTTACGCGGCTTTTTCACACACTTTTGCCGCAAAATATGCCGGACTGGGGACAGTTTCACGAAGCCACAACCTGCTTACACAGGAATACGGGTCCAGGGTGCGCTTAGTTTCAGTGTTCACCTCGGCTAAAATTGAACCCGACCCTGTTCTGGAAAAGGACCTTTGCATCAACTGCAAGCTATGCGTTAGGTGCTGTCCCGGGGGAATGTTGCAAGAGGAGACGGAGGCGGGCGGCTATTATTTCAAATTGGATGTACTGGGATGCGCCAGGTGGCACGAGGAATTGACTAGGAGGAGGGCTTATCCCTGTGGGATTTGCACCAAAGTCTGCCCGGTCGGTCAGGATAGAGAGATGTATCAGGAAAAAGGTATGATCGAAAAATATCTGTCCGAACAAAAGACTCTGGCCAGGGATATGGACGACCAGAGATATAAGTCATGGAACCATTTCAGGAAATACGGCAGTTGGGCAGTAAAAGACGGCAAGCTTTTTGACTCTGGAGAGAAAGGGGAGAAGTAGAAATTGGATTTAGTTAAATCTTTCTGCGGAGAAATCAGGCAGTTGCTTCAATCTGCTGACAATCAGGCAGAGATTTTTACCCGGGGCAGGGAGATTATAAGCAGAATGGCGCTAAAACCCGTTTTCTTAAAAGAAATCTTTTTTAGGTATGCAATTGACGATGATTTTTTGATGAACCGCCTGTTAACGGTTGACCCCAATGAAGTTACCATTTTTGTTGACCCTGCCAGACTCTTTTCACTCCGCCTCTATATCTGGGACCCGGCCAGAACCTATCCGATCCATGCCCACGGCGCCTGGGGGATTGTTTCCTGCGTGACCGGAGCAATCGTCGAGCGGAAATACGAGCGTATTGACGGCGGCGCCCAGCCAGGACACGCGGAGATCCGGGAGTTGAGCCGTGGTACTTTAAAACCGGGCGAGACAACGGTCGTACTGCCTTTAGATCAAGGTATTCACGGGATGGAGAGCGCCAGCCCTGACACCCCGTCCGTAAGCCTGCACCTTTACGGCCCGGCCGTGCGGCGGGGCTACCTGGAGTGCTTTGACCTGCACAAGAAAACTGTTTACAAGGTTATCCCTCCTCATCTCTACGGCAGGGCCTGTGTTTTAAGAGCACTGGGCGGTGTAGAGGAAGACTGGGCCGCTGATATCTTAGGAAAAGCGGCTCTGGACAAAAAAGCTTACCTGCGCTATGAAGCACTGCGGTCACTGGCCCACCTTAACAGTGAAAAGGCGCTGCCTTATATAGAGCAAGAAATAAAAAGGGAAACCCAGTTAAAAGCTGAGCTTGCCGTCTTATACAATACAATAAAGCTAAAGACAAATTAAACAGTATCTAATTGCGAATTTCCCTTGCTCAAGCCCGTGGAGCTAAATCGCCGGAATATATGTGTGATGATTTTTATGGAATACTATATCTGTAACCTGTTACCTCGCGGCAGGTGTTTTTTTATTTTAGCAGGGTTAAAGAAATATAGGTCGAATTATGCATACATGTTTTTTAGAGAAAGGGGGTTGTAAAACTGCGGGCAATTTTCAATAGAGAACGCTTTCTGACAGGTGAGCGATTTTTCCCCAGAATAGCCGCCTGGGTTTTATTCTTCCTGTTGCTGGACTTTATGGCCTATAAATACTATTTCATAATAGATGCCGCAGTATACCCCACTGTTCACCTGGTAATAGAATTCGTCATAGTGGTGGTGGCTATATGCGCTTCACTGATGAGCTGGTATGATTACAAGTATAAGCATGAGCTGAAGATGCTGATTATCTCTCTTACTTTCTGCATCGTGGCGCCGCTTGAATTTACCCACGCCCTCTCTTATCTGGGCATGCCTGACTTTATCACCCCGAACTCCGTCAACAAGGCTTCGACTTTCTTCATTATCACCAAGTTGTTCCTGGCCGCGGGGCTGCTTGGCGCGGTTTTCAGCGGTGAGAAGATGATAATTGTGCGGCGTTCAGGCTTGATTCCCGCATCTTTCGTTCTCATGGGCATTGGTATAGTGGTTCTTGTCGCCTATAACCTTGCTCGACTGCCGGCTATGTATGATCCGGTGGCCGGCAGTCAAACCGCTGTC
>CAZJGV010000112.1:0-8331 GCA_964545615.1 uncultured Pelotomaculum sp.
CCTGCAACGCCGACATAAACGTCTACGATCTGAGCGACGGCGACTTCACCATCAGTAAGCCTATAACAGTCACCTCGCCCAATGGCGGAGAAAGCTGGCAGGCCGGGGCGACCAGAGAGATCACCTGGAACTACGCCGGCGACGGCTGCTCATCAGACGCCAGGATCTCACTTTACAAGGGAGGCGTGTACCAGTATACCATCGTCAGCAGCGTCTACCTTGATTCCGGATCATACAGCTGGACCATACCAGGTTCCCAGGCAGCCGGTGACGATTACAAGATCAGGGTAACCTGCAACGCCGACATAAACGTCTACGATCTGAGCGACGGCGACTTCACCATCAGTAAGCCTATAACAGTCACCTCGCCCAATGGCGGAGAAAGCTGGCAGGCCGGGGCGACCAGAGAGATCACCTGGAACTACGCCGGCGACGGCTGCTCATCAGACGCCAGGATCTCACTTTACAAGGGAGGCGTGTACCAGTATACCATCGTCAGCAGCGTCTACCTTGATTCCGGATCATACAGCTGGACCATACCAGGTTCCCAGGCAGCCGGTGACGATTACAAGATCAGGGTAACCTGCAACGCCGACATAAACGTCTACGATCTGAGCGACAACACCTTTGCCATCAATTAGTCATATTAGTTTCGTTGTGACAAATACTACAGAAATAAGGTTACCCTAATATCTAAGATTTGGAGGATTATTAAACATACGGTGTTAGGATTAGTAATAGTAATATTACTTAGAAAGGAGATTTTACTTTGGCTGATATAAAATACGAGATCACCCGCTCCCTGGGCGTGCTGTCCGAAGGCTCCAAAGGCTGGCAGAAAGAAATCAACCTGGTGAGCTGGAATGAGCGCAAGCCCAAGATAGACATCCGCGACTGGGCGCCGGAACATGAAAAAATGGGCAAGGGTGTCACCTTAAACTACGAGGAATTAAAGAAGCTGAAGGAGCTTTTGGATGGCATTGACCTGGAAACACTGGGGTTAGAATAAGTCGTTGGACAATGGGACTGTCCCATTGTCCAATGTAATTGCTGCGTGAGGCCTACACTTTAGCTCAGAGCCGTCGTGAAATATTGCTTTGACATAATCTGGATAGCGGGATTATAATTACATTAGTAATCCCGATCCGGAGGCCCGACATGTTTAAGAATATACTGGTCGCCTATGACGGTTCAATCCACTCGGTGAAGGCTTTAAATATAGCCATAGATCTTTGCATGAAGTACGGTTCCGGGCTGAATGTGGTGATGGCGGTGAACCTGCCGGAACTGCCGGAAAGCAGCGGAAGCTTACAGGAAAGTACTTCCCACCGGGGTGATCTGGAGCGTGCGGCGGCACTGGCCGAGCAGGCGGGTGTGCGGGTGGTTACTCACCTGCTTAGGGGTACGGTAGCTAATACTATTGAGCGTTTTGCCCTGGAAAACAAGTTTGACCTGGTTATTGTCGGCGCCCGCGGCCGCAACGCGGTTAAGCGCTTCCTGCTGGGGAGTGTTTCCGCTCACCTGGTAGCCAATCTTGATTGTCCGGTTATGGTTGTTAAAGAAAAAAATGCTTGACGGCATTTTGTCCCTTATGTTATTTTAAATACAAGTTATTAGAGCAGAGTTAGTTGAGTAGAGTAATAGTTGAGTTTAGCTGAGGTGAGATCGGTTTTTCATTTTGAGAAAATTGCCGGCACTCATTTGAGTGCCGGTTTATCTATTTTTCGGGGGGAATAGCATTGATTACTCCAGGCAGGAACGAATACCTGGCCTTAGCCGGGGCCTACAATCTGATCCCGGTCAGTCGTGAGGTCAGCGCCGATCTTGACACGCCCACCAGCATCTATAAAAAAATCGCGCCGCAGAGCCCGGCCTACCTGCTGGAAAGTGTCGAAGGCGGTGAGAACCTGGCCAGGTACTCATTCATAGGTTTTGATCCCTTCCTCACCTTTGTCTCCAGGGGAGCGGAGTCCCTGGTCAGCAGAGACGGGCGGCAGGAAACCTGTACCGGTATGCCGCTGGAAAACCTGGAGCAAATTGTCTCCGCCTTCAAAGTATACTTGAGGCCAGGTTTGCCCCGCTTCTTTGGCGGCGCGGTGGGTTACATCGGCTATGATCTGGTGCGTTTTATCGAGGATATAAAGATGCCGCCAGGCGAGGGCATACCGGGCCTTCCAGACTGCTGCTTCGTTTTTGCCGGTACGGTCCTGATCTTTGACCACGTCCGGCAGGTGTTGATCATTGTGGTCAACAGCCGGCCCGGCGCCGAGCCGGAAAGATCTTATACCCAGGCCACAGAACAGATTGAAAAGGTTATAGGGGCGCTGAAAAACAGCATCCCGTTTGAGAACAGAAGCACGAAGCGGCCTGAGGCCGGCAGGGCGGCTGAAGCAAATATGACCCGCACGGAATTCATGGAAAAAGTTAAGCGGGCCAAGGAGTACATCACGGCCGGCGATATCCTGCAGGTGGTGCTGTCACGGCGGCTGCGGGTGCCCTTTAGCGGCGAGCCTTTTAACGTTTACCGGCGACTGCGTGCGCTGAACCCTTCCCCCTACCTATTTTATCTGGATTTCGGCGATCTGGTGGTGGTGGGGTCTTCTCCGGAAATGCTGGTGAAAGTGGAGGAGGCGCTGGTGGAGACCTGCCCTATTGCCGGCACCAGGCCGCGGGGTGAGAATATAGCGGCAGATGAGGATTTTGCAAGGGATTTAATGGAGGATGAAAAAGAGAGGGCCGAGCACCTGATGCTGGTGGATCTGGGCCGGAACGACCTGGGCAGGGTATGTGAAACAGGCAGTGTCAGGGTGAAAAGGTTTATGGAAGTGGAAAAATACTCACACGTCATGCACCTGGTCTCAAATGTGCGCGGCAGGCTGGCGCAGGGAAAGAGCTGTTTTGACGCCCTTAAGTCCTGCTTTCCGGCAGGCACCCTGTCAGGGGCGCCCAAGGTGCGGGCTATGGAAATCATAGCTGAGCTCGAGCCGGACAGAAGGGGGATTTACGGCGGGGCTATCGGCTACCTGGGTTTTTCGGGGAACCTGGATACCGCCATAGCGATCAGGACCGTACTGATCCATGAGGGTAACGCTTACCTCCAGGCGGGGGCGGGGATCGTGGCCGACTCTGATCCGGAGCGGGAGTACGAGGAATCAATGAGTAAAGCGCTTGTACTTTTAAAAACTTTGGAGGAGGCGGGATAGGTGATCTTAATGATCGACAACTACGATTCTTTCACCTATAACCTGGTCCAGTACCTGGGCGAGTTGGGCAGGGAGGTAAAAGTCGTTCGCAATGATAAGATTACCTGTGAGCAAATAGAGGAGCTTCAGCCGGAAGCTATTGTAATTTCGCCGGGGCCCTGCTCGCCTGACCAGGCCGGCATATCCCTGGCGGTAATTGAACGTTTTGCCGGTGTGATCCCTATCCTGGGCGTTTGCCTGGGCCACCAGGCCATCGGCCAGGCTTTTGGAGGTTTGGTGGTGCGGGCGGCCAGGTTGATGCACGGAAAAACTTCGCCCATCCAACATGACGGCAGGGCACTGTTTCGTGATATACCCTCCCCTTTTACCGCCACCAGGTACCATTCATTGATAGTCGATCCGGACAGTTTGCCGGACTGTCTGGAGGTCACCGCCTGGACCGGGGAAGGCGAGATCATGGGACTGCGCCACCGGCGGTACCGTGTGGAGGGGGTACAGTTTCACCCGGAATCGATCCTGACCGAGCATGGGCACAGTCTGCTGAGGAACTTTTTGGAAATCTGAATAAAACCATAGCACAGGATTTACAGGATTAGTAAGATTATTTAACTTTTCTATTCCTGAAATAAATTTAAGGATTATATTTTAATCCTGTAAATCCTATTAATTCGGTTAAGCCTGTGAAAATAATTAGTTGAGAAAGATGAGAGGAGGAGAGTGGAGTTATGAAAACAGCTATCAGGAAAGTGGTTTCAGGACGACACCTGGCGGAAGAAGAGGCGGTCGCCGTAATGGAACAGATTATGAAGGGAGATGCCAGCCCCGCCCAGATTGCCTCCCTGCTTACCGCCATGCACCTGAAAGGCGAAACGGTGGAGGAAATCACCGGGTTTGCCAGGGTGATGAGACAATTGTCGACGTCAGTCAAATCAAAACACCCTGTTCTGGTGGACACCTGCGGCACAGGGGGCGACGGCTCAGGGACTTTTAACATTTCAACAACCGCCGCTTTTGTGGTGGCGGGGGCGGGGATGCCTGTCGCCAAGCACGGCAACCGCTCGGTGTCCAGCCGCAGCGGCAGCGCTGATGTGCTGGAGGAACTGGGAGTAAGGGTGGATCTGGACCATGCCGCTATGGAGGAGTGCCTGGATCAAACAGGTATAGCTTTTCTTTTTGCGCCGGCGCTGCACCGGGCCATGGGTTATGCCGCCGGTCCACGCCGCGAGATAGGGATCAGGACTATTTTTAACATTCTCGGTCCTTTGACCAATCCTGCCGGCGCCAGGGCGCAGGTGCTGGGTGTCTACAGCCCGCCGCTTACCGAGGTCCTGGCCAGGGTGCTGGCCAGACTGGGCTCGTCCCACTCGTTTGTAGTGCATGGCGCCGGGGGCCTGGATGAGATTTCTCTGGCCGGTACTTCCGTTATCTGTGAAGTTAAAGGGGGGTCTGTGCGCAAAGGCACACTGGACCCGGCCCGGTTCGGTTTTGAATATGCTCCGGTTGCCACTTTAGCCGGGGGATCACCTAAAGAAAACGCTGATATTACCCGCCTGATCCTGGAGGGTGAGAAAAGCCCGCGCCGTGACGTGGTGGTGTTAAACTCGGCTCTGGGTTTGGTGGCGGGCGGCAAGGCCCGGGGGATTTCAGAAGGTTTGGCCATGGCCGCGTCAAGTATAGATTCCGGTTCCGCCCTGCGTAAGCTGAAAGATTTGGTTGAAACAACCAGGCGCCTGTCGCCTAAAGAAGCGGTTTCCCAATGATCCTGGCTGAAATACTGGCCTATAAAAGGGCGGAACTGGCGAGATGTAAAAACATAGTATCACTCGACGAATTAAAAGATGCAATGCCTGGCCTGCCCGCGCCGCGGCGGCTGGCGCCGTCCATACGCCGCCCCGGTGAGATTACGGTTATCGCCGAGACCAAAAAAGCGTCTCCTTCTAAAGGCATCATAAGTAAAAACTACGATCCGGTAAAAATAGCGAGGGCGTACGAACTGGCCGGTGCTGCCGCCATATCGGTTCTAACCGAGGAAAAATATTTTCTAGGTCATCCGAGCCATATTACATCGGTTAAAAGAGCGGTAAGTATTCCTGTCTTAAGAAAAGACTTTATCATAGATCCCTATCAGGTTTACCAGTCCCGCGTCATGGGCGCCGACGCCGTGCTTTTAATCGCGGCCGCGCTTTCTCCCGCTCTGCTGGCGGAGTTTATGGCACTGGCCGGGAGTCTGGGCCTGTCCTGCCTGGTGGAAGTTCATAATGAACGGGAGCTCAGCCTGGCCCTGTCGTCAGGCGCTGACATTATCGGGATAAATAACCGCAATCTGAACAATTTTGAAACTGATTTGAACGTGACCTTCGACCTGCTGGACCTGATTAACTTAAACAAAATTACAGTTGTTTCAGAAAGCGGGATTAAAAACAGGAGCGACATTTTGCGGCTGAAAGACAGCGGCGCGCACGCGGCGCTGGTGGGAGAAGCATTGATGCGCTGCGACGAACCGGGCCGGGGTTTATTAAAACTGACCGAATTAAAAAACAGCTGTGCCTGCAATGGGCTAAAGGGATGTGATAACTTATGAATTATGCCAAAGACGTTTTCCCGGACAGCAGGGGCTATTACGGCTGCTACGGGGGGCGTTTCGTGCCGGAGACTTTAATGCCGGCGCTGGAGGAACTGGAGCGGGCGTACCGGGATACTAAAGATGACCCTGAATTTGTCAGAGAGCTGGAGTATTACCTTAAACATTACGTCGGCAGGCCTTCGCCCCTTTACTTCGCCGAGGGTCTCACCAGACACTGCGGCGGCGCCCGGATCTACCTCAAAAGGGAAGATCTCAACCATACCGGCGCCCATAAGATCAACAACACTATCGGGCAGATTCTTTTAGCCCGGCGCATGGACAAAAAGAGGGTGATTGCCGAGACCGGCGCGGGCCAGCACGGCGTCGCCGTCGCCACGGCAGCCGCGCTGTTTGGATTGTCCTGCGCCGTCTACATGGGGGAGGAAGATATCAGGCGGCAGAGCCCGAATGTTTACAGAATGCGCCTGCTGGGGGCTGAGGTGATACCGGTGTCCACAGGCGCCAAAACTCTGAAAGATGCTATGAATGAGGCTATCCGTGACTGGGTGACCAACGTGCGGGACACCTACTACCTGATCGGTTCGGTGGCCGGCCCGCATCCATACCCGGCAATGGTCAGGGATTTCCAGTCGGTTATAGGGCTGGAAGTAAAGGTCCAGGCCGTGCGGGATGCCGGACGACTGCCAGATTATATTGTGGCCTGTGTGGGCGGCGGGAGCAACGCCATGGGCATCTTCCACCCATTTTTACCCGAAACCGGCGTCAAGCTGGTCGGGGTCGAAGCTGCCGGACTCGGTCTGAACACAGGTGAGCACGCCGCAACTCTGAGCCGCGGCAGCGCCGGGGTTCTGCACGGCTCGCTCAGTTATATCCTGCAGGATGAAAACGGGCAGATCCAAAACGCCCACTCTGTATCAGCCGGCCTGGACTATCCTGGTGTGGGTCCTGAACACTCTTACCTGAAAGACGCCGGCCGGGTGACTTACACTACCGCTACCGATACCGAGGCACTGGCGGCTTTTCACCTGCTTTGCCGGACAGACGGTATCATTCCGGCCCTGGAAAGCGCGCATGCCCTGGCCGAGGCTGTCAAACTGGCATCCTCCCTGCCGGAAGAGAGCATGATTGTGGTCAACCTGTCAGGGCGGGGCGACAAGGATATTCCGGCAGTTGCCGGAGAACCGGGGGTAAATATATGAACGGCAGGATTACAAAATGCCTGGAAAAGCTGCGCCGGGACGGTAAAAAGGGTCTTATTACCTTTATCACTGCGGGCGACCCTGATCTGGCCGGTACGGTGGAAATAGCAAGACAGCTGGCAGCCGCCGGCGCGGATATTATTGAACTGGGCATACCTTATTCCGATCCCCTGGCTGATGGTCCGGTAATCCAGAGGGCCTCCGGCCGGGCTATAGCCTCGGGGACAACAATTAATAAGATTTTCAAAGCGGTTGAGGAAATAAGACGGCACTGCGGCGTACCTATCGTACTGATGGGCTATTATAACCCTATCTACAAATACGGTGCCGGCAAATTTACAAGAAAAGCCGTGGAGGCGGGGGTAAACGGCCTGATTGTTCCCGATCTGCCGTATGAAGAGTCAGGGCCGCTGCGCCAGGCAGCGGTTGGGGCTGGTATTGACCTGATTCCACTGGTGGCGCCAACCACGACCGATCAAAGGCTGGCCAGGATAGCCTCCGTTGCGCAGGGCTTCATTTACTGTGTTTCCGTGACCGGTGTGACCGGGGCCAGGGAGGAAATAAAGACGGATCTGGCAGCTTTCACCAACCGGGTTCGCCGCCTTTCAAACCTGCCCCTGGCGGTAGGGTTCGGCATCGCCGGGCCGGAGCAGGCTGCGCGGGTGGCGGTGTATTGTGACGCCGTGGTGGTGGGCAGCGCCCTGGTTGATATAATTGCCGGGAGCAGGGATGCCGGCGCGGCCGGTCCGGCGGCAGGGGCGCTGGTGAGGAAAATTAAAAGAGCGCTGGACCAGCTTAAACCAGCACAGCTGTGAGAGATGCTTGTTGCCATTTTTGCCATTTGTATGCTAAGATAAACTTGGTTTATTGTATTTAGAAGAGTGCAGGACGGTTTACAGTCCCGGGGCCTGAGCCTGCGGGCGCTCCGGGGAGACAAGACAAGAGTAGAACGGTAGAACGGTAGGGGAGGCGGTAAGTGTGTGCTTATGGTCTGATTGAGTGCTCCTCTAAGGGAGTGCTTTTTGTTTTTCACATTTAGGAAATGATATGAATAATAATTTTTATTCTAAACGGGGGGAACTGAAAAGTGATACTGGTAATGAATCACCGTGCCGGCGATGACGAGATAGATGCGGTAATAATCCGGTTGGAGAACATGGGTTTCCAGATCCACCTTTCACGCGGTGTTGAACGCACCATTATTGGCGCTATTGGCGATAAAGTCCATTTAATTGAGCTTGACCTTGAGGCTATGCCCGGTGTGGAAAAAGTTGTTCCCATCCTCCGGCCTTATAAACTGGCCAGCAGGACCTTCCACGAGGAGGGAACGGTGATCAGGGTTGGC
>CAZJGV010000112.1:8364-9373 GCA_964545615.1 uncultured Pelotomaculum sp.
ACCTGGAAATAGGCGGGGAAACCGTTCATGTAATGGCCGGCCCCTGTGCCGTGGAAAGCAGGGAGCAGTTGCTCCACGCGGCGCGCCTGGTCAAAGAAGCCGGAGCGTCTATCCTGCGGGGCGGCGCTTACAAGCCGAGAACTTCACCTTACTCTTTCCAGGGGCTGGAGGAAGAAGGACTGGAACTGCTGGCGGAAGCCCGCGAGGCCACCGGCCTGCTGATCGTGACTGAAGTGATGGATGCCAAGACGCTGCCTGTGGTGGCGCAGTACGCGGATATTCTGCAGATCGGCGCCCGCAATATGCAGAACTTCTTTTTGCTGCGGGAAGTGGCCAAGATTGATAAACCGGTTATGTTGAAGAGGGGAGCGTCCGCTACCATTGAAGAGTGGCTGATGGCGGCGGAGTACATCATGTCCGGCGGCAACTACAATGTGATCCTCTGTGAGAGAGGGATACGGAGTTTTGAGACCTATACCAGAAACACACTTGACCTGACCGCTGTGCCAGTGGTGAAACATCTTTCTCACCTGCCGGTAATTGTCGACCCCAGCCATGCCATAGGCAAATGGCGTTATGTGCCGCCTATGGCCAGGGCTGCAATCGCCGCCGGCGCCGACGGGTTGATTATTGAAATGCATCCCAATCCGGTAGAAGCGCTCTGTGACGGGCCGCAGTCTCTAACGCCGGATAACTTTACTGAAATGATGGCTGATTTAAGGCGGATGGTAGAGGTAATGGGGAGGAAAATGCCTTGAAACCGGTGTTTAACCGGGTAGCTATAATAGGCGTCGGGCTGATCGGGGGCTCACTCGGCATGTCTCTATGTGCCAGGAACCTGGCCGGTGAAGTGGTCGGGTCGGGCTCCAGGATTGATAATTTGCGTCTTGCCCTGGAACTTGGCGCGGTGCAGCGCTTTGCGGCAACCCTGGCCGAAGGAGTGACAGGCGCGGACCTGGTGATAATCGCTACGCCGGTGAGCGCTACCATCCCGGTGCTTTTACAAATC
>CAZJGV010000112.1:9383-10266 GCA_964545615.1 uncultured Pelotomaculum sp.
TTACAAATCCTGCCCCATCTGTCTCCGGGCGTTGTGGTAACCGATGTAGGCAGTACTAAAGCGGGGATTGTGCGCGGGGCGGAAAATATTTTGCCTCCGGGAGTCAATTTTATCGGCGGCCACCCCATGGCGGGTTCGGAGCAGGGGGGAGTCAGGGGCGCCGATCCCTATTTGTTTGAGAACGCATTCTATGTGATCACTCCCACCTCTAAAACCCCGCCCGAAGCTCTGGAGGCGGGGCGGCAACTGGCGGGAGGAGTTGGCGGCAGGGTTATTGAGATGACACCCGAGCGGCATGACCAGGCAGTAGCGGCAGTCAGCCACCTCCCCCACTTGCTGGCGGCAACGCTGGTCAATACCGCCTTGCAGACACCTGACAGCAGTGGGGTGCTGCCCCTGGCGGCGGGGGGGTTCCGGGACACCACCCGGATTGCCGCCAGCAGCCCTTTGATGTGGCGGGATATTTTCTTGGCTAATAAAACACAGCTGCTGGAAATGATCCGCCGCTTCAGAGGAGAACTCGTTCTTTTTGAAAGTGCCATTGAACAGGAAAATGACGATGTGATTATGTCCAGGCTTGAAAGCGCCAGGGCGGTCCGCAACACTCTGCCGGCTAAAACCAAGGGTTACCTGCCCACTCTTTTTGAAGTGCTGCTCAATGTACCCGACCTGCCGGGCGTAATTGCCCGTTTTTCAGCCTACCTGGCCCAGGCCGGTATAAACCTTATAGATATTGAGATTTTAAGAGTGCGTGAAGGAGAAGGAGGAACCATCCGTTTGGGATTCGCCACCAGTGAGGAACAAGAAGGCGCCGTACAAGTACTTGGAGAAAAGGGCTATATAGTGCGTAAAAGGTGAGAGGGAAGCAGGGGGACGGTTCTTT
>CAZJGV010000113.1:0-10204 GCA_964545615.1 uncultured Pelotomaculum sp.
GGAATGCCAGGGTGAATATCTGGCTGCCCTGGCGAGCATATAAAGAGTTATACTCTCGGTTATATGTTCTTCAATATAATCCTGCATACGTTGTACCGCTTTTATTTTTTCCCACCTCTCCACTTTCTCACCTCCCGCGCCAAGGATAACACATAAATGTTCGGGTTTACTTGACCCGTGTTGCTATAAAAAATTTTTACAGCCCAGGTATTTATATTTTACTACGAATATTTGGAGTGCCAGAAAGGTATAAATCATTTTTTAGAGAATAGTTATGACTTATTTCTACAATTTTCGAGCGTAACCATGGGAGTAGTATATGAAAGTAATTTTCCACGAAAGATTTCATCAGGTTTATGACTTGGACCCGGCGGCAAGGCTGGGCAGAATGGAGTGCATAGTAGATGAACTGGAGGGATCTTACCAGTTCATCAGGCCGCAGCCCGCCGGGGAAGATGAGCTTTTGCTGATCCACGGGCAGGGACAGCTCGATCATGTGAGGAACCAGGGGGAACTGCTTTATGAGATAGCCGCCCTGTCGGCGGGCGGGGCAATCAGGGCGGCGGAACTGGCCGCCGGGGGTGAGCCCGCTTTTGCCCTGATCAGGCCGCCGGGCCATCATGCCAGCAGGGATTTCTGCTGGGGGTACTGCTGGTTTAACAACGTGGCGATAGCGGTTGAAAAACTGCGCAGGAACAGACTGGTTCAAAAAGTGCTTATTGTGGATATTGACTTTCATCTTGGTGACGGGACCAGGAATATTTTCGCCCAGGTGCCTGAGGTTACTTATTACCACTTTGACCATATCGAGGGGCTGGCGCAGTGCCTTGAAAAGAACAGGGATTGCGAACTGGTTGCGGTTTCAGCCGGGTTTGACCGGCATCTTGAGGACTGGGGCAAGACACTCAGCACAGAGGATTTCACCACCATCGGCAGACTGATTGCCGGCTATGCCTGCGAATTTTGTGGGGGCAGGTATTTTGCGGTGCTTGAAGGTGGTTACAACCAGAGTGTGCTGGGTGAGAACGTCAGGGCTATGCTGCGGGGACTGGACTGCAGCTGCTGGTTATAACTGGACCACCATGTCGCTAACGCAGCACCATCAGATGATGAAAATCGATGCAGGTGCGACAGTGATTAAAAATATGAATATAAATGGCCCGCAGATCCTTGCTAAACGAGATTTGCGGGTCTGAAATTTTACGTGTGTCTAAATTGTTATTATTACAGTGTATGTGTTAACATAAATAATAAGGTAATCATTTCTTCATAAACCTTTTTATTGGAGACTATAATATTGAGGCAGGCAGAAAATACTGGTTTAAGTGAAGCTCTGCGTAAACTCGATCAGTTGTTCAGCGTAACGGATCAGGATTTGCGCGAAATTGCCGGGCGGTTTCATCAGGCTATGCTGGACGGTCTGGCCGGCGCCAAAGGGCCGCTGAAGATGCTCCCTTCATTTTTAAACACCCCTTCCGGCCTTGAAAAGGGCAGGTTTGTAGCGGTTGACTTCGGCGGAACTAACGTCAGGGTTTTGCTGGTAGAACTGCGGGGGAGCGGCCTATCAGAGATTTTGAAAAAAAAGTCACTGCCCTTGAAAGATCCTGACGCAGGCTACGATTTCACCCTGGCGACTGTTACAGGCGGCGAGCTTTTTGATTTCCTGGCCGGGCAGATCAAAGAAATAGCTGTGCCCGGTGAAGTTTGTGCACTGGGGCATACTTTTTCCTTTCCCACCCGCTCATATGACATTAACAAGGCTGTTCTGATAAATTGGACCAAGGAGATTAAAACCGGACAGGTGGAAGGCAGGGACATTAACCAGCTTCTGGCCGAAGCTTTAAAACGCCAGGGCCTGACTGAAGTCATTCCTGCGGCTGTCATTAACGACACTGTCGGTACGCTGCTGGCGGCGGCTTACAGCGACCCCGGCGCTGACATCGGCTCCATCTGCGGCACCGGACATAACACCTGTTATCTTGAGCCACGCCCCCCGCTCGGGCGTAGACCAATGATTATCAACCTGGAATCCGGTGATTTTGACCAGTTATCTTTCAATATTTATGATCAACAATTGGACCGGGCCAGTGAAAAGCCGGGCGAACAGCTGCTGGAGAAAATGGTTTCAGGTCGTTACCTGGGGGAACTGACACGTCTGGTCGTTATTGATCTGGTGCGGGAAGGCTTGCTGCTGGCAGGTAAGGCCTCAGATAGGTTGCTCCATAAGCCATACAGCATTGGTACTGAGCAGGTAGCTCTGGCGCTGTCGGATGACGCTCCCGGACTTACCCTCCTGGCAGAATGGCTGGAAGAGTCCCTGGGTGTTAAAGGACCGCCGCCCGCGGATCTCGCAGCTTTGCGGCACATAGCGTCGCTGGTGGCGACCAGATCCGCCCGGCTGATTGCCGCGACTTATCTTGGCGTTCTGAAGCGCCTTGATCCGTATGTAAAAGATAGGCACACCATAGCCATTGACGGCAGCTTGTATGAGAAAATGCCCGGTTTTGACCGCGCTGTTCGGTCGGCCCTGGATGGGGTTTTAGCGGAGGATGGCAGCCGGGTGGCGCTTAAGCTCACCAAAGGAGGTTCGGGTATTGGCGCGGCCATAGCTGCGGCCATGGCTTCACAATAATTAAGAAAGATTTTTTACTGGGGTGAAATTTAATTGAAGACACTGGGTATGTGTATAGGAGCTTCAAATATCAGCCTTGTTTTGTTGGAAAGGGATCATAACGACAGAATAAGCATACTGGAGACCAGGACCGCTCCCCATGAGGGCAATCCCCGCAGCGCTATCATGCACATGGCTGACGCGGCGCTGCTGCGGTCTGTGGACAGGATTGCCGTGACCGGCAGAAAACTGAAAAGTAAATTAAACGCTTCTGCCATTTCCGAACCCGAAGCGGTGGAGTACGCTTTCGGATTTCTGCAAGAAAAGTACGCCAACGCTGACGTGATCGTAAGCGCGGGCGGCGAGACTTTTATTGCCTATAAGCTGGACCGGGCAGGCAAAATCATCAACGTGTTCACCGGCAATAAGTGCGCTTCCGGCACGGGAGAGTTTTTCCTCCAGCAGATTAAGAGAATGAATTTAAGTATTGAAGAAGCGGTATCCATTGCCGAGCTGGACAACCCGTACAGAGTGGCGGGGCGCTGCTCTGTTTTCTGTAAAAGCGACTGTACCCACGCTTTGAACAAGGGCGCTCCCAAGGCAAGGGTGACAGCGGGGCTTTGCGAGATGATGGCCGTCAAGGTGCAGGAGTTGTTGAAAAAAACTGAGTACAACAAGGTGCTGGTGATTGGCGGCGCTTCCGCTAATACAGCTATGATCAACTTCTTAAAAAAAGAGATTAGCAATCTTTACATACCGGAAGAAGCCAGGTATTTTGAGGCGCTGGGCGCGGCGATCTGGGCGCTGGACACGGAAACAATGCCGGTGGCAGGCCCGGTGGAATTGTTTAAAACGGGAGAGGACTCCTTTTCATATCTGCCGGCCATTAAAGATTTCACCTCTAAGGTAGATTTTAAGGAGACCTTCCGCCAGGCAGCGCAAAAGGGGGATACCTGCATTGTGGGGCTGGACGTAGGCTCAACCACCACCAAAGCGGTGGTGATGCGAAGCGGCGACAACGCCATCCTGGCCAGCTGTTACCTGCGCACCAACGGCGACCCGATCGGCGCCTCCAGGCAGTGCTACCGCGAGGTTAGCCTGCAGTTGAAAGAGGAAGTGCAAATAATTGGGCTGGGTGTTACTGGGTCCGGCAGGCAGATTGCCGGGCTGCACGCCCTCACCCCGGCGGTAATAAATGAGATTATAGCCCACGCCGTAGCAGCTGTGTATTTTGATCCCCTGGTGGATACCATTTTTGAAATCGGGGGGCAGGATGCCAAGTACACTTACATAACCAACGGTGTTGCTTCCGACTACGCCATGAACGAGGCCTGCTCCGCAGGCACGGGCTCTTTTTTAGAGGAGGCCGCGCGGGAGTCCCTTTATATCAGCACGGAAGAAATTGGGGATATCGCTCTTACCAGTGACAAACCTCTCAATTTCAGCGATCAGTGCGCCGCTTTTATCAGCAGTGATATTAAAAGCGCCATCCAGGAAGGGGCCGGGGCGCCTGACCTGGCGGCGGGACTGGTCTACTCCATCTGTCTGAATTATATCAACAGGGTTAAGGGGAACCGGTCTGTAGGCCGCAAGGTATTCATGCAGGGAGGGGTTTGCTACAACAAAGCCGTTCCGGCGGCGATGGCTGCGCTTACCGGCAAGGATATCATTGTGCCGCCGGAACCGGGGCTCATGGGAGCTTTCGGGGTGGCGCTGGAAGTTAAAAACAAGCTAGGGCTGGGACTGCTGGCGCCGGCGGAGTATGATCTGAAAGAGCTGGCGGAGCGTAGCGTTACCTACGGCGAGCCTTTTACCTGCGCCGGGGGCAGGGAAAAGTGCGATCGCAAGTGCTCTGTCAACAGGATTAAAATACTGGGGAAAATTTACCCGTTTGGCGGGGCATGTAATAAGTACGTCAACCTGATCAGGGATAAAAAAGAGCCTGATCTCGATAATTATGATCTGGTCAACCTGCGGGAAAGACTGGTGTTTAAAAAATTCGGTACCGAAAAGGGCCGGCGCCTGCTGCCGCCCAATCATAAAACTGTGGCGCTGAACAATTCATTGCTGACCAACACGCTCTTTCCCCTTTACTATAACTTTTTTAACGCCCTGGGTTTTGACGTTCTGCTGGGCGAGGAGATTGCCGCCGAGGGTATGGAAAGAAGAGGCGCGGAATTCTGTTATCCCGTTGAGATTGCGCACGGTTCGCTGATGGGCTTGATCAGGAAAAATCCTGATATCTTTTTCCTGCCGCACGTAGGTTTCCTCCCTGTGGAAAACGGCATCGACACCAGCGCCACCTGTCCTTTCGTGCAGTCTGAGCCGTACTATCTTCAGACAGCCTTTGATGAATTAAAAGGCAAGCTGGTGCTAAAGCCGGTGCTTGATTTCTCCGGTGGCTATGAGCGCGAGCAGGGCAGCTTTGTCAATATGGGCCGGCGGTTAGGGTTTGGCGCCAGAGTGGTGAAAGAGGCGTATAATCTGGCGGTGCGGGCACAAAGGGATTTTCACGCCGCGTGCCGCAGCGCCGGGAAGTTATTTTTAGAAGAACTTGAACAGCACCCGGATGAAACAGCCGTAGTGCTCTTTGGCCGGCCGTATAACGCTTTTACTAAAAAGGCCAATATGGGAATTCCGCAAAAGTTTGCCACCAGGGTCTACCGGGTTATACCCTATGATTTTTTACCCTATGATGATGAGGATACGTTTGAAAATATGTTCTGGGCTCAGGGACAGATGAACCTTAAGGCTGCCAGATTTGTCAGGCGCCACCGGCAGCTTTTTGCCACCTATATCACAAATTTCAGCTGCGGCCCGGATTCCTTTATTGTCAGCTTCTTCAGGGACATCATGGGTGAAAAGCCTTCGCTGACCCTGGAACTGGACAGTCATTCGGCGGATGCCGGTCTGGATACGCGGGTTGAAGCTTTTCTCGATGTTGTTAAAAGCTATATCGAAACCAGTAAGAACGAAAATGTCGCAGAGCCTGAAAAATTTAGGCCGGCGGCGGTGGTTAGTGAGAATGAGCGGACCTGGGTGGTGGATTCCAGGGGGGAAAGGTATCCTTTAACTCACCCCAGGGTGCATGTGCTCATGCCGTCCATGGGAGACCTGGGCTCCAGACTGCTGGCGGCATCTTTAAGGCATCTCGGAATTAACGCCACTACAGTGCCGGCCCCGGCGTCCAGGGAACTGAAAACCGGCAAGGGCTACGCTTCCTGCAAGGAGTGCCTGCCGCTGATTCTGACCGTGGGCAGTCTGTTTGACTACCTGGAAAGCAGGGAAAACGGGGATGAACTGCTGGTCTATTTTATGCCCACCTCCGCAGGGCCCTGCAGGTTTGGGCAGTACAACGTGTTTATAAAAAGCCTGATCGAGAAAATGCGGCTGCGTGATGTCACCCAGATCTCGCTGACCTGTGAGAATGGCTACGCGGGACTGGGCGCCGGCTTTACCATAAGAGCCTGGCAGTCTGTTGTTATCGGTGATGCGTTGGAGGAAATATACAGTGCCATCCTCACTGTCGCCAGGGATAGACACAGTGCCCTCGATGTTTTTAATGACGCCTGCGCCAGGATCATCAGCAGTGTGGAGAAGGATGACTGGAAAGGCCTCAAGGAAGTCCTAAGGCAAACTGCCGGGATGTTGAAAACGATCCCAAAGGAGAGGCCTTTAGGACAGACACCCAAAGTGGCTCTGGTCGGGGAGATTTACGTGCGCAGAGATGGTTTTTCCAGACAGTATCTAGTTGAAAAACTGGCCGGCAAGGGTATCATGGTCAAGACCGCGCCTATAGCGGAGTGGGTGTATTTTTGCGATTACCTGATGAAAAATAACCTGAATGCCGGCAGCGGTAAAAAAGGATTTCTTGGCAACTATATTGAACAGTTTTTTAAAAACTCATACGAAAGGACGATAAAAGGGATTCTCTCGCGCTCCGGCCTGTATGAGGCGCACATGGTGGATGTGGAGAAGATGATAGAAAATGTTTCACACCTGATCTCGCCGAAGCTGACGGTGGAAACAATACTGACCGCTGGCGCCGCTATCACTGAAGTGGTTGAAGAGGTGGCGGGCGTTATTTCAATCGGGCCGTTTGGCTGCATGCCCAGCAGGATCGCGGAAGCTGTGGTAAACGCCAAAATGAACGAAACAAAAATGGCCACGGCCGAAGACAAAGATCTGGTGGCTAAGGTCATGCAGCGCTGTCCCTCACTCCCGTTCATAGCGGTTGAAACAGACGGCAACCCCTTTCCCCAGGTTATTGAGGCCAGGCTGGAAATATTCTGCCTCCAGGTTAAAAGGCTGCACGACCGGATCCAGGAAGTTAAAGCAAAGGGTGCGTATATCAAAACCGCCGGAGCGTAAGACAAAATTAAAGCATCTGCGCAAAGCCGGTAGTTTGGAGTAAACACAAAAGAGGGAGGGTGATCAGTTGTCTTTTAAAGAAATTCTTTTGACCAGGCAGGACTCTATTGCCACTATTACCATGAACCGTCCCGCCAGTTTCAATGCCCTGAATCTCAGCATGTCCGGAGAACTTAACACGGCGCTGGAGATGTGCGGCAGGGACCGGGAGATCAGGGTGGTTGTGCTTACCGGCAGCGGCAAAGCGTTCTGTTCCGGTGGCGACATCAAGTATTTTGAACAATTTGCCGGCTCGCAGCCGGACGAGCCTGTCTACCGCCTGATTGAACCCCTGCACCGCGTTGTACTGAACATCCGTCAGATGCCCAAGCCGGTGCTGGCTGCCATCAACGGTTCAGTAGGCGGCGCGGGAATGTCACTGGCGCTTTCCTGCGATTTGCGCGTCTGTTCCTCCCAGGCCAAGTTTAAACAGGCTTATACCAGCCTGGGCCTGGCGCCTGATGTCGGCTGGTGCCTCTGGGTAGGTTTGCTGGCCGGTTTTAGCAAGGCCAGTGAAATGATTTTCCTCGACCCGGTTTATGACGCGGAGCAGGCCAGGGCCATGAATCTTGTCCACAAGGTGGTAGCGCCGGAAGCGCTGGAGGCGGCGACTTACCAATGGGCTGAGCGGCTGGCTGCCGGAGCGACGCGTTCTTTCGCCATAGCCAAGGCCAGCTTGAACCACTCGCTGCTAACACTATTGGAGCGTCAGCTCGAGGTTGAGCGCCAGGGTGTGCTGGACGCTTCCCGAACCAGTGACTACCAGGAGGGGCTGAATGCCTTTTTAGCCAAACGAAAACCAGTTTTCAAAGGAGTTTAAACCGACATTTTTCTGGAGACCAGTACTAAAATACGATATAATAAGCATATTAACTGACCGACTACTGGAGGAGAACAAAGATGGACATATTTTCTGCCATTGGCAACACACCGCTTGTGGAATTAAAGACGCTCAACAACGGGAGCAAAGTCAGGATCTTTGGCAAGCTGGAAGGAAATAATCCGGGTGGCTCGATCAAGGACCGCCCTGCCTACTATATGATCAAGAAAGCGGAAGATTCCGGCGAGCTCACCAAAGGCAGAATTATCTTAGAGCCGACCTCCGGCAACACCGGGATTGCCATAGCGATGATAGGCGCGGCCAAAGGGTATAATGTAAAACTGGTTATGCCGGGCTGTGTAAGTGTGGAAAGAAGCCGCATTCTGGAAGCTTTCGGAGCGGAGGTAATCCTCACTCCCGCATGTGAAGGAACTGACGGCGCCATCAGGAAGGCACACCAAATTGTAGAGGAAGAGCCCGAAAAATACTATATGCCCAATCAGTTTTCGAACATAAACAATACCCTTTCTCATTACGAGACCACAGGCCCGGAGATTTTCAGACAGACGGAAGGGGAGATCGACGTTTTTGTAGCCGGTATGGGCACAACCGGAACGCTGATGGGGACGGGCCTATACCTCAAAGAAAAAAAACCTGGGATGAAAATTATCGGTGTTGAGCCATATAGAGGGCAGGCCATCCAGGGTCTGAAAAATATGGAGGAAGCAATGGTACCGAAAATTTACCATCCGGAGCAGATGGACGAGAAGGTCAACATAGAAGATGACGAAGCTTATGAAACGGCGAGGCTACTGGCCACCAGGGAAGGTATTTTCGTGGGTATGTCCAGCGGCGCGGCGGTAGCGGCGGCCTTGCGCGAGGCCAAAAAGATGGAGTCCGGCGCCATAGTGGCCATTCTGCCCGACCGTGGAGACCGCTATCTGAGCACCACCCTGTTCAGGTCAATCTGCGCCAAATGCTCCCCCTAGGTTGGGACGAACGGACGGGAAGCAGAGGGACGGTTCTCTTGCTTCCCCTTCCCTTTGAGGTGTGGAAATAAGGATGAGACAAGGGGACGGTTCTCTTGTCTCTTTTTTTGAAGTTTATTTTGACTTTTACTCATAAGCCAGTCCGGCACCCGCTTGATAAAGTATTCGTGTCCCGCTGATGTTTGGAATGGATACCGGCAATCTCCCCTGCGGATTGACCTGTCCGAAAATAACATCAATCCCGGCCGGGATGTTGGGTCCCTCCGCCGCGCCATATACGGCTATATAAGCTTTTATCCCGGGCATATACATGATGTCGTACGGATTCCTGATAGCCATCACGGCCAGGGGCTTCTTACTCAAAAACGCATAACGGGCAATGCTTAAGGCAAAGTCCGGTGCCCAGTGTTTGCCCGGAGTCCGGCTTAACACATCATAGCTATAGGACCCCAGCACAACATAATCTGCAGAGTCGACAGCCTGCTTTTGCTCATCAGTTAAAGAGGTAAGATCTTGATAATTAAAACCTTTTACATTTACGTTGTGGAAGCCTTTTTCATCAATGGTCTGCTTTAATTCCCGGGTCATTAAATTAAGCCTGTCTTCCCACGGCGCGAAGAGCACAACACTTTTTCCGTCCTCCAACTTAAATGGCAGCATGTTACCTTCATTTTTGAGCAAGGTAACAGCTTTCTCCGCTACTTTTTTTTCAATTTCCCCATGGTCCGCGTTGCCTACCACATCCCCGGCAACCTTTAATCTTTCACCCAAATCTTTCGTTACTCTGTCTCCCGGAACAAACTTTTCACCCGAAACCTTAACTATTCCTCCGGATAGTTTTAAGCGAATTAATCTTCTAACTGACTGGTCAATCCTTGATTCCGGAATTTTGCCGCTTTTCACCTCGGCAAGCAGCCCCTGGTAGGCCTGGTCAAGGTCCGCCGGCAATAAAGCGATGTCCGCTCCGGCCTTAATGGCCCTGAGCACCGCTTCCTGCGGCCCGAAATGGTCTGCGATAGCTTTCATTTCCAGGGCGTCGGTAATGATGACCCCGTCAAACCCCATCTCGTTTCTGACCAGCCCGGTCAGTACCTGGTAGGAAAGAGTCGCGGGTATGGAAATCTCCTGGCCGTCCAGTTTGGAAATAGCCCTGGTGTTGTCGATTGCCGGAAAGGTGACGTGTGCGGTCATAACCATGTCCACTTTTTGATCAAAAGCCTGCTGAAACGGTTTCAACTCAACCTCTTTCAGTCTGGTCAGATCGTGGGGCACGGAAGGCAATCCGAGATGGGAGTCAACGTCGGTATCGCCATGTCCGGGGAAATGTTTTACCGTGGCCATAATGCCGGCATCGTGTAGCCCATTTACGTAGGC
>CAZJGV010000114.1:0-10032 GCA_964545615.1 uncultured Pelotomaculum sp.
GACCGCACCAGGGGGCATATTGGCACGGCAGCGTCCTCCAGGCGCAGTTCAAGAGTCCCCCCCACTGAAAGATACGGCGAGACAGGAAAAGTCCTGCAGGCAAGGGGTCTTTTATCCCTGGGACAGGTACCCCGGCAGCTGACAAAATAAAAGCTGCCCCGCCAACTCGGGCAAAACTCATATTCTTCAGTGGAATGTTCCTGCCAGATCAGCCAGTCTTCGTTCCTGTCAAACATGACCTCTTCACCCGGCAGCAGGTACATGCCCACACCTTTCTCCCATTCCGCGCAGCAGATCGAGCCGCACAGCCGACCGCAATCTACAGCCAGGGGAGTAACCTTGTCCAGCAGCCTGTACACTCTCTCCCAGTCAACCAATTCCACCAACTCCAAGGCCAATCTTTTATCTTACATTTTGCGGCTTCTCGGCAACCGACACAGTCAACTGGCTTAACTGACGCTGGCGAATTACCGCCATGTTTACCTGCTGGCCGGCCTGCGTATTCTTGATCGCTTCCACCAGTTCATCCGCGTTGCTTATTTTAACGCTGTTAAACTCAACGATAACATCCCACACTCTAAGGCCCGCCCTTTCAGCGGGACTGCCCGCAATCACGCCGTCTATAACCGCACCTTCGGCTTTATCCAGTCCCAGGTAGCGGGCTATCTCATTATCCACCGTTCGGACCTGCACCCCAACCCAGGGACGGCTCTTACTCACATTATTCTTAAGATCCTCCAGCACCTGCCTCACAGTGCTGGTTGGGATAGCGAAACCGATTCCCTGCGCCTGAGAACTGATGGCCGTGTTTATCCCGATCACTTCACCTTTCAGGTCCAGCAGGGGACCGCCGCTGTTGCCAGGGTTAATGGACGCGTCGGTCTGCAGCAGGTTTTCATACTGCCTGTCACTAACACTGATCGGGCGGCCTTTGGCGCTGATCACCCCGGTGGTAACCGTGTGGTCCAGCCCGTAAGGATTGCCGATGGCGATAACCCAGTTGCCAACCCTGATCTGGTCTGAATCGCCCAGGTTCAAGAAAGGGAGATCCCGGCCCGGTTCTATTTTCAACAGAGCCAGGTCCAGGTCATAGTCCGCTCCCGCAACTTTTGCTTCCAGATCCCTTTCAAAACCGGTTACAGTCACGGAGATACTGCTGGCGCCGTCAATCACGTGCTCATTGGTGAGAATGTACCCGTCCGTGGAAATGATGAAGCCCGACCCCAGTCCCTCCTCCTGTCTGGGCTGGGACGGCAGGCCAAAGAACTGGCGGAAAAAAGGGTCGCTGAACAAAGGATCGCTTGATTCACGTGAGGCTACCATTGTTGATATTTTCACCACCGCCGGGCTGGTCAAGGAAACCACATCAGCCACAGTATCAGCGCCCACACCAGGCAGGGCGCCGGCCTGGTCCTGCCCGGCGCTCTGCCTGGACTGAGGCTGCTTGAGCAAAGAGCATCCTCCGTTAGCACTAACCACGGTGAGGATGGCTATCACTACAATTAATAGAAAAGCCCGCCTGATATTTCTGAACAAATTCTTATCCCCCCTGTTGGTGAGGCTTTTATGATAAGTGTTATTACATCTTATATATTATTGCCTTTCTTCCTGCATACTAATGAAGAAATTTCCATGTTTAAAATATTTTTATTTCAGAAATTTTGCCAGAAAGCAAAAAAGTGTTAGAATTAAAAGGGAGGTGACGTGAATGTATAAAAAAGTGCTTATCCCAATTGACGGCTCGGAACAATCGCTTAAAGCGGCCCATCAGGGAGCGGAGCTGGCCAGAAGGTTTGACGCGACAGTCACTCTGTTTCATGTTGTGCCCATTCTCACTGTAGATCGCTTGCGCAGTATAGTTATTGATGAGGTTAAAGTGCACGGGAAGGAACTGCTGGAGCAGGCTGCCCGTGACATAGAAGTCTACGGCATCCCGGCAGATACCGAAATGGTGCCCGGCCATCCAGCCGATGCCATTGTCTTAAAAGCTCGGGTGGACAGTTACGATTTGATCATAATGGGCAGCAGCGGGTTAAGCGGTATCAAAGGTTACCTCCTGGGCAGCGTCAGCAGCACGGTATCCCGGCACGCGCCGTGTTCAGTATTAATTATACGCTGAAAAAGCATAGACCTTTTTAAATTTTTTAGAAGGCCTGCCGCAAGGTGTGGCCTTCTTTATATCTTTTTTTGTAAAATAAATGTTATAATAGACCTGTAATAGTCAGCCAATTTAATCAGCCGGCGGAGACAAAGGAGGGTTTAAGGTGATCTGCGTTGAACTGGCCAAAGAGTTGGCAAGGTATTTACCCTGGGAACCCAAAGTGGGTGACCTCACCATTGTCTACGGGGAGGCGGGCGAGGAAATAATTGAGCCGATCATCCTCAGACATGAAAAAGAGAAGAAAATCGTTCTTTCCCTGCGCGATGTGGGGGATCTGGTCTGGTTGCCCAGACTGTCTATGCTGCTTTATGAACTAAAAATAAGATCTATTAAGGGATTCTCTTTAAACTATGATAAAGATACCGACAAATGGTGTTATAAAGATGAACAAGTTGAAATCTGTGAAGACAGCCCGGAAGACACCGCAGCCCTGGCGCTACTCAGCAAGCTCGGGACCGAGGCTCCCTCTTGATTCACGATTTACCGCTGCTGACAGCGGTTTTTTTTAGTTCTGACCTGGCGCGCAGCTGTGCTCTTTCTTCCCGGCATTCCCCCTGTCAATTTTACTCAACCCTTTATTGAACTCACGCAGCTTCCGGTCTACCCGCCCGAAAACACTATCCTCGGGATAAATCCCGTCCTCACCTGTTTTTCCGGCCGGAGCGCCGCTTAGAAGCTCAATCCCCTCTTCTATGCTCTTAACCGCGTATATTTGAAACTGTCCATTATTAACAGCCTCCAATATCTCATCTTTGAGCATCAGGCTGTCCACATTTTGGGCCGGAATTACCACACCCTGGCTGCCGGTAAAACCTTTGGCCCGGCACACCTCAAAAAAGCCCTCGATTTTTTCGGTCGCCCCGCCGATTGGCTGTATTTCACCGAACTGGTTTACCGAGCCGGTAACCGCCATATTCTGTTTCACCGGGAGGTCCGCCAGGCTTGATAGGATGGCGTACAGCTCGGCGCTGGACGCGCTGTCACCTTCCACACCGTCATAAAGCTGCTCAAAGGTTATCTGGGCCGTCAGCCCCAGCGGCTTCTCCTGGGCAAACTTGCCGCCCAGGTATCCGGTCAGGGTTAAAACACCTTTAGAATGAATATTGCCGCTCATCTTAGTTTCCCGCTCAATATTCACAATCCCGCCCCGGCCCATATAGGTCGTCGCTGTAATCCTTGACGGCCTGCCAAAGGAATAACCGCCCGACTCAATCACGTAAAGCCCGTTGACCTGCCCCACCACTTCACCGCTAGTGTCAATCATTATAGTTCCCCGGGTGATAAATTCCTGGATCCTCTCTTCCAGTCTGTTGGAACGGTAAATTTTTTCCTTTATAGCTTTCTCCACATGAGCAGACTCAACATATCCGGCGCTCTCAAGCTGTGCCCAGGAGGCGGCTTCATAAACAACTTCGATCACCTCGTTGAACCTGGTTGACAGTTTTTCCTGGTGCCCCGCCAGTCTGGAGCCGT
Organism: uncultured Pelotomaculum sp.; assembly: GCA_964545615.1. Classification (GTDB taxonomy): domain Bacteria; phylum Bacillota; class Desulfotomaculia; order Desulfotomaculales; family Pelotomaculaceae; genus Pelotomaculum_B. The sequence continues at coordinate 3,635 of CAZJGV010000114.1, forward strand.
ACTCAATTATTCTGGCCAGGCCGTCCCGGCTGAAGTGTTTCAGACTCTCCCTCTGACAAACTGAATTTACAAAGGAAGCGTACTGGCGCAGGTTTTCAGGTGTCCGGGGCATTTCGGTGTCAAAATCAACCTTGACTTTAAAGAGCTTCTGGAAATCCTCGTCCAGGTGATAAAGCAGGTGATAAATCTGCGGGCTGCCGATTAAAACTACCTTCACGTCGAGAGCTATCGGCTCCGGCCTTAAAGTAACCGTCGGCACCAGGCGGTACTGCTCACCGATATTTTCCACGGCAGCCTGCCGGTACTTGAGCGCTTTTTTTAAAGTGTCCCAGGCAAACGGGTCGCTGAGCACATCTTTGGCCTGCAGGATCAGGTATCCCCCGTTAGCCCGGTGGATTGCCCCAGGCTTGATCATTAAAAAGTCTGTGCTGAGGGACAGCATCTGGCTCTTGTATTCAATCTTCCCAAAAAGGTTGTAGTAGTTGGAACTGGGCTCAATGACTACCGGGACACCCCCGTTTTTCTCATTATTAACAAAAAGGTTTACCCTGTAGCGGGCAAAAGAATCCGCTTCCTCCTGCGGCACGGGAACACACACCTGCCCGGAAGCCGCAGCCGTACTTTTGAAAACTTCAAGGTTGTTGGTTATATCCGCCAGATACATCTTCAGGTAATCAACAATTGCGGTGGAGTCACTATACTTATCCAACAGCCTGTCTATCAGAGGTCCGGCGGCGAAAAGAGCAATCTGCTTTTCCAGGGAGGCGATTTCTTCACTCGCTTTCTTTTCCAGCACCCGCCCGGTGTGAAACGCCTCATCCAGTTTCTTGTGCAGCCTGCGTCCTTTCTCTTCCAGTTCCCTGCGCTCCTGGGCCGGGAGTTTTTCGTAATCCTCAGGTGTGAGCGGCTTGTCGTTCTTCAGCGGCACGAAAATAATCCCGTTCGGGGTGCGCTTCATATCAAAGCCGGCATCCTGAGCCTCAGCTTCTATATCCAGGAAGTAATTTGTCATTTTCTGGTTAACCGACTGGACAATTGCGTCCTTCTTTTTTTCATAATCACCGCCTTCAAAGGCCTTGGGAATAGTAACCCTCAAATCGGACAGCAGCTCTTCCATGTCATTTTTAAAACCACGACCCTCTCCCGACGGAAGTGACACTGCCAGCGGGCGGTCTTTGTCGGTAAAATTGTATATATAACACCAGTCACCTGACCTCGGGGCGCCTGCCGCCGCCTGAGACACAATAGCCTGAACGTAGGTGCTTTTTCCGGTTCCGGGAGGTCCCACCACAAAGATATTATAACCCGGCGCTTTCATAGCCAGGCCGAACTGCATGGCCCTGACCGCCCTGTCCTGTCCGATAAAACCGTCAAGAGGCTCAATATCAGCTGTTGTATCACAAAAATCCAGCTCCTTACTGTGACACACTCTTTTTAGTTTTTCAACCGGAACTTTATATTTTTCCATACTCCCCACCTGCGGCCGCCTCCCGTTTTTTCATGCTATTACTTTTATACATACTACATTTAAGCCTTCAGTCCTGCTTTTACAGGTTTTATACACACCTTTTACGTGCTAAAGTTATCATTGCTTAAAGGATTAAGTGGTTGCGAACAATCTTAAGCAGCGGATAAGCAAAGAACTGAAGCAAAAAAAAAGCAGGCTGAAAACCTGCCAGTAACGCTTCTCCGGTGAATAATTGGCCGGGGTAACCCGGCCAGGCTATATTTAAAGGCAGGCATGGTACCTGCCATTTCTGCTAGTTTTTCACCTTAAACCTGACGTAGAAAGTAGTCCCCGCGGGTCCGCTGATAACATCAATTCTGGCGTTGTGCCTTGCCGCCAGGCTGTAACATACCGCCAGTCCCAGGCCTGTCCCGTTATCCTTGGTAGTAAAAAAAGGTGTGCCGAGCTTTTCTAATAATTCTGGCTTAATACCTGTCCCCTGATCCTGGACAGATAATACGACTTCTCTTTCTTCATTGTAAGTGCGGACAGTTAAATTTCCACCAGGCTGCATGGCTTCCAGGCCATTTCGCACAAGATTTAATATTACCTGGCGCATTTCCTTTTCGTCCAAAAACAGCATTGGAATATCTTCTAATTCTAAGGTTATGTTTTTATCACTTTTCATAGCATCAGCCTGAATTAGAAGGTATAAGGATCTTATAATCTTGTTAAGGCTTCGTCTATTTAAATCAATTGCCTTATTTTTGGCAAGAGAAAGAAATTCGGTAATTATTGAGTTTGCCCGGTCGATTTCTTCCACCATCAGATCTAGTTGTTCAGAATAATTAGCAAACTCTTTCTTCTCTCTGAATAACTGTAAAAACCCCTTCACGGTAGTCATCGGGTTTCTGACTTCGTGGCCAATCCCGGCGGCCATTTCTCCAATGAGGTTCAATCTGTCTAATCGTGCCATCTCATTCTGATATGTCCTAAGCTCGGTTATATCACTCTGAATGGTCAGCAAACACTCTTCACCGTCTATGAAGACTTTGCTGCCAAAAAACAGTACATCAAGGACTTCCCCCTTTTTTTTTAGCTTTAATTCTTTGGAAAAAACTTCCTTTTCTTCAAGGTGTTTTAACATTTCAATCCGGTCATCAGGATTAAACCACAAGTTCAGATCCATAGAAGATCGCCCAATAACTTCTTCTTCTGTAAAACTGTTATCCAATAGAAATCTTTGATTAACCTTTCTAATTATTCCATCCTTTAAAGAGGTGATTACTACCGAATGCGGAGCATAATCAAATGCCTTGGAGAAAAGTTCCCGAGATCTGCGCAGAGCTTCTTCTGCCTTGATGCGTTCCGTGATGTCTATCCCCGTAACCAATAAACACTTATCCCCGTTGAGATTTACAATTTCAACAGAAGCTAATACATAAACAATCTCTCCTGACTTTTTTACAAATTTACTTTCAAAATCCTTAATAGAACCATTTTCAGTGATATACCTGATCATAGCTTCCCTCTTTTTCAGGTCAAGCCAGACATCGAGTTCATGACCTACCAATTCTTCTCGTCTGTAGCCCAGTGAGTTGGCGAAGCTGTTGTTTACATCGATATAATTGTTATCCTTAAGCCTGGTTATAGATTTCATAGCCGGACTGGAGTGAAATGCTTTGTGAAATCGTTCCTCCGATTGGCGCAGCTCCGGGTTAGACTCCTCCAAATCCCGGGTATGCTGAGTTATAATTTTTTCCAACTGCTGCTGGTCGCGCTTCAAGACCTCCTCTGCCCGCCTGCGCTCGGTGACATCGTGAGCAATTACCACCGCACCTTCAGGCTTTCCATCCTTATAGATAAAATCCACAGTGACACTACCTCCCCTGAGTATTACACGGGCAAAATGAATGTTAGAATTGGACACAAAACAACAATTATCCTTCGGGAATATTGTCGTTTGATGACAGGTGATAGATTTATTTTGAAATACTTGATTTTAAATGTATATCTTGCTTAAATTAGGGTTTTTAACAAATTGAAAATCCTGCAGGAGGGCTGATAGAGGAGAAAATTTAGCCTGTATCCAGCATGCCCGGAGAATAAGAGATATATAAATTAAGCATGATAAATAAAGCAGATAAAGAAGAGAAGGAGCTGATTATCAGCATGTCAACGGAACAAGATAAAAACAAAAAAGACATAATTAGATCCCTTAATTTGTCACATGTTTTTAACAATGGCAAAAAGACAAAAGATATAAATGAAGAAATATATCTTAACGTTAACTTTTCGGATCCCGATAAACTGACAGACACTGACAAAAACAATTAAAAAGGAAGCAAGGGGGAAGCAAGGGGACGGTTCTCTTGCTTCTTCCGTCCCCTTGTTGCTTCTCAGTACTTTACGCTTAAAACAGTTGGATAATACGCAGAAAAAGACTTCCAGAACCCTGGAAGTCTTTTAAACTGGTGCCCGAGACCGGAATCGAAGTTGGGTAGCCTGAAAAAGTATATTCAGTTTGCCTCTTTTATTAGCGTTATAAAATAAGAGATTGGAAAATCACACATTTTAATCAAAGATGTCTGCTCTCATGCTTACAGGTCGTCCTTCCTTTGATTTAACCGCCTCATTTTCAATAAAGCCTAACTCCTCTTTATAATAACCAACCTTGTTAGAATAAGCATCAAGAGTTAGGAACCCGACTCCAACAGTATCTTCATTTAATTCATAAGCAAGCTGCTTTACATATTCCACAAAAAATTTACCAAACTTACAATCCCGAAACTTAATACTCCTGCCCAACCGAGCAACTTTAATAGCAGGTACCCTGGGATAAGGAACACCCTCATCATCTTTCTCGGTTTTACTTAAAGGAATTGCATCACAACATATTGAACATGCTACCGCAAGTTCCCCCATATAATAGAGAAGGATGGTTGTGTTCATACCCATTTGTTGTTCTGAAAAGGCATATTCACGGAAAAACTCATTCATCTCTAAGTCGCCACAATTAAAAATGGCTAAATCACTGAGTTCTTTTTCAGTTAATTTAGCCAAGTTAACTGCTTTAGGATTAAATTTATATTCCATTGGTTATTTATTACCGTAATCCCTTTTTCTTAATTGCAGCAAAAAAAGCCTTCCGTTCTTCTGCCTTTCTTTTTTGTTCCTTAGTAGGCTTTTTGCTTATTTGCTCCAGGACAGCTTCGGCATCCTTGCCGTATAATGTAGGAGTTGGCTGTAATTGAGTAGCCATTTTTCTCCCCCCTTTATCCTTGTCCAAGCTCTCAAGACTATCTGTCTTGGACTTGTCCTTATCCAAAATTATACACCCCCTAGAGACTGCTTGTCTATATTTACGAAACCTTTAAAGGTAATATAACTATTAATTAATCCCTAATAAGGTCACAAAAGCACGAGAACCACTATCTATAAAAGTGGTTCAGCAACCTTTTTCCATATAAAAATCTAACCGGCTTGGAATTGTCAAATTCCAAGCTTGACTCTCGTAGCAACGGTAGAGATGCCAATCCCGTAAGATCAACTATTCAAAACTCCTTGCTTTCGGAGACCTTGAACATTAGTAAGCTGGATAAAAATAGTAAGTGTATAGCCCTGTTGTATGACATCAATAACTTTATTCTTTTGTTTTTTGTAGACACCACAAGTGTCGCCAACAAAGTAACCCCCATCATCCCAAGCCCCTTCCACTACCATCGCAACATCTACAAATGATCAGATCTTCCCCATCACCCCAAAATATGTTAATTCCTTTACCATTGCAGACAGGGCACGGGGCAGTACATACTAATTCATCGTCATAAGGCTCTTGCGGATAGTTACCGCTACCTTCACAAAATCCGCACTTAATAGCTATTGACCCGTTACTAAAAGTTCTAATTATTTCTACTTTCCCCATGTCTTTATTTCCTCATACTTCGTTAATTCCACCATATTTGCATTATAGAAATAGTCCCCGTTAATAATCTCATATTGTAATAATTTCCACAGGGAATCAAGTGCCTCCTTCTTTGTTTATATTCCTGGAATAATAATTTTCCAAATTCTTTCACAATAAAAGATAAAGCTACATGAATTTTAGGAAAAAAGCGGCCCGCCAGGAAGGAGTCAACCCGACAAGCTTATTAATCATTTAGTTGGTTTAAAACCCGGCGGACTCTTGGTGTTTAGACCGTCATGTTTCTTAATTCTCAGGTCTCTTTGTTGACTGATGGTTCCGCATATGATACCATATCTTCAGGGAGTTGGTATTAAATGACTCGGCGGGATAAGCTATACGAACGGATAGTTAATAACCCCAAAGACGTAAATTTTGATGACTTAGATATACTACTTAAAAAGAACGGCTTTACTCGCAGACAGCCGTCAGGGGGCTCCAGCCATTATATTTATTATCATCCAGAACTACCTCCCGGAGATAAACTGTCTATCCCTAAAGCCAAACCTATCAAAGCTATTTACGTTAAGGAAGCTATTATGCTGATTAATAAAATACAGGAGGAAAGGTAAAGATGAAAAATATCGAATACTACCTTAACTTACCTTATGAAATAAAACTAAGAAGACTCAACGAAGATGAAGGAGGAGGCTGGCTGGCCACTATTCCCGACCTTCCTGGTTGTATGTCTGACGGGGAGACCCCGGAGGAAGCACTGGTTAACGTAGAGGACGCCAAAAAATGCTGGGTAGAGACCTGTCTGGAAATTGGTCACCCTGTACCGGAACCAATAACTAACGAGTATTCCGGACAACTTCGGATTAGGATTCCGAAGTCTCTCCATCGAAATCTTTCTGAGAAAGCAAAAGAGGAAAATGTCAGCCTTAACCAGTTGATAGTTTACAGATTATCACAGGGAGTCAATCTTAAACCGAGTAAATAAAATGCCTTCCGCCTGTTTTCAGAATAAAAAACCTCTCACTTATG
>CAZJGV010000115.1:0-10002 GCA_964545615.1 uncultured Pelotomaculum sp.
CCAGTTCTTTCTGCTCCGGCAGCAAGTCTATCACCGGATAGGAAGTCATGGGGTTGAATTCGGTACTGTTGGCGTCACGCCAGCCGGCTACATTGCGGGAAAACTCCACCACCGCCAGCTGCATACCGAGACAAAGCCCCAAATAAGGTATACCGTTTTCACGCGCAAAACGAATGGCCTCTATTTTTCCTTCAATGCCCCGGTCACCAAAACCGCCCGGTACCAGGATGCCGTCGATCCCTCTTAACATCTCATCCGCGTTAGCCCGGGTCACTTCTTCCGAGTTAATCCAGTTTATTTCGATGGCGCAACCGTGGTAAAACCCGGCGTGGCGCAGCGACTCGGCCACACTCAGGTATGCATCGTGCAGGGAAACATATTTGCCCACCAGTCCTATGGTAGCCTGATAGCGCAGGTTTTTCAGCCTTACCACCATTTCCCTCCAGTCGCTAAGATTGGGGGGATCTGTAGTTACGCCCAGCTTTTCAAGAACTATGTCAGCCAGACCTTCTTCCTCCAGCATCAAAGGAACTTCATAAATAGACGGCGCATCTATGGCCTGGATTACAGCATCTTTATCAATGTCACAGAACAGGGCCAGTTTTTCTTCCATATCCTTTGTCAGTGGTCTTTCCGTACGGCAGACGATAACATCCGGCTGGATGCCAATGCCTCTTAATTCCTTGACGCTGTGCTGGGTGGGCTTGGTTTTAAGCTCATTGGCGGCCCGCAGGTAAGGAACCAGCGTCACATGAATGTAAACCACATTCCTCTTGCCCAGGTCACCTTTTAACTGGCGAATCGCTTCCAGGAAAGGCAGTGACTCAATGTCGCCGACAGTGCCCCCGATTTCAGTTATGATCACATCCGCGCCGGACTCGCTGGCCACGCGGCGTACCTGCTCCTTTATTTCGTTGGTAATGTGGGGGATTACCTGAACCGTGCCGCCGAGGAAGTCGCCCCGGCGCTCTTTATTGATGACCGCGCTGTAAATACCGCCGGTTGTAACATTGCAGCTACGGGAGATATTTATGTCGATAAAGCGCTCATAGTGACCCAAGTCCAGATCCGTTTCAGCGCCATCTTCGGTGACGAAAACTTCCCCATGCTGATAAGGGCTCATTGTACCCGGGTCTACGTTGATATAAGGGTCCAATTTCTGGATAGCCACCTTCAGCCCGCGGCTTTTTAAAAGACGCCCCAGGGAGGCGGCCGTTATCCCCTTGCCCAACGAAGAAACCACCCCGCCGGTAACAAAAACGAATTTGGCCATGGTCAGCCTCCTGTGATTATTTAGCAGTTAAAGGCTTTTAAAACTGCCTCTCCCATTCTAACTTTTTACCCGTCTAACAGTCAATAGAAGCCGCTCAAAAAGTAGATTCACTCCCTTACCTCTGATTTTATATGTCCTTCATCTGCCTTTTTAAATCCTGTGTGGTGTCCTTACATCCTCTCCGGCGCGGTCAGGCCCAGCAGGCCGAGAGCGTTTTTCAGCGTAATCCTGGTGGCGTTCACCAGCACCAGGCGGGCCTCGGTAAGGACCTGTTCGGTGGTAATCACCCTGTGGCTGTTGTAAAAGCTGTGCAGCAGCCCGGCCAATTCGTGCAGGTAGCGGGCAATGCGCTGAGGCGCCAGACTGGCAGCGGCTGAAGCCACTTCCTCCGGGAAATCGGCCAGTTTTCTGGCCAGAGCCAGTTCGTACTCTTCTTTCAACAAATTAAAATCTACTTTAGAGGCCTCGGGCATTTGTCCGCCCTGCTCTCCGTATTGCCTTAAAATACTGCAGATGCGGGCGTAAGCGTACTGGATGTAATAGACCGGGTTCTCGTTGGTTTCCGCTTTAGCCAGGTCCAGGTCAAAATCCAGGTGACTGTCGGAGCCGCGCATGACAAAGAAATAGCGGGCAGCGTCCTGGCCCACCTCCCCAACAAGTTCCTCCAGGGTCACAAACTGGCCGGAACGCTTGGACATGCGGACTATCTCGCCCCCCTTGTAAAGCCGGACCAACTGCATGATCACCACTTCCAGTGAAGCCTGCTCAAAACCTAGGGCGGCTACCGCTGCCTTCATTCTGGGCACGTGTCCGTGGTGATCGGCGCCCCAGATGTCAATAACCCAATCAAAGCCTCTTTGGAATTTGTTGCGGTGGTAAGCTATGTCGGAAGCAAAGTAAGTGGGAATGCCGTTTGACCTTACTACCACTTCGTCTTTTTCAACTCCCAAACTTGTTGCCTTAAACCACTGGGCGCCCTCGTTTTCGTAAATATAACCGCGCTCTTTTAAAAAGCTCAGGGTATCAAGAATAGCACCGGAGTCATGCAGGGATTGCTCGGAAAACCAGACATCATACCGTACGCCAAAATCGCCCAGAGATTTTTTGATAGCCTGGAGCTTCTCCTCCAGGGCAAAAGCCACCAGGGCGGGACGGCGTTCCTCCGGTTGGGCGCCGGCATAAGCGGCGCCGTATTTGTCTCTAAAAGCAATGGCGGAGGCCAGAATATCTTCCCCGTGATATCCCTCCTCCGGCACAGGCGTGTCCTGCCCCAGCAACTGCAGATAGCGGGCTTCCAGAGAAAGGCCGAAATTTTCGATCTGGTTGCCGGCGTCATTAATATAGAATTCACGGGTGACTTCGTAACCGGCAAAGTCCAGAATGCCGGCAATACTGTCACCAAGCGCCGCGCCCCGAGCGTTGCCCATATGTAAAAGTCCCGTTGGATTAGCGCTGACAAACTCAACCTGAACTTTCTTGCCTTCTCCCAAGTTTACACGGCCGTAGTCGCCGTCCTGGGCAATGATCAGGGGCAGGGACTGGTAAACCCAACCCGGATTAAGATAAAAATTAATAAAACCGGGACCGGCTATTTCCACCCGTTCCACCCAGGGCAGAGAAAAATTTTGCACCAGTATTTCTGCCGCCTTGCGGGGCGCCATTCTGGCGGGCTTGGCCAGTACCATCGCTAAATTGGTGGCAAAGTCACCGTGCTCATTTTCCCGCGGCACTTCCACAGCAAATACCGGTACTTGTTCCACCTTGATAGCCCCACTGGAACGTGCCGTCTGCAGCGAACCCTCCAGCGCTTTTGACAAATTCACGCGAATCTCATCAACTATGCCGCTCATATGTATGAATTAACCCCCTTACCGGTATGCGGTAATTTATGACCAATTTCTTCCACCCTGGTTCCAATTTATATTTAGATTAACCCTTGTTGCCCCGGCCTGTCAAGAACTCGGGCGGGTGACCCGCCTTACTGCTTATACCCTTATATTCTGTTCAAAAAAACAAAGACAACCCCTGTGGGGCTGATTGTTCATTTACTCAGCAACAATGAAATAATTACCGGTCAGGGCTAAAATTATTTTACATGTTCAGTATCGATTGAATGCGCCACCTTTTCAAAAACATTTACCAGCAATTCTATTTCCTCATCTGTAAGGCAGCTAAAATAGTGTTCCACTATTTTATGACGTTTTTCCTGAGAGGTAGCAAAAACGCTTTGTCCTTTAGCGGTTATCCCGACCATCACCAAGCGCCGGTCAGCCTCATCCCTTCTTCTTACAATAAAACCGTTATCATGCATCCGGTCCAGAATTGAGGTTACCGCGCTGGGTTTAACATTTAAAGCTTTCGCTATTTCTGTAACAGTTAGCTTGTTTTTCAGCAAGAGAGCCAAAACATAGAATTGCGACGATGTTAAACCTTCTTCGAGATTGACCATATCTGCCCTTATTCTTTTTATTGTCTTGTTGAGGGCTGTCTCTAAACGATCAATGTTCCGGCTCAGGTTATCACTGCTGCACATAAAAATCTCTCCCACCAAAAACAATTAAACAACTAAACCATTAAGTAATTAAAACATAAACCATATAACCCAATAAGTCAAACGTTCCATTTCACGCAGCCAATATTTTCGTGATACGATACGCATTGTTATCCCACCCGAATACATTCCCGCGGGATCCAGAAATAACCAGGCAAGGCGGGAACCGTCCCCGTTTGCTAGTGTGTGTCGGGCTAAAAAATGAACCCCGGATTAATAGACGTATTGCTCCGGGGTTCATTATTCACCTTTTAAATCATTTCTTAGCGAATATTCTTGTTATTTATAGTCATATCCCGCCGCAAAGGCAGCTTTGTTCACTTCCAGCAATTTGGGCGGCACACGCCGGCCAAGCGCCTTTTCCCAAATTCCCCGTTCTATGGGGAGGCTACGGGCCATCACCCCCAGCAGGACCACGTTGGCGGCCTTGGGATTACCGCACTCTCTGGCGATCTTGTGGGCATCGACCGACACTGTGTTCGGCGCTTTGGAGCGTATAAACTCCAGAATGTTCCGCGGGTACTCAGCCGCTCCGGTCAGGACAGGCACCGGAGGAATTTCCTGTTCGTTAATGATTATCGTTCCACCGGACTTCAGTGAAGCGAGAAGGCGCAGACTCTCCAGTTTTTCAAAAGCCAGCAGCACATCCGCCCCGCCAGTGGCAATCAGGGGGGAATAAATTTTTTCGCCCAGACGCACCTGGGTGACCACACTGCCACCCCGCTGGGCCATCCCGTGTATTTCAGAAACCTTAATGTCATAGCCGGCTTCCTGAGCTGCCAGGGCCAGAATTCTACTGGCCAGGATGGTCCCCTGACCTCCGACACCAACCATTAAAATATCAACTGGTTTAAGCACCGGCCTTCCCCCCTTTCACCAGCGCCGCCTCAGCGCACACCTGGAGACACAGGCCGCAGCCGGTACAGGCCAGAGGATCCACCCCGGCCGTTTTGTCTTTCATTGAAATAGCCGGACAGCCAAGGCGGATACAGGCTTTGCAGCCAATACACTTCTCCGGCTGGGCCACAATGGCAGGCTCCGTAACCTTGGTTAAAAGGACGCAGGGCCGGCGGGCGATAATTACTGACGGCTCTCCGGCCTCTGTTTCTTCCTGAATAGCTTTTTTGGTTTCAGCCAGATCCAGTGGATCGACCACTCTTACCCGCTTAACGCCCAGCGCCCTCACCAGCGCTTCAAGGTCTACAGCCGGCGCCTTTTCACCCATTAAGGACAATCCTGTTCCTGGGTGCTGCTGATGGCCGGTCATCGCGGTAGTACGGTTATCCAGAATAATCACGGTGCCGGCACCATTATTATAGACCATGTTCAACAGCCCGGTGATGCCGGAATGAAGAAAGGTGGAGTCTCCGATCACCGCCACTGTGCGCCCCACCAGCGCGGGGTTAGCTTTGCCCATACCATGCGCGGCGCCGATGCTGGCGCCCATACAGATACAGCAGTCCATGGCTTCCAACGGCGGCAGCCCGCTTAAGGTATAGCAGCCGATATCTCCTGTCACGTTTAGTTTAAGGCGTTTTAGAATAAAGAATATACCCCTGTGGGGACAGCCCGGGCACAATACCGGCGGCCTGCCGGGGACCTCGGGCGCGCCCTGCAAATCGGGCTTCACCACCATATCCCGCAAAGCCGGCTTTAGGCCAGTCTCAATAAATTTTTCGGAGATAATTCCCGCGTCCAGTTCCCCGGTATTGGGGATCAGTTCCTTACCGGCTACCGCCAACCCCATCGCTTTGACCTGCTCTTCAATAAAAGGCTCAAGTTCTTCAATCACAAACAGCCGGCGCACACCGGCGGCGAACTGACTGATCAACCCTTCCGGCAGCGGATTGGTCATCCCCAGCTTTAGAACTGAAGCATCCGGCAGGGCTTCTCTTACATATTGATAGCTGATGCCGCTGGTGATAACACCAACCGATTTATCCCGCCATTCTATAAAGTTTAACTGACTCTTCTCAGCATACTCCTTAAGACCTGCCAGCCTTACTTCCAGTGCAGCCCGGCGCATCCTGGCGAACGCAGGTACCATCAGGTACTTTTTAGCGTTTTTCACGTAGCCGCGGGCAGTGCCCGGCTTGGGCTCGCCTGTTTCAACAAAGCTCTGGGAGTGCGCCACCCTGGTAGTGGTTCTGAGCATTACAGGAGTGTCAAACTGCTCGCTGATCTCCAGGGCCAGTCCCACCATGTCCCTGGCCTCCTGGCTGTCGCAGGGCTCCAGCAGAGGTATCTTGGCAAACCGTGCGTAATGGCGGTTATCCTGCTCGTTCTGGGAACTGTGCATACCGGGGTCGTCTGCTGAAACCAGGACCAAACCCCCGTTTACACCGGTGTAGGCAAAGGTGAGCAGTGGATCGGCGGCCACATTGACACCAACATGTTTCATGGTCACCAGCGTGCGTGCGCCTGCGATGGAAGCGCCGATACCAACCTCCATGGCTACTTTTTCATTGGGCGACCACTCCGCGTAAATACCGGGGTAGCGGGAGAAATTTTCTAATATTTCTGTGCTGGGCGTACCCGGATAAGCTGCGGCAACTGTCACGCCGGACTCAAAAGCGCCCCTGGCAATAGCCTCGTTGCCGGAAAGGAGCTCCTTCAAAAAAATCACCTCCGCAAAATTTCCATCTCTCTATATAAACCCATAATCTTACCAGCCTGCGGCTCACATAATTTGCGCAAAAACCATGGCGATGATTCCTGCCACAAGCGTCATTATTATGGATATAATAAACGTAGTCTTGATTACTTCACTTTCGATACCCAGAGCGTCAATAGTGGCTGCCGCGTTTTGCAGCTTGGCGGGGGAAATAACACTGGCCAACCCGCCGCCTATGGCGGTTACCGCGGATACCACCAGAGCGTTTACTTTAAGCATCTGCGATGTGAGCATATGGTACTTGGTAAACATGGCGATAGTTGAAGCCTCGCTGCCGGTGACAAACCCCCCGAAGAGCCCCAGGTAACTGCTGATAAGCGGGTAAGCTGTACCAAAGGCCGTAGCGGATACGTGCGCCAGGTTCCAGATCATGTTGGAATTTTGATCAACAATTTTGTAAACCCCGCCCAGGTTTTGCAGACCGGAATTATTCATAACAAAGGCAATGGCAAAAAAAATCGCTGCTGAGAAGGTCGGCCTGAGCGCGCGCTTAAGCCACTTAATCAGTGTGTTTTTGACCATTTTGCCGGACGGCTTAAACCATATTGCAGCTACAATGGTGCTAATCAAAACCCAGGTGTACGCGTTCCAGATCATTCTGGTTATTATCCTTTGTCCCGGAATAATAGAGACTGCCATGGCAAATTCGGTAAACAACAGGTTCTTCAAGGGCGGGAAGTAGTTTATGAAAAACAGCACCGCTATCAGGATCAACCAGGGGGACAAAGCTTTCGTCAGTCGCATTCCTTTTTCTACCGCCAGATCTTCTTCCGATAAAATTGTCCGGTCGATGATAGGCCTGCCTAAAAGCTTCAAATACATCACCATGACCAGTATGGTAAAAAAGCCGGCTACCACACCGGTTAAAACAACACCATTTCTTAGAAAGGGGGTATGACTCATAACAATGGCCATGCCGCCGTTGGTGATGCCGGCCAGCAGGCAGGGAATAAAGCCTTCCTTCATCAGCTTAAATTTGCCCACGATCCAGAGCATACCAAAACCAATCAGAGTGGAGACAATAGGTAAAAATTTAGCAAAAACCTGGGCTGATTCTATTAATGGAGTTCCGGTTAAATCAGAAAAGAGGACCAGGGCCGAGCCAAGCAGGGCAAAGGTGCACAGGGCGTCAAAACCGAGTGCGGGCAGGGCTACGGCGACAAAGGTTGAATAACCCAAAGCCACCAGGATCGGCGGCAGTATGGACACCGGAGTGGCGCCGATGGACACCAGCAGGGTACCGGCTCCCATATTCAGCAGCATGATTTGTACCGCCTTATCCGCGGGGGCCAGAGTTTTTACAAACACAACTATCCTTTTTATGGCGCCGGTCGCTTCCATAAAGGTTATTTGCAGGATTGAGGTTAGTACCATCAGGGACACCGGGAAGGAGGATATAATACCCGCCAGGCTGGACCGCAAGCCGACTTCGAGTGAAGTGTTAAAGAAAAGAATGGCAATAACCAGAGCCAGAATCCATCCTGCCGTCCCGCTGATATCCGCCGCCAGACGCCGCCAGGTCATCAGCACAACAATTAGTGCTATTGGCAGCAGAGTTAAAATAATTGATAAAGCCATTTTCTACCGTCCTCAAGAACTGCTTTTTTTCTTTTATTCTCATAAAAGAGTCACGGGTGAACACCCCAGACCAAACTATGTTCTATACAGTCCGGCAAATTCCTTCTTTCTTAGACTCGTTTTTGCCGAATGAAACGGTTACAACCTTCCCCTTATTTTCCCTGCGCCTGACAAAGCTGTTCATGCGCCTGAAAGCCTCGGTCAGAGTATCTACTGAAGCGGCGTACGAACAGCGGATAAAACCTTCTCCCTGTTCACCGAAGGCATTGCCGGGAACAACAGCCACTTTTTCCTCTTTCAGAAGCTGCTGGGCAAAATCTTCTGAAGAAAGTCCGGTGCCTTTAATTTCGGGAAAGGCGTAAAAAGCGCCGCGGGGTTCACTGCAGGGCAGTCCTATTTCCCGGAAGGCATGTAAAACCAGACGTCGGCGGTGGTTGTATTGCTCCACCATTTTATGCATGGCGGTTTTCCCCTTTTTTAAAGCTTCCAGGGCGGCAACCTGGGCGGTAATGGGAGCGCAAAGCATGGTATACTGGTGAATTTTGGTCATGGCTGAAATAAAGTCGGGATGCCCCGCGGCATATCCTACCCGCCAACCTGTCATAGCGTGAGACTTTGAAAAACCGTTCAATAGGATAGTGCGCTCGCGCATGCCCGGCAGGGATGACACGCAGGTATGCTCACCCACATAGGTAAGTCTGCCATAGATCTCATCGGAAATAATGATCAGATCATAGGCTCTGGCTATCTCTGCAATTTCCAGCAGCCTTTTTCGGTCTATGATTGATCCGGTGGGGTTGTTCGGATTGCACAGAACCATAACCTTGGTTTTGGGCGTAATAGCCTTTTCCACCATCTCCGGGCTTACCTGGAAACCGCTTTCCATCGAAGTATTCAGGAAGACCGGCACAGCGCCGGTCATCATGGTTACTGGCGCGTAAGAAACATATGAAGGCGCAGGGATCAGAACCTCATCTCCCGGACACAGGATAGTACGCATGGCCAGGTCAAATCCTTCACTTACACCCACGGTAATTAAGACCTCTTCGCGCGGATTGTAGGAAACTCCGTAACTGTCCTCCAGGTCGCGGGCAATCTCCTGCCTTAGCTCAAGCAGGCCATGGTTGGAAGTGTACATGGTATAACCTTTTTCAAGGGCATAGACACAGGCTTCCCTGATATGCCAGGGAGTCACAAAATCTGGTTCGCCAACTCCCAATGAAACAACACCCTTCATCTCGGCCACAAGGTCAAAAAAGCGCCTGATCCCCGAAGGCTGTATGTTCCGTACAGTTGGATTTATCCGGCTGAGCCAGTCAGTTTGCGTTGTCATGGGGTTACCATCAGCCTCCTGTCTTCTTCACCATCATCCACAATAACGCCATTATACTTATAATTCTTGAGCACAAAATGAGTGGCGGTGCTCAATACATGTTCAATCGAGGCTAATTTTTGAGTTACGAAGGTCGCCACTTCCCGCATGGTCTGCCCTTCAATTAGGACAGCCAGATCATATGCCCCGGACATCAGGCGCACAGTTTTAACTTCCGGGAATCGGCAAATGCGCATGGCAACAGCATCATACCCTAAATCGCGCTGGGGGGTGATCTTTACTTCAATAATAGCTGAAACCTTTTCCTCCCCCACTTTTTCCCAGTTAACCAGGGTGAAGTGACCAACAATTATATTTTTTTCTTCTAGTTCCTTAATAGCGCGAATTACGTCATCCTCTTTCATATTCAACATGACCGCTATTGTTTGCGGGGTCAACCTGGAGTCGTTTTCGAGGAGTTCGAGAATTTCCTTCAACTGACATTTCCCCTTTCAAAATAAAAAACTCCGCGTCCTCACAAAGGGACGGGAGTCTGATCTCGCGGTACCACCCTAGTTGACTAAAAGTCCAACTCTAATACGTACAGATTTTAT
>CAZJGV010000116.1:0-9998 GCA_964545615.1 uncultured Pelotomaculum sp.
TAAAATTCCTCCTTCGTTCCTTTACCTATTAGTGCTTCATTTTCTCATCAAAAAATTGGCCTTTTTAAAACTCGGCACACTTTTAGCACACTCTAATTATTTTGCTGTTTTCTCAAAAAAACCAAAAAACCCGCAAAACCTTGCGGGGCTTGACTGAAGATGGTGCCACGGGTCGGAATCGAACCAACACGATTTTGGAAGCAGAAAAGAAAAGATCCCGGCATTAAAACCGGAGAAAACTATACCAGTGCAAGTTGGTAAAATGAATTTATAATAACACTAAGAAGATTTTCTACCAACGTACCCGGACCCTCTCCTCCTCAACGATCCACAAACGATTACTCATATTCGATTCTTTTCTCAAAAGAGTCAATAGTTTTTCTACCAAGCTTAAGACACCGGGCTTACTTTGATTTGCAATTCTCAGAACAATTATGCCGCAATATTCATTTGGAGGGTATGCCCTTATCTTGCTGACATGGTTGTCTAGAGTTATTAAAACCCGCTTTTCCTTTTTGCAAGCTGTTATCAAATACTTGTCTGTGCAACCCTCTATTCCTTCTGAATATACGGTTTCAGCATCATAACCAGCGTTCCCGAGAAAATCAGCAACATCTACAGGCAAGTTTTCATCAACTTTAATTTTCATTCCTATTCCTTTCTACAAGGCTATGTGCTGCTCTTTTGCCAGCAAGGCAGCATAAGCCAGGGCAGCATCGATATCGTCTGGAGATAAAGAAGGATAGCTTTTTAGAACATCTTGACGGCTTAAACCAGACGCAAGATTATCAAGTATTACGGATACAGGAATTCTGGTCCCCACTATGCAGGCCGCCCCGTGGCAAACTTCCATGTCTACGTTAATTCTTTTTATCAAATTCATATAATGCACCTCCCGACTAATTCCAGTTTACCATAAAATTATTAAATTGAAAAAAGCTTACTTTGCAATTCCTTTAAAAGAAATATTCCAGACTAGTCCCAAACCCGCTCCAAAACCCAGGTCCCCTCATCTTTCGCAAAAAATAAATCACATACCATACCTTGATATGTTTCACAGCGGTAGCGCTGCGGATCCGAATTTCTTAGCCGGCTTAACCAGTGGCGTTCATCCTCTTGTGCCACACAGCTGAAAACCCTGTGCCACCGCCCGAGCCAGCGGAAATGCCTGGGCCGCTGCTAAGCGTCCAGTTCGACCCGGACAGGAGACCGGTAAAGCTTAGTCATAGTCTTTCACCACCCGGAGTAGACGTCGGCGCGGCTGCTCATCCTTAACGTAACAGCCATAAATGAGCTCGTTAAGATGTTTGTGAACAGTGCCAACGCCGGTGTCTGTTATCCTGGCCATTTCGCGAATGGTCGGTGAATAGCCATGCGAAATATTAACTATAAATTAAAATTCTTATTTCCAGTTATCAAAGAGCAACTTGAAAAAAATGAACGGTCAGTATTACCGTTCAAATAGGACCTTAAGTATATGATAACGAGAGGTATTTTTATTGTATATCACACCTGGGAGAGATCAATCCAATGTGTCATCCTCATCACTCATACAATCAGATTCATCAAAATACTCATTAATTTTGTTTTTCTCATGAGGGTATTCTTCTAATAGCCAAGCGTGTAGGTCTTTTTGGGTAAAATCGAGAGGAGTACTAAATTGATGTCTTGGTAAATCAGATAGCATGTAATCAAACAATTTGGGGCACCAAATGGGCATCAAAAACGAAAAAACGCCTCCGGGATAAACCCCGGAAGGCTTGATAATACTGGTGCCACGGGTCGGAATCGAACCAACGACACGCGGATTTTCAGTCCGCTGCTCTACCAACTGAGCTACCGTGGCAAAAAAATGGCGGAGCTGACGAGAGTCGAACTCGCGATCTCCTGCGTGACAGGCAGGCATGTTAGGCCACTACACCACAGCTCCGTATTCATCCGCGATACCCAGTTGGTCATCGCTGACATAGTATAGTATAACTAATCCCTTGTTCTAAGTCAAATAGTATTTTTATTTATACTCATTCTTCCCGCCCAGAGCAAGAATTGTCTCACGCACAATCTTTGCCGCCAGAAGCGCGGTCCTCTCGGAAGGATCATATAGCGGGCTGACTTCAACCAGATCAAACCCTACAAGATCCAATTCAGCAAGCAGGTGAACAGCCCGCATAATCTCCTTGACCGTACATCCACCCGGTTCCGGAGTTCCGGTGCCAGGAGCGTAAGCCGGGTCCACAACATCGATGTCCAGGGAAACATATACCGGCCTTCCTTTGATCTGCGGCAAAATTTCTATAAGCGGCTCCACAACCTTATCTACGAAGATATTGCAATTCTCGCGGGCGAAATCAAACTCTTCTCTTGTGCCTGAGCGAATGCCGAACTGGTAGAGGTTTTTGCCTCCAATCATCTCCTCAACCCTGCGCATAACAGTGGCATGGGACAATCGTTCGCCAAAATATTCATCTCTTAAATCAGTATGGGCGTCAAAGTGGAGCACCACAAGTCCGGGATGTGCACCCGCCACTTCTTTAATGGAAGCATATGATATCAAATGCTCACCGCCCAGAACCAACGGGAATTTACCGCCAGCTAGTATTTCGGCTGTCACTAGTCCAATCCGGCGGAGGCTTTCCTGGACTGCCCCGAACGGCAGGATCACATCCCCGGCATCGTAATAGCTGCGGTCAGCCAGATCAAGGTCAAGGTCAACACTGTATTCCTCCAGACCGTGCGACACCTGGCGGATCCTCTGCGGACCCTGCCTGGTGCCGGGCCGGAAGCTAACTGTAAAATCCATGGGAGCGCCGATAATAACTATCCCAGCCTGGTTATATTTTTCGGTGCTGCCAATAAAACAACCAGGACACCTTTCTGTAAACTCCAGCATCTTTAGGCCTCCAGCATCAGCAACTTGTTTATATGGTTTCCCTTTATTATCCCAACAATTCCTGCACAAATGGAGGCAGGATAAAACAGGTCCGGTGAATGTCCGGGCTGTAATATCTTGTTTTAAAATCAGGTGTCCGTACCGTATCTGTATCACATGGATCGTACTTTTTTGATCCCATGGTGAAGGTCCAAAGCCCTCCCGGATAGGTAGGTATATTAGCTAAAAAAAGGCGAGTTAACGGGAAGATCCCTGATATATCCCTGTACAACCGGGGAATAAGATCCCGGTTGAAAAAAGGCGACTCGGTCTGGGCGACAAAAATACCGTCGTCTTTAAGTGAGTTAGAGATGTCATTATAGAATGAGGCGCTGAAAAGCCCTTCCGCAGGCCCTATTGGATCAGTAGAGTCAACGATGATTACATCATAGGTGTTTTTGTTGTCCCTGACGTGTTTTATGCCGTCATCGATTATGATTTCCACCCTGGGGTTATCCATGGCACAGCTGATTTCAGGCAGGTACTTGCGGGAGGTCTCTACAACAGCGCCATCTATCTCACAGTGAACGACTTTCTCAACAGTCTGGTGCTTCACTATCTCCCGCACCGTCCCTCCATCACCGCCGCCTATTACAAGCACACGTCTGGGAGCGGCGTGGGTGTTAAGCGCCACATGGGTGATCATTTCATGGTATACAAATTCATCCAGCACCGTAGTTTGAATAATATTGTCCAGGACCAGTACGCGTCCAAATTGGTCTGTGTCTAGGACAGCCAAACTCTGAAACGGCGTTTTCTCCTGGTGCAGAATTTTTTTAGTGCGCAAAGAGATTCTTACATCCTTAGTCTGATACTCAGTAAACCACATATCGAGTTTGGAATCCAAGTCTCACACCTCCGCTTTCTTTTTTTTAATTATTAATACCAGAGAGGTACCGCAGCCAGGGAGCAGCCAATCTTCTCCACGTGATGTTCCGTGGCGGCGATTTTTATGCCTTTCAACTCCATTCCTCTGGTTTCAAAAGCTTCTGCCAACATCCTTTCTATTGCCTGTGTCGCATCATCTTTGCTGCATTTACCGGAATATTCCATAATAACCCCGAAAGTGTCATGTGAAAAACCCACACCCACTGCGGCGGCAATAAACTCACCGGGAATATCGCTTATGATATAGCCATAAGCTGTGGGTACAAGCGAGCCGGGTGGAATCTCCAGGCCCGGGCAGTATGCTACGCCAGGAGGCAGGATACTGGTAACCCGCATAAGATTCAGATTCCCGATTCTTCCCTTAAGCAAAGCGTTGTCAAACGCGTTTAAAGGATTTTTCCCCTCAGAACTCCCAGCTGTAACAAAAAACTTTTTAGGAGTTGGCAGCATTATCAAACCTCCTCATTTTTGTTGGTCGCTGCAACAACATACAATATTATATCAAAATAGAACAAAAAGTTAACCAAGCTTTTATCCTTTTAAAAAAATTATCCCCATAATAACAAGAATAATTAATAATTCTCGTGGGCACTATATAAAATGCCAAAAAAACCAAAGGAGGATAAATATTGCTTAAAACATTAATTGGGCTATTCGACTCGCGTGACCAGGCTGAAAAAGCCGCTTCAGATTTGCGCGGCAGTGGTTTTCACGATGAAATATCCATTCTTGCGGCAGATAAAGGTAAAGTGACAGGTAAATCAGTGGAAACAGACGAAAAGAATATTTATTCGGGCGTAACCACTGGAGGAGTGCTGGGTGGTCTGGCCGGCCTGGGTATGGGGGTTGGCGCTCTGGCTATCCCGGGCGTCGGGCCGCTTATCGCCGCCGGCCCAATCGCTGCGCTGCTGTCAGGAGCCTTAACGGGCGGCATAGCGGGTGGTTTAATTGATTGGGGTATTCCGGCAGACCGTGGTAAGTTTTATGAAGGTAAAATCCGGGAAGGAAAGATCCTTACCACTGTGCGCACCGATGAAACTAAAATCAACTCAGCGGCTGAAATTCTGCGCCGCAGTGGAGCGCATGAAGTTGAAATCCACTGACTAAGAGGGGGCATTCCATAAGGTTTGCCCCCTCTTTTAGTTGTAGGTCGTATGTGTCGTGGGCTAAGGTTGCATACAAGAGGACGGTTCTCCTGTGTCATTTTAGCCGTAGGTTATAGGTCGTAGGTATATCCTGTATTCCTTATGGGCCTTTGACCCATAAAACTTACAAGCATGCTTACGCCCTAAGACTTGTTTTCTTACTTCTCACGTCTCAACATCCCTCGATATATATCCCTGTAAATCATAGCATCTTCAGCCTGCCTGCCAGCTGATTCACAAATTATAGTCGGAGTTAAACCCCTTTCCGCTATTAGCTCGGCCAGAGGAGTAAAGTCCGGCCCGAAGCGGGTTTCAAGCGTAGTCCAGTGCTTTTTTTCACCAGCGCCGGTGAACTCTACCGGGCTGAAATGGACATGAAGGTTTTGCAGGTACTCCCTGCCCAAACTCTTTTCCACCAAATCCAAAACTGCGGCAAAAGGTAATTTACCGGTAAAGCCGCCTCCGCTGATAGCGTGCATATGTCCGAAGTCAACAGCCGGCACTATCTCTCTCCCCAGTTCGCATAATTCCAGAACTTCCTCCAGTGAGCCCAACTGATTTTTCTTCCCCCCGGTCTCGGGAGCCAGGAATATGCCTGATAGACCTTCTTCCCTCGCTTCGTCTAATATTTCTTTTAAGAAAGTCTTAGCTGTTAAAAATATTTCCCTGCGGTTTTCCCCTTTTCCAGACCCCGGGTGAAAAACCACGGTTTTTGCCCCCATCAGCCGGGCGGCCCTTAAAGATTTGAGCAGGTGCCCCCTGGTTTTTAGGCGCATTACAGGATCTTTTGTGCTGAGGTTTATGTAATAGGGGGCGTGCACACTTAACTGGATACTCCTTTCAGCCGCGAGCCGGCCCAGCCTTCCGGCCATATCATCGCTGATGTTAACACCGCGGCTGCACTGGTACTCAAAAGCGTTCAATCCCAGTTTCTCCAACCACTCAGGCATCTCCAGCGAGGATTTACGGCCCTGGGAGTAAAATGAAGCGGCAGCCCCCGCTGGACCAAAGCGAATAGACATTCAAACACCTCCCAGCCAAGTATATTTTTTAACTTGCAGTAAAAAAACATCTAACACAATAAAAGGAGGAATATTCCATTTGTTCCAGAATTTTATATAAAAACAATACGGGGTGGTTTCAGATGCGTAAGCTAAAAATGATAACAATTGGACTCCTACTAATTCTACCTTTATTTCTCCTTGGTAATTCAGGTATCCTGCCTGCTTCCGGGCGGTTGTTCGGATTGCAAAACAACACCCTGGTCTATGCCAGGAGCACGGACTCCACAGTCCTTGACCCGGCTTTTTCCCTGGACGATGAATCCAACAAGGTTATAACAAATATATTTGAAGGTCTGGTACGTTTCAAACCTGGCGCCGCCACCATAGAACCTTGTCTCGCCGAAGCCTGGCGCGTTTCCCCAGACGGGCGGGAGTGGACCTTTTATCTAAGAAGAAACGTGAAGTTTCACGATGGAACAGCCTTTAATTCAGAAGCGGTGCGTTTCAGTGTGGAAAGACAGATGCCCGCGCAGCTCAACGATCGCGCCTCTTACGCATCTTTTACCTACGGCATGGTCGACAATATTATCACTCCCGACCCTTACACAGTCAGATTCATTTTGAAGTTTCCATATGCCCCTTTTCTGAACAACCTGGCTATGGCTTCCTCTGCCCCTATGGTCAGCCCCACCGCAGCTTCCGTTTTGGGTGAGGCCTTCGGCGAAAAGCCGGTAGGCACGGGGCCGTATCGCTTTGTCAGTTGGAAAAAGGGTAAAAACATAACTTTAAGAGAAAACAGGGACTACTGGGGTAAGCTGCCCGATTGTCCGACTCTGGTTTTTACCGTCATTAAAAACAGCAGGCTGCGTTCACTCGCGCTGAAAATGGGACTGGTCGACCTTATCGACGGGATATCCACAGCTGATGCCCGCTTCTTAGAGCAAAGAGGCTGCTCCGTTTTGCAAAAAAACGGTCTGGACTTGAATTATCTCGGCTTTTTTACCGATAAAAAACCTTTTGACAACCCGGCTGTCAGAAAGGCCGTCAGTATGTTAATCGACCGCAAACAAATAATCGAGGGGCTTTTTCAGGAGGCTTCAATTGAAGCTAACAGCCCCCTGCCCCCTGGTGTGCTTGGTTATGATCCCAATATCAACCCCATCCCTTATGATCCTGCGGGAGCGAAGGAATGGCTGGCCAGCAACGGTTATGCGGAGGGGTTAAAGATTAAGATCATAACTTATAATAACCCCAGGCCTTATAATCCCGCCGGAGGAGAAAAACTGGCCGCGACATTACAGGCGGAAATGGCTAAGGCCGGAGTTGAAACTGAGGTTAAGTCATATCCCTGGGAACAGTATAAAGAAGCCTTACTGCAAGAGGAAGGAAACGCTTTTCTCTACGGTTGGATCAGCGATAACGGGGATCCGGATAACTTTCTTTATACATTGCTTTCATCAGCCCAAATCGAAAGCGGCCTCAACACCGCCCGTTACCGGAACAGTGAAGTGGATCTGCTTCTGGCCAGAGCCCAGCAGGAAACTGAACCAGTTCTGCGGGAGCAGATTTACCGCAGCGCTTTAAAAATTGTTGTTAATGACGCTCCATGGTTTTTTTTAAACCACAGCCTTAAACTTTACGCCACCTCAACCAGGGTTGAGGGCTTCGTTCCACATTTCGCCGGCTTTTCCCCTCTAAATATGGTAAAAGTAACCCGTAATTAACTATAAATTTGTCAATTATCAAAGTAAAGGGACAAAATTTCTAATACCACAATCTACCACTAATAACCTGAGAGCGTATGTAGAATAATATCTGCAAAAGGCGATGTACTTTTAGCCTAAAAATAGCAAGGAGGAACAAAATGGATATTTATCAACTCCAGAGGCAGATCCAGGATCTGCGCCAAGAAGTCAACACCATTAACCAGGTTGCCAGCCAATTAATGCGTTCGGAGGCTAACAACGCGGCACAACTCCAGCAACTGCACCAACATGAGGTGAACGCCTCCCAACAGCTTCACACTATTCAGCAGCTGTGCAACCGCCTGAACCAGGACGTCAATGTTATCAGCAATGTGGCAAATCAAGTAACTTCTCAGATGTTCACCAAGCCTATGACCAGCGGTCAGTTGGGCTCATACAGCCAGCCAACTACAGGACAATTTGGCGCTTTTAGCCCGAGCGTTAACACCGGCTTATACAATCCGTCCCAGCAGGGGATGATGGGTCTTCCGAGCAATATCGCCAGCACCTATACCACCAATTTGGGAACTGGCTTCAGTCCTTTTGCCAGCAACATCCGTCTTGAGACGCCACAGCAGCAAATGCAAACCAGCCAGTATGGAATGTCAGGTTTTACCGGCAGTCCTTTTGCCAGCAACATCCGGTTGGAAACTCCGCAGCAGCAGATGCAGACCAGCCAGTATGGAACATACGGTTTTGCCGGCAGTCCTTTTGCCAGCAACATCCGGTTGGAAACTCCGCAGCAACTGCAGAGCAGCCAGTATGGTACTTCCGGTTTTGCCGGCAGCCAATACACTCCCTACAGCGCCAGCCAGATCAGCGCTTCAACCCTGCCCACAAACCAAAACATGGGCATGTACAGCAGTTTCTGATAAACAACCATCAGGGGCCTTCTCAAGGCCCCTTTTATTATTGTATCGAGTATTTCTCCACTAATCAGACATTTATAACCCCTTAACATAAATCACCAAATTAAATATAATTTAACTATATTCTTCCAGGAAAAGAGGAGGTTATAAATTTGGCGAAAATTTTGCGTGAGGGAGCTTCTTATACTCAGCGTGACATTGTTGAAATACTGAGTGAGTTTTCAGCTTTTAAAGACAGGGTTGTTAAAAAGTTCAAAGAACTGGCCAGGGAATTGGAGGGTAAACCCAACGAACATGACCTGTGGGTAAATCTGTACTTAACCTCTACGGACTACGCTGAGGAGATTGCCGGCAAAAAACACAAGCAGCAGGAACAACTTCAAAAGATATCCTAATGAGACAGCCCCGCGGCAAAAACGCGGGGAAAATTTTTATATATGTTGATTTGTTACCGGATAGCAAACGGGGACGGTTCTCGACTTGCTTTTTTAGAATTTTTATATATGTTGATTTTTTACTCGCCCCTGGCTGTTACCTCTACATCTATGGTATCCCCATCCCATTTATCCGTATAGGGGTTTTCCGCGTAGTATCTCATAACATACTCCCCAACTTTTCTGCAGATATAGTAGTTTACCGAACCGACAATAAACATCCCGATAAAAGGGATGATCCGCAAAAAGGTGCGCTGCGTCGCTCTGATACCTAAGGCCAGAAGCGCCTGCTCAATCAGGCGGTTAAAGGCCTGCCCGGAAAGCCTCCTTACGGTTAGCCCGGTCAAACCTCTCCCGGCGGCGCCCGCGCCCACCGAGGAGACCAGCACCCAGACCGCCTCCCGGGACGTCCCTTCGGTTTCGATATCCCGGTTGTGCAGTACAGCGATTTCCAGGATCAACTCAGTAACAAAATAACCCATTGCTGTCATATCCAGCAGCGTTCCGCCGACTATGGCCACAACCGTGCCGAGTACCGGAATCGCGCCGGGCAGGGCTGTTAAAGCGCCGGCGGTGGCGCACCATCTGCATTTTTTCTTAATCATCATCCGGCAAATTTCTTCATGGGAGAGGTTCTTTTTTTTCTTTCTAATCTTTTCGACCCGTTTTTTGATATCTTTCTTATTCATGTGGTCAAACGGGTTAAATATCAGCACCGCAGGCCAACTCCTCTTCTTTTCCTTATGATAGGGTTCACCGCCGTCACAGCAAAATCCTCCCGGTATTATACCGGGACAACCCGTTTTTCTTTCCGTTATTCTTTCATAATACTAACATTGCATCTCAGGCGTTGTTATGGTAATATGAAAATGCTCAAAAAAACAGATGAGTTTGGGCCTATAGCTCAGTTGGGAGAGCGCCTGGCTCGCATTCAGGAGGTCAGGGGTTCGAGTCCCCTTAGGTCCACCAGTAATATCAAGCCCT
>CAZJGV010000117.1:0-8686 GCA_964545615.1 uncultured Pelotomaculum sp.
GACATGCCGATAGAGCTTCGCAATAAGCAACGAGAGAAGGCTTTGAAGCAGGCTGTCAAACTCTTGATTGCCCAAGGCGTCGTAAGCCCCGAGCATATCACGCTGCCCGCTTAACCATTCTGCGCTCTGCTTCCGTTAGGGTTTGTTTGCTATACTCTTTTTTGAGCTCAAGTGCTTTCGCCCATTACCACAATGTTTTCACGCTAAAACCTCCCTATCGTGTTTTTTCTCATTTTACATGATAGAGCTATGGGCGATCAGTTTCTGTTGTTGTACTGCCGCGACAGCGGCTTTGTTCAACTGTATGTTTCGACCAATGCCTGGCATTATCCTTCGCTATATCGTTGTGTCCGTTGTCAAGGCCAACCACCACGTGGTAATATTAAACACGGGTGTTAGTGTTTTACTTTTTTTTGAGGGAGCTAATATATTGCAGCTTTTTGCTCATATGGGAATAACCCTTGCGTCAGCCAGAGGTTTAGAAAGAGTAATTATCTCGCAGGGGGCTAATAGAATATCTGATTTGATAGATTACAGGCTTGTTATACTGGGGTCCATGCTGCCGGACATTATTGATAAACCACTGGGGGGTATTATTTTAAAGGAGACTCTTGGGAACGGGCGTATTTACTGCCACACCCTGCTCTTTTTATTAGTCTTTTCCGGCCTGGGCCTGTTCTTATGGTATGCATACAGGAAATCCTGGCTGCTTGTATTGGCCGTTGGTATTTTTTTTCATCATGTTTTGGACTTTATGTGGCTTTTGCCGCAAACTTTTTTATGGCCAATGTACGGTTGGGGTTTCGCTAAAGGGGACCCCGATGGATGGTTCTGGCAGTGGATTGAAACCCTTCTCACGAAACCACATGTTTTCATACCGGAGCTGATCGGGGTAGTGATTTTGACTCTTTTCGTCTTTGAATTGGTACACCATAAAAAGCTGCGGGAATTTATCAACACCGGCAGACTGATAAAAATCTTACCCAACGAAGCGGAACAAAAAAAATCCGGATGAGATTTCATCTGGATTTTTTAGTGTTAAAAAATTTTTAACTCCTCAGCTCCGCTCCGAACTTCGCGGCCAGGGCGCCGGCTATGTCCCCGGTAATCTCCACCGCCTCCGCGTCGGTCAGCGTGCGGTCCTCAGCCTGAAACTTCAGGGCGAAGGCCATGCTCTGCAAGCCTTCGGGCACCTGTTCCCCCTGGTAGACGTCAAACAGGGATACCGCGCGGAGCAGTTTGCCGCCGGCGTCCTGGATGGAGCTCAAGATGTCGGCGGCAGGGACATTTTTCCTTACCAGTATGGCTATATCTCTTTCAATGCCCGGGAATTTAGGCAACTGGCTGTAGCCCGCCGGGTTGCCGGAAACAGCTATCAGCCGGTCGAAGTCCAGCTCAAAGGCCACCACCTTTTCGGGCAGGTCATAATTCTCCAGCACCTCCGGGTGCAGTTCCCCAACCACGCCCAGTCTGATCCCGCCGGCCTCTAAATACGCGGTTTTGCCGGGGTGATAACTGGGATCATTGGTTTCCGGCAGGAAACTTACAGGCTCGGCGCCGATGCGGCTGAAAAGGTTTTCCAGCACGCCTTTCAGATAATAATAATCATACTCTACGGCGGCCTGGTTCCAGCTTGCCGCGGAGCGGCCCATAGCAGCGGCGGCAAGTATGGCGCGCTCTTCGGGCCGGCTGTTTTCACCGGTGGGTATAAACACCCGCCCCAGTTCAAAGATAGCCCCGTTTTGCACCCGGCGGTTGTAGTTTTTGGCCAGAATCTCCAGCAGGCACGGCGCCAGCATGGTTCGCATAACCGAACGTTCTTCGCTGAGGGGATTCTGGATCTTCAACGCGTTTCTCAGGCTGCTGTCCGGGGCAAGGTTCATCAGGTTATAGACCCTGTTGTTAATAAAACTGTAGGTCATCACTTCATACAGCCCCGACCCGGCCAGCAGATCACGGACCTGATCGGTAAGGGACTGCTCTTTTGTCTTTAAGCCCCTGG
This sequence comes from uncultured Pelotomaculum sp., assembly GCA_964545615.1. Classification (GTDB taxonomy): domain Bacteria; phylum Bacillota; class Desulfotomaculia; order Desulfotomaculales; family Pelotomaculaceae; genus Pelotomaculum_B. Next base: position 2,003 of record CAZJGV010000117.1, read on the forward strand.
TGGACTGGCCGTAGGGAAGTGTGTCCGGGATCTGGTTGTAGCCGTGGATCCTGGCTACTTCTTCGATCAAGTCCACTTCCTGGCTCACGTCCACCCGGTGCGAGGGCACGGTCACCAGCAGGTTGGCGCCGTCGTCCCGCACTGTGAAGCGCAGGCTGGACAGGATCCCGGCCGCCTCACTTTTGGGTATGTCCGTCCCCAGCACGCTGCCGGCGCGAGACGGCCTGAACTGGATGACCCTGTCCGCCAGTGGGACCGGAATATTGTCGATCATACCGGCGACGGCTTCCCCGGCGCCCATCTCTATGATCAGCTGGGCCGCGCGGTCGGCCGCCCTGGCGCAGCCGCCGATGTCGATACCTTTCTCAAAACGCTGGGACGCCTCCGAGCGCAGCCCCAGGGCCTTCGAGGTCTTACGGACGCTGACCGGGTTGAAGAAAGCGGCCTCGAGCAGTATTGAAGTGGTTTTATTTGTTACCTCCGTGGTCAGGCCGCCCATCACGCCGGCTATGGCCACAGGCCCGGAGGGGTCGGTGATGCACAGCATGTCGGTGGTAAGGTCGCGCTTGGCGCCGTCCAGTGAGGTGATTTTCTCTCCTTCCCTGGCCCGGCGGACGATAATATGGCCGTCGGTGAGCAGGTCGTAGTCAAAAGCGTGCATGGGCTGGCCCAGTTCAAGCATAACGTAGTTGGTCACATCGACGATGCCGCTGATCGGCCTGATGCCGGCTGAGCGCAGGCGCTGCTGCATCCACAGGGGCGAAGTGCCCACCCGTACGTTTTTGATCAGCCTGCCCGCGAAGCGCCGGCAGAGATCGGTGTCCTGTATATCCGCCCGTACCTGGCCCTCTATTGACTCGCCCAGTTCGTGGACAGACGGGGCGGGCGGGCGGAAAGGCCGGCCCAGCAGGACGGCGACTTCCCGGGCCACGCCGATTATGGAAAGACAGTCACCCCGGTTCGGGGTAAGGTCGAGCTCTAAGATGGTGTCATCCAGTCCGAGCACTTCTTTGGCGTCCCTGCCCAGTTGGGTGCCGGGCGGCAGGATCATGATGCCCTGCGCCTGTTCGGCCGGCATGGTTTTAGGGTCGATGCCCAGTTCCTGCCCGGAACACATCATGCCGCGCGATTCCACGCCTCTGAGTTTGGCCCGCTTGATCACCAGCCCGCTGGCCAGTTTGGCGCCCTCGACGGCTACCGGGATCACGTCACCCTCCCGCACGTTGGTGGCGGCGGTGATAATCTGCAGCTTTTCCGTACCCACGTTTACTGATGTAACGGTGAGCTTATCGGCGTTGGGATGGGGGCTGATTGTTTCAATGCGCCCGGTAAGCACTTTTTCCACACCCACGCCCAGCCGCGTGACTCCCTCCACCGCGACACCGGCCAGCGTCAGCCGGTCAGCCAGTTCCTGCGGCGATATATCTATATCAACAAATTCCTGCAGCCATTTATAAGAAACCTTCACGTTATGTATAACCCTCCTCATTTTGTGCGGATAAATCCGCACCTACATCTTCTCACGTCCCAATTAGAACTGCTGTAAAAAGCGCAGGTCGTTTTCAAATAAAAGGCGCATGTCGTCAATGCCGTATTTCAGCATGGCAATCCGTTCCACTCCCATGCCGAAGGCAAAGCCGGTGACCTCTTCGGAGTTGTACCCTGATACTTCCAGCACCCGGGGATGGACCATGCCGGAGCCTAGAATCTCCAGCCAGCCGGTGTGGGAGCAAACCCGGCAGCCCTTGCCGCCGCACATCACGCAGGAGATGTCCACCTCCGCGCTGGGCTCGGTGAAAGGAAAGTAACTTGGGCGGAAGCGGGTTCTGGTGTTCTGTCCGAACATCTCCCTGGTAAACAACCCCAGGGTGCCCTTCAGGTCACTGAAGGTGATCCGCCTGTCAACCGCCAGTCCCTCCACCTGGTTGAACATTGGGGAATGGGTGGCGTCGTCGTCGCGCCGGTAGACTTTGCCTGGTACTATTATTTTCACCGGCAGTTCCGGCGCTGTTTTTTCCATGGTCCTGACCTGTACCGGCGAGGTTTGGGTTCTCAGCAAAATCTCTCCGCTGATGAAAAAGGTGTCCTGCATATCCCGCGCCGGGTGATCTTTAGGCAGGTTTAAAGCCTCGAAGTTATAATAGTCTGTTTCAATTTCCGGCCCGTCGGCAATGCTGTAGCCCAGGCCCAGAAATATATTCTGAATCTCTTCCAGCACCAGGGTCAGCGGGTGTTTGCCGCCCCGCGGCACGGGTGTGCCGGGCAGGGTGATGTCAATGCCTTCACCTTTCAGCTTTTGCTGTTTCACCAGTTCTTTCAGTGCTGTGTTCCTAAGCGCCAGTTCCTCTTCAATCGCGGCTCTGACCTCATTGGCGGCCTGGCCGATGAGAGGTCTTTCCTCCGCGCTGAGACTGCCCATACCGCGCAAGATCTGGGTTAGTTCCCCTTTCTTGCCCAAAAACCTTACTCTGATCCCGTTTAACTCATCCAGGCTCTCAGCCCGGGCCAGCGCCTGGCGCGCTTCTTCTCCAAGTTCTTTTAGCTTTGCTCTCATTCACAAACCTCCCGGCCAGATTTTATAAGCAGCGGCAATAAAAAAAAGCCCCCCTACAGGGACGGATTGTTTCTTCCGCGGTACCACCCTCTAGTTTACACTTTTATAAGCATAAACCATACTTTCTGCTGGGTCCATTATAATAAGACACTGGCTCCCTGATAACGGTGGAAGATCCGGCGACACCTACTTGTTATACGTTCAGCTGCAGTTCCGGGGTGAACTTCGAGGACCTGGTTCCCGGAGGGCTTCCAGTCAGTGACCCTCCTTCCCTGTGCAACGCCGGCCGTCTACTCTTCCCCATCATTACCGTTAATCTGTTTATTTGTGCTATAAATATTCTCTCAATAAAGAAAAAAGTAAAAAACTGCGGGTCTATGCAAGTTGCCGGTAATTTTAGTGTAAAGCCAACCTCCTGTACAATATGTATGCTTTGACGGATCCCGTCGCCTCAAACAGCCTCCAAAAAAATTCGGCGGTTAACAGCATATAACCACGGCCTTTCCTCAGTTTTTTGGGGACCTTTTCGGATTGATTATATCACAATGAAAATTTGATGACAAGGAAGTTCACAGAAAAATCGGATTCGATCCTTGGTACAAGTGCCGCGGCAGGCTTGTCTCTAACAGACTCCTCTCTGTCTTAACGCTTCATAAAGCAAGATCGAAACTGCGACAGCCACGTTCAGAGATTCGGCCCGGCCCGGCATGGGTATACGCGCCTTCTCGTCAACCCTGTCCAGCAGGGCGGCGCCAACTCCCCCGCTCTCGCTGCCTGCTATTAACGCGCACGGCCGGGTCAGGTCTATACCTGTTAAAACCTTTTCCCCGCGCGGGTCACCGGCTATAGTCACTATGTCCTGACGGGCCAGGTAGGCGAGTACTTCTGCGGTGGCCAGGCTCTGGATTACCGGCACATGAAATATGGAACCCATGGTGGCCCGGCAGGCTTTGGGGTTGTAAATATCTGCCGTGCCTTTTAAAAGGATCACGCCCCCGGCCCCGGCCGCGTCAGCCGAGCGCACAATTGTGCCGAGGTTGCCGGGGTCCTGCACTCCGTCCACCACTATCAGCAGGGCCGGCGCTGGCGTGAGGCGCAAATCCTTCAGGGCGGCCGTGCTCTGCCTTACCACAGCCAGGACTCCCTGGGGCGCTTCGGTGCCGGCCAGTTCATCAAACAGGGTCTCGTCAATCTCTATCACAGCTATATTCCTAGAGTCCGCTTTTTCAAGCAGCTCTTTTCCACGCGGGCTTTCTATGACTCTGTCACAGTAAACCACTGCTTCCACCGGCCAGTCGGAGGCCAGGGCTTCTTCCACGAAGCGGACGCCCTCGGCCACAAATCTCTTTTCCCGGTCTCTGAAGCGGCGGATGCCCAGCCTCCGTATGTATTTTATGCGCGGGTTATATCTGCTAAGCAAAGGCCGTTACCTCTCCCTAAAAAGGGGTCAGGCCCCTAACTTATTAACCTGTTTAAACAAGTTAATAAGTTAGGGGCCTGACCCCAATCATATTAAAGTTTGTTTTTGGCCACTTCAACCAGGCGGCCAAAGGCCTGGGTATCGTTTAGGGCTATGTCGGCCAGCAGCTTGCGGTTAATGTCCACACCGGCCAGCTTGAGGCCGTTCATCAGACGGCTGTATGAAATGCCGTTCATTCTGGCAGCCGCGTTAATCCTGGTTATCCACAGCCTCCGGAAGTCGCGCTTTCTGTTCTTGCGGTCGCGGTAAGCGTAAACCAGGGACTTCATTACCTGCTGGTTGGCCACCCGGAACAATTTACTCTTGGAACCTCTATATCCTTTTGCCAGTTTCAGTATTTTCCTGTGCCTGTTTCTGGAAACAACACTGCTTTTCGCCCGTGGCATGGTTCATTCCTCCTTTATGTGACGGGATGTTTTATGGTAGCAGCCTCTTCAGGCGATTAGCATCAGCGGCGCTAGCGATAGTAGCTTTGCGAAGACTACGCTTCCTCTTGGCGCTCTTCTTACCAAGAATGTGACTGGCAAAAGCGTGTGACATTTTCAACTTGCCGCCGGCCGTTTTTTTGAAACGCTTGGCAGCCCCGCGGTGTGTCTTTATCTTTGGCAAACTAAATGCATCTCCTTCCTAGGTGTCCTGCTTCGGTGTCAGAATCATAATCATGTTTTTTCCTTCTAACTTGGGCTGCCTTTCCACCAGAGAGATTTCACTTACATGCTCAGCCAGCCGTTTAAGCAGTTTCTGGCCCAGCTGGGTGTGCACTATTTCCCTCCCGCGAAAAATAATGGTCGCCTTTACCTTATCGCCATCCTTGAGAAACCTGGTGGCGTTCTTGGCCTTTACATCAAAATCATGGTCCTCAATGTTTGGCCGGAGCTTGACTTCCTTTACGCTGATAATCTTTTGCTTCTTCTTGGTCTCCTTATCACGTTTACTCTGCTCGTACTTGTATTTGCCGAAATCCATAATTTTGCAGACAGGAGGCTTGGCAGCCGGCGATATTTCCACCAGGTCCAGCTGTTTTTCCTCCGCAAGGCGCAGAGCATCCCTCGAAGAGAAGATGCCGAGTTGGGAACCGTCTCCATCAATTACCCTTACTTCTCTGGCTCTAATCTCCTCATTGATACGAAAATCTTTCGTAATAACGGGTTCACCTCCCTGATAATTTAAAAAAAATAAAAGCGGGCAATCCACCCGCTTAAAAGTTAACAATTTAACTTAATTTCAAGAAACCTTGACAGACAGCGCTTTTAAAAAGTGCGTCGTCAGGTGAGAAGCGGATGGCTTCTACTTGACAGTATTTGTTATTTGCCATAAGAATTTTAGCACAGAAACACAGTTGAGTCAAGAATATCTGCAAATTTAACATTTTGTCAGTTAGATTTGGCTCTGATTTCCTGGAGCAGCATTTGCTCAAAATCATCCAGCGGCATGGCCCCCAGGTCTCCTTTAGCCCTCTGGCGGACGGCCACGGTCTTCTGGTCGGCCTCTTTATCTCCGACTACAAGCATGTAGGGTATCTTCTGGTTCTGGGCCTCGCGGATCTTGTAGTTGATCTTCTCGTTGCGGGCGTCCACCTCAAGCCGGATACCTTTGCCGTTCAGCCTGTCTGCCACTTCCTGGGCGTAGGCGGCGTGCCGGTCGGTGATCGGGATCACTTTAACCTGGACGGGCGCCAGCCAGGCCGGAAAAGCGCCGGCGAAGTGCTCGGTGAGAATGCCAATGAACCGCTCCAGGCTGCCGAAGACGGTGCGGTGGATCATCACCGGGCGGTGCTTCTGACCGTCCTCGCCAACATAGGTCAGGTCAAACACTTCCGGCATCACAAAGTCAAGCTGGATGGTGCCGCACTGCCAGGTGCGGCCCAGGGTGTCTTTCAGGTGAAAGTCGATCTTTGGACCGTAGAAAGCGCCGTCCCCCTCGTTTACCTTGTAGTCGAGGCCTATGGTCTCCAGGGCATCGCGCAGCGCAGCGGTGGCCGTCTCCCAGACCTCATCGGAACCCATGGCGTTTTCCGGCTTGGTGGAAAGCTCCACGTGGTAGGGGAAGCCAAACATTTTGTAAAAATCGTCCTCCAGGTTGATCACTCCGATTATCTCATCCTTTATCTGGGAGGGCAGCATGTAGATGTGAGCGTCGTCCTGGGTGAAGCAGCGCACCCGCATCAGTCCGTGCAGGGCGCCGGAAAGTTCGTGCCGGTGCACCAGCCCCAGTTCCGCCATGCGGATGGGCAGTTCCCGGTAGCTGTGCAGTTTGTTTTTATAAATCATGATGCCGCCCGGGCAGTTCATCGGCTTGACCGCGTAGTCACCCTCGTCGATTTTGGTGAAGTACATGTTATCCCGGTAATGGTCCCAGTGGCCGGACTGCTCCCACAGCGTACGGCATAGAATAATCGGCGTGCGGATTTCCTGGTAACCCTTTTTAGTGTGCTCCTCCCGCCAGAATTTCTCCAATTCGTTGCGCAGGATCATGCCCTTAGGATGGAAGAAGGGAAAGCCCGGCCCTTCTTCCTGGATGCTGAAAAGATCAAGCTCAGCCCCGAGCTTGCGGTGATCGCGCCGCTTGGCCTCTTCAATCCGGAAAAGGTATTCGTCCAGCAGGGATTTCTTGGGGAAGGAAGTTCCGTAGATCCGCTGGAGCATCTTGT
>CAZJGV010000117.1:8696-9991 GCA_964545615.1 uncultured Pelotomaculum sp.
AGCGTTTGCAGCGCCCGCGCGCCCTTGGGCAGCAGCAGCGGCAGGCCCTGGCCCACGACGTCGCTGGTGGTGAAGAACTTAAGCTCGCGCCCCAGCTTGTTGTGATCCCGCTCGCGGGCTTCCTTGAGCATATTAAGATAGGCCGCCAGCTCCTCCTGCTTCTCGAACGCCGTGCCGTATATCCGCGTGAGCATCTTGTTTTTTTCGCTGCCGCGCCAGTAAGCGCCGGCCACGTTTAAAAGCTTGACCGATTTGAGACGGCCGGTGGAAGGAACGTGCGGTCCCATGCACAGATCCGTAAAGTCGCCCTGGCGGTAAACGGACAGGGGCGCTTCCACGGGCAGGTCCTCGATCAATTCCACTTTGTAGTCCTGGCCGGATTTGCCGAACAGGTCCAGCGCGTCCGGCCGCGCGTACTCGGAGCGCTCAAAAGGCAGGTCGGCCTTGATGATAGCCTCCATCTCTTTTTCGATTACAGCCAGGTCTTCAGTGGTAAACGGCTCTTCAGTGTCAAAGTCGTAGTAAAAACCGTCGGCTATGGCCGGCCCTATGGCCAGCTTGATACCGGGGAAAAGCTTCTGGCAGGCCTGAGCCATCACGTGGGCGGTGCTGTGGCGGTAAACCTGGCGGCCCTCTTCGTCTTCAAAGGTTAAAAAACTCACCGCGGCGTCACGCTCCAGCGGCTGCGACAGGTCAGTCAGTTGGCCGTCCACTTTGGCCACCAGGGTTTCCCTGGCCAAACGCGGGCTGATATCTTTCGCTACGTCTATCAGCGCAATGCCTGCCGGATATTCCCTGGCGCCGCCATCCGGCAGGGTCACTTTTATGCTGCTGTTCTCTCCCACAATAAACACATCCTTTCAAAAATGCGGTGCGACACAGGTCACACCAGGGGACGGTTCTCCTGTGTCATGTTTGTCGTGAGTCGTAAGGCGTAGGCCGTAGGTATATCCTGTATTCCTTATGGTTCTTCATGCATTCTCACGCCCTACGCCTTACGGCTCACGACTTGTTTTTTCTCACGTCCCACGTCCCGCACGACTAGCAAGTCCGGAACCGTCCCCGCTTGCCAAAAGGCAAGGCAAGAACCGTCCCCACTTGCTACGCTTGCCACAGAGAGGGGAAAAGAAACGTCCCTGACTGTATACAGTCAGGGACGGGATTTCCCGCGGTTCCACCCTGGTTAGGAAGAAAACTTCCTCTCTCAACGGCAGTTAACGTCTGCTCCCCGGCCCGGCTTACTCTCATTTCAGCCGGCGGCTCCAAGGCGGTTTTCAGTTCCCCCGGCAGCTAAA
>CAZJGV010000118.1:0-5010 GCA_964545615.1 uncultured Pelotomaculum sp.
TTGCTGTCATTGGTCAGGTCGTCCACTATAAATACTTTGACTATGTCGCCGGGCTGCACATTGAAGCCCGCCATGGCGTTGTGCATAGTGTCAAAATCGGCCCCGGTAGCGTTCAGGCTCAGCTGCACGCCATCCCGGACCAGCACGAACACGGCTTTTTCACTGCCGGGGTGTTCTTCGACCGGGTTGACAGTTACACTGAAGTACTTAAAGCCGCTAAAACCACTGTTAACGACTAATTCGTCAATACCGTCCTCTGTCTTGCGGCTGGTGTAAACCGGGTCGTCCGCCGGCGTCACTGTGTAGATACCCTGGACGCCTGACCCGGCGACTGTAAATGTCAGGGTCATAACCTCACTGTCCTGTTTACCCCGCCCCACGGCTTTTGCTTTGACTGTGACGGCTTCATTCACGACAATGGGCTCGACCTGGCCCTGCAACGGGCCGCAGCCGTGCAGGTTGAAGATACTGCTGTCAAGATCGGGCTCGCTGCCGTCGGTGGTATAATAAATTTTGGCTATCGCCTGGGAACTCACCAGATAAATTTCTGAGCCGCCGGTCACTTCGCCGCCTTGTGTCTCAACTTTTTCCTGGGAACCGGGCGCAAGGATTTTTGCCACCGGCGTGGCCCACTGGCCGGGAGTGTCGGTCTTTACGGTAATGGTCTGCAGCCTTTTGACGAACCACAGGAGGGTCTGTTCTGTCTGCTCCCGCTGGCCGTAGCAAAATACCGGCGTATCCTGCTCGCTCATTTCGTTGTAATCGGAAGACCTTTCCGCCCGTTTCAGGGCAATTACCGGTTCTATTTCTGTTCTGTCCGGAAAGATGTAACGTTTCTGGTTGAACAGCTCGTCTATGGTGAAATCGGCCGTGTATCCGTCACTGGCCGCAAAGCTGACTATTCGGGCTGTTTCCCAGTTGATTCCGGCGTTGTCCAGCAGGGTCCGCAGCGGAATGCCTTCGACGGCTACAACTAAATCTTCGGGGTAGTCGCTTGTCGCTGATAATACTGCTCTGTGCTGGTTCATGGCCTCCAGCTGAGCACGGGTGTAAGAAACCGGACTGGTTACGCCGCTGCCGTTAACGGAAAGTATGGGTTCCGGGGGAGTAACTGTTGAGGTTACAGTAAATTGACTGAACACGGGGACGGTCAGCCCGGCCCCGGTAATTGTAATGGTATATTCGCCTCCAAGTGCATCAGCGGACAGGGTGAACCTGGTCGCAAAGCTGCCGTCGGCCACGGCTGGCTGGGCTTCATAAATCCGCCCGTTTTTGCTGTTGCGCACGCATATGGCGAATGTGCTTATGTTCTGGGCGCTGCCGGCTATTTCTACGGTGTCGCCGGGCCGGTACACCTGGTGGACTTTGGGCGACGTCAGTTCCGCCTGGACGCTGCCACTGGCGTAACTGACATTGGGGCTGACCACTACTGCCAACGCTATCGCCAGCATGATTAAAAAGTACAATAGGTTATTCCGGAGATGCAGCTTCATAACATTCTCCTTTCTGACTTTAAAAAGGTCTACTCAATATTGAAATTTAATTCGTGATTGTCTTTGCCCAGGGGATATTGACTGGTGCAATTGTCCCAAACAAATACATCCACATAGGCTTTTCCGCTTAAATCAACGGGCAGGGTGAATTCGGCCACGGCCTTGCTCCCGGTTAAGCCTATCGCCGTCTGGACTGCGGCGCACGCCACGACCTGGCCCCCGCTTGCCGCTGTCGCATTCTCGCCGCTGCGTACCTGAATCAGCAGCATGGCGTTTTTAGTCGCCTGTACGACATTGGCAAACCGGCTTTCGACACAATAGCCCCCGCCGGGCGAGACGGCGGATATTTCCTGGCCGTTATAATCCAGCAGCTTGACATTCTCGATTGTTATTTCATCATCTACGTTAACCAGTTTGATGGTGTTGACGTATTTTAATCTGTTGGCGGCCGGGTCGCCGCTGTTAAGGTTGCGCAAAATCTGTATCCTTACTGTTTGCTCCCCGGACACGTCGGCTACTTCCTCGCCGTTAACTTCGTAGGCCAGCAGGCACTGCTGGTTTTTTAATTCCTGGGCTGTGCCGCCGGCGTATTCTTCGCCGCCGGCTGTGATAAATTTGACTTCCCACTTGCTTGAGGCGCCAAGTTGGTCAAGCAGGGCGCCTAATAGTACTCCTCTGGCTGTCAGGCTGACCGTCTGGCCGTTATCGGAGCATTGGTAGGTCCCTTCTGTCTGGGTCATCTCTTTTAAGGTTTCAACCGGGTAAATGACCGGCTCGCTCAAGCCCGCTCCTTCGACGGTACAGGCCAGCGACCCCAGGCTGTAGTGAAAGGTCCTGACTTCGCTGTCCAGTTTGCCCAGCCCAATGGCCCTGGCTTTGATGGTCATATCCCCGGTTACGGGTATGGGTTTATTGAGCTGGGGCTGGAAGGTCGGGTAGCTGATATTATATAAGTTGCTCTTTACCGTGGGCTCGCTTCCGTCCAGGGTGTAGTATATTCTGGTGTGCCAGAGCGAGTCGTTTTCGTAGTGCATTTTTATTTCTGTGCCCGGAATCACCGTGCCGGAGTCAGGCTCGGCCCAGGGCAGGTCCCATTGCTCCAGGGTCTCGGTGGTTACTTCGATCGTGCATCCCGGCAGCAACCCTCCGATTTGTTCTCCTTTACAACAGGTCAGTTCTACCGGTGTCTGCTGCCCAAAAATAAGTTTCCCTCCTTCAATATAGGCAATCATCGTTTCCACCGGTACTTTCCCTTCTTCGGTGCGGTTGGGCGGCGGCCAATAGGACCAATCTCCGCCCTCCTCGCCGGCTGGAAAATAGTAGCGGGGCAGGTCCAGCAAATCTCTCTTGGTATGGTAACTGTAAGTACTGCTGGCTGATTTGATTTTAATCATGGTGGCGTTGTCTTTCAGGCCGCCTGCTTGTTCAAAAAGTGTTTTCAGGGTTACGCCGGTGGTGTTCTTAAAAACCTGCAAGGAGGGGTAGTAATTGTACCCGGTATAGTCATAGGTTGCATGCGGCAGTGCCTCTAACTCTTCCATGGTAAACTGCACCGTCTGATTAACCCCGTCGCCTTTTACGGTCAATGCCACTGCACCTTCCGCGCTCGACACTTGCGGGGCAACTGTGACCAAAAAACCGGCCACAATTGCAACCATGGCCAGACAGGTCAATAGCTTTTTTACGCTTAGTTTTCTCAAGCTTTTCATTGTTTCCCGCCTTTCGATAACTTTTCTACCTTTGGGTTGTTTTGTTCTTCTATCCTTCGGCTCGCCTTTTATCATATACTGACTTTCCGTTGCATCTCCCCGGCAGCAATTCCGCAGGTGATTTGCCATTTGTTACAGGTAGCTGCGCCGCATACTAAACCACCTCCCGCATTCGTAACTAGAATAGCCACCTGCCGAATGTTCCGGACCGTCCCGGCAAGTTTTCCTGCGTAACTCTAGTGGATTATTACCAAAGGGGCGCCGTGTTACCTATTTTCACCGCGACAGGCTCCCTCTGCTTATGCACCAAGTATGTTATTGACCAGCCGTACAACATCCAATATATTTATTGCCCCATCCAAATTCATATCGGCGGCGTTCAACTGAGTTGCATTTGGGGTTATTTTGCCCAGTATAATATTGACAGTAACCACCACATCCAGGATGTCAACCTTACTGTCCCCGTTAACATCACCTTTGACAACGGAACTATCCGCACGTTTAACAGTAAGCATATAAGTCTTGGCCGCGCTGCTCCCTGCTGTTACTTCCACAGCAACCACATTATCCCCCACAACAAGGCCGCCCGCCGTTTGTGCGAAGCCGCTCACCACCGGCGTCCCGTTTATTCTCAACGATGCCTCTGCGTATACTGCGGCCGGTGTTATATTGACACTTGTCACCTCATTGGGCACGTTGACCGTGTACGCGGTAACCGCCGGATTAAAAGCCGGAACCAGTTCAAAATCATCTACCGCCAGACCGCTCAGGTCAGCGGCCACTGAATCTATACTATATTGATATGTTTTTGCCCCACTGTCATATTTGCCCATACCGATGGTTCTAGTTTTAATAGTTACATTGCCGTTGATTGGTACCGGCTTATTCAATTCCGGCCTGAAGTAAGGGTAGCTGATATTAAATATGTTGCTTTTTACAGTAGGCTCGCTGCCGTCCAGGGTATAATACACGATAGCGTGATAGGGTGTCCCATCCTGGTGCTGCAAGATTACTTCCGTACCTGGATCAACTATGCCTGGAGCGATGTCGGCGTGCGGCGCCTCCCATTGTTGCGGAGGTTCCGTTGTTACTTCAATAGTACAGCCCGGAAGCAGACTTTCGACTTGCCACCCTTTGCAGCAGGTTGGCTCCAGCGGCGCGCACTGCCCATAAATCAGCTTCCCGCCGTTCAAGTCTAAAGCCATCATCGTTTCAACCGGCACTTTCCCTTCTTCTGTGCGATCGGGCGGCGGCCAATCCAGACAGTCGCCGGTAGTTTCACCAGCCGGAAAATAATACCTGGGGTTGTCCAGCAAATCTTTTCTGGTATAAGTATTGTACACACCACCACTTATCACACTAATTAAGGTGGCATTTTCTTTTAAGCCAGCCACGTCTAAAATGGTTTTAAGCGTGGGCCCGGTCGTATTTTTGAAAAGTTGTAAAGACGGCCAGTGATTATACCCGCTATAGTTATAAGTCGCTTGCGGCAGCGCTCTTAATTCGTCCATGGTAAATTGCACTGTGCTGTTTACCCCGCTACCTGTTACCGTTAACGCAATCTCTTCAGCCGCACTCGACACTTGCGGCGCAATTGTGACACAGAATTCGATTACAATAACCGCTACAATCAGACAAGTTAGAAGCTTTCTACTATGAAGATTTCCGAAACTATCCATTGTCCCACCCCCTTTCAATAGTTTTTAAGCTTTTCTATTTCGTGAATTCTATTACAAATAGCCGCTGATCATCCTGGGAGAAATCGCTATCTGTTATTGGCTGTCTGGCGGTTATGGTCAGGAGATTGC
>CAZJGV010000118.1:5064-9989 GCA_964545615.1 uncultured Pelotomaculum sp.
ATTCTTTTCCCAAAAGCTTTGTCCCACATCACCGGTTTTGTTATATCTAAATCGCGGGGGATTGGCCAAACGGGCATTGCTTAAACCCTGTACCACATCGGCCAGGCATGGTGGACCGTTTACTGTTACTTTCAATTCCCTTGAATTGAGCTGACCTAAATAATCATCAGCGATAAGAGCCATACGCACGCCCGACAATAATCCGGCGCATTTCTCCTGGTGGTGGAGCAAAGCCTGTTTCATGAAAATTTCCTGACGCATTTCTCTTTTTAACGGACGAATGTATGGAGTAACCGGAGAGAAAACAATTTCCTGCTCATAATAGGGTTTGATATCCAGTACGGGAGTCCCGTCTAAAGCATCCAAACCGCTGACAAAAAGAAGGTTGTCTTGCACCCGCTCCAAGCGGACCAGAGACAAAGCGATAGGGTTAGGCCGGCTAAAAGCACGCAAACAGAAAACTCCGTATTCAGGCAGGTTGGGATTAACCTTCTCGGGAACGACTGACAGGATATCGCGCCTCGCTTTGTGAAACCATAATTGGATCCATAAATGAGAATTTTCCTCAATACGCAGTAACCCGCGTTGATATTCGGGAAATACCTCGATCAGGGAGCCTCCTCCGACAATTGGTACCTATTCCAAAGCCTGATAATCAGACTTGACAATTCCTATTGGTTTTATGCTGATCATACTGGTTTCATCATTTGCAGCCACTTTTTTGGCACATCCTTTCTCCGACACATAGGGATTTAAGTGAATATATATCTCATCCCTCACTTGTATTCTGGCCCCGTTTTTGAAATTTCCATATCTGCTGCACGATTTTAAACGCAACAATTCCGCCCAGCCCGCCGGATAGGGCGGCAACACACAAACTTAAGACCAGCGGGACCACAGGAAAACGATAATATACCAAATTCACCATAAAGGTACCGGCAATATTACACAACATCCCCGCCAGAAAGGCACATGGCAGGCAGCAAACCCGGTGACCGATTAGGAACAGCCCCAGGTCTGCCAGAATACCCGGCATAGTATAGCTCAATAAGCTCATCGCTCCTTGTGAACCGGCCATACCAGTGGCCATTACTAAGATGGCCTGGACCAAACCTATCAGGGTCATGGTACCCCTTTTACCGGTAATGCCGAACCCTAAGACCAACCACATCATATAGATGCCGCCTGTCACCGCTCCCGGAGGGATTAAGAGCAGTCCGGTAAGGATATGGGACAGGGGGACAATTATTGGTTTGATGGCAATCCCCAGAGCGGACATCATGGCTATGATGATCAAATCATAGAGAGAAAACTTATCCAGAAACTTTCGCCAAACGCGCACGAATTCTCACCTCATTTATTACTGGTTGGTTAGAATAGAGTCTGTTGCCTTATATCTCCTTTGCATATTCTGCGTGTTTTCCGCCTATACCTAAAAGAAACTGGATCAAAAACATCCCTGCCGCATAAGTATCCAGACTGTATTGTTCTTTCTACATCTGCAGGGATGCAGCGCCGAGATTAACCAGGTAACCCCGGCTAACGGCATACCGCCAATCATTAGCCTCCTTTCTCTTTCCTCGTTACTCAACAATCTTAATGCTCAACACGAAACAGGTGCGCTAACCAGGCCGTCTGTATGTTTACGATAGTTCACAGCCAACCTGACAATCATAACAGTTCGCTTTAGTTCATCAGGCCTGGAAGATATGTTTTTAATCAATGAATTAATCAGCTTTCTGTTTCTGGAATATCTTTTGACTACTTTGTTGGCAATAAGCATATGTCAAAAGCAAGATGGAATAACACGAGTAAACGTTAGACAGTATTAACATATAATACTATACATAATACTATATACGACTAAAACTAAAGTCAATATAAATGAATATAACTTGGTTTTAATCTATTTATCATTTTAGATAAAAAAAGTGGCTGGAAGCCTTTAGCTTCCAACCACTTTTATCTCCATATCTCAGATTTTTATCTCAAGAGAATAATACACAAATAGCATAATAGAATACCTTTATTTAGATATAATGGATAATATGTAAATAAATATTCAAAAGTTAATAAGATCCATAGTATTGTTCACCCACAAAAATGCTGTTAATATATTCCTCCTGTTTGAAGTTTTCTACTTTCGCTTTACCAGTTTACTGATCTCAACCAACACCAGCGGAATCAGACTTAAGCTGAGCACAACCGCCCAGTCGGAGGGCCGCAGCATAACGGTCTCAAAAACTCCTCTCAGGAACGGAATGAATACCACTATCAACAGTGCCGCGGCTGATACAAAAGCGGCGTATATCAAACTTCTGTTGGTGGCAAACCCTATGGTAAAGAGGGACTTGTCTATACTCCTGACGTTAAAGGAATGAACTATCTGGGACATGGCCATAGTAATAAAGGTCATGGTGTGCGCTTCTTGCACGGTACGTCCCCAGTTAAGAGCCAGCCAATACGCGGCCAGGGACAAGAGTCCGATCATCAATCCCTGCCACAGAATTCTGGCGCCTACCCCACCGGAAAACAGGCCTTCATTTGGTTTGCGGGGCGGCATCTGCATAATTCCCTTTTGAGGAGGTTCCAATCCCAGGGCCAGTGCGGGCGGCCCGTCGGTAACCAGGTTCAGCCACAGTATCTGAATAGGACTCAGAGGACTCCCTAAACCAAGCAGCAGAGCTGAAAAGATAGCTGCTATTTCTCCGGTGTTACAGGAAAGCAGGTATTGTATGGAACTTCGAATATTATTATAGATAGTCCGCCCTTCTTCCACCGCCCTTACGATGGTGGTAAAATTATCGTCCTGCAGGACCATGTCCGAGGCCTCCTTGGCCACCTCGGTTCCACTGATCCCCATGGCCGCCCCGATGTCTGCCCGTTTAAGCGCAGGCGCGTCATTAACACCGTCACCGGTCATGGCCACAACATGGCCATGATGCTTCAAGGCTCCGACAATACGCAGCTTGTGTTCGGGAGACACCCTGGCGTACACTGTTACACTATTCACCACATTTTTTAATTCTTCCTCGTCCATTTGTTCCAGTTGGCCGCCCGTCAGGCTGCGATCGCCAGACTGCATCATATTCAATTCCCTGGCGATGGCTATGGCTGTCTCCTGGTGGTCACCGGTGATCATAACCGTGCGGATACCTGCCGCGTGGCATAAAGACACCGCCTCTTTGACTTCGGGGCGGGGTGGATCCTGGATGGCAAAAAAGCCTGTAAAGCTCAAATCCCGCTCTGCTATAACCGGCGAAAGACCGTCCGGCACTTCGGACCACCGGCGGGTGGCCAGGGCTAATACCCGCTGGCCCTGTGACGCCAACTGAGAATTTACCTCTAGCAGGCTCCTGCGGGTTTCTTCGTTGAGAGCGGTTGTTCCCCCCTGGGTCAGGACACCGCTGCAACGCTCCAGAAGCACATCCGGCGCCCCTTTGGTAAAGGACTGGACCAGCCCATTCATTTGGTGGAAAGTGGTCATCATCTTGCGGCCTGAATCGAAAGGTATTTCAGCCAAGCGCGGGTATTTTTCAACAACCATATTTCTTGACAGGCCCGCTTTAGCCGCCGCAATCACAAGCGCTCCCTCGGTAGGATCCCCGATCACACGGTACCCATTATCTGTCTCTTCTAACTGAGCATCACTGTTCAACAGCCCGCCCAGAAGAATTAATTCAAGAGTTTCGTCGTCCAGCGGCGAAACCTCGCTGCCAGCCCGGTCTATAAATTTCCCGTCAGGAATATAGCCGGCGCCGGTTACTTCAAACATCCTGTCCGCAGCAAAAACACGGGTGGCAGTCATCTCATTTTTGGTGAGGGTGCCGGTTTTATCCGAGCAAATCACTGTAGCCGTACCCAGTGTCTCAACCGCCGGCAGCTTTCTGATAATAGCCTTTTGACGGCTCATCCTGGTCACACCAAGGGCCAGCACAATGGTCACAACCGCGGGCAGTCCCTCGGGTACCGCTGCCACAGCCAGACTGATCGCAACCATAAACATTTCCAGCAAGTTTTCCCCACGCCACAGCCCGATTAGAAATACCAGCACAACAATGATGCCGGCGGCTGCCCCAAGTATTTTACCCAACTTGCCCAACCTCTGCTGCAGCGGAGTGGATTCCTGAACCGCTTCGTCCAGCAGACGGGCTATCTGTCCCAACTGGGTTTTCATCCCTGTCTCCACTACAATGGCTCTGCCACGGCCGCCGGTTATGGTGGTACCCATGAAAAGCATGTTCTTACGGTCACCGACCGAAATCTGATCGCTCCTTATTTGGTCAGGATCTTTTTCCACCGGAACCGATTCCCCGGTCAAGGCCGACTCGTTGGAACGCAGGGAAGCCGCCTCGATCAACCTGGCGTCAGCCGGGACTGAATCACCCGCGTCCAGCAGGATCACATCACCGGGGACCACTTCCTCCGCGCTGGTTTTCAGAACCCGCCCACCCCTCACCACCTTGGCTGAGGGCTTGGTCATATCTTTTAACGCTTTAAGGGCGTTTTCGGCCTTGTTCTCCTGGAATACCCCTATCACTGCGTTGAAAATTACAATAATGAGAATTACAATGGCATCCTCCCACTCCCCAAGTGCACCTGAAATGATGGCGGCGACAAGCAGGATTAAAACCAGGATTTCTTTCATTTGTTCAATGAAAATGGAAAAAAGACTGCGGGAAGGCTTTTCTTGCAGGGTATTGGAACCGTAATCCTTTAAACGGCCAGCGGCGTCTGCCGCATCCAGCCCCAAATCGGGGTTGACTGAAAGTTCCTGGTACAATTCGTTCGTGTCCAGAGCATGCCAATTCTTCTTTTGCATTTTCCCCTCCGGAGATCAGGGTTTGCATACTATTTTTCGTCTTCCAAATCAGTATAACCCTTAATTTTTTTTCTATTAGACAGAAAAGGGAAGCAGGGGAACG
>CAZJGV010000119.1:0-6250 GCA_964545615.1 uncultured Pelotomaculum sp.
GAAGGTCAGGGGTTCAAATCCCCTCCCCGCAACCAAGAAAAGTGAAGCGCCTCAAGGGATTGGGGCGTTTTTTATTTTCCGTTAAAATGACGTGGGAGCAAAAGTGTGCCAAAAAGTGTGCCAAACACCTCAAAGCACGGCTTTTCAGAACCAATGAAGGCCAATAAAAGGCGGCTAAGTGGCAGCCGCTATCTTGCCTTTCTTTGAAGCTTCTCGTTGTAAAGCTTGTCTAATTTCTCCGCTGCTTCTTTGTCCGCATTCTTAAGCACATGGGCGTAAATGTTGGCGGTTGTGGATGTGGTGGCGTGGCCGGCACGCCGGCTGACGTTCGGTAGCGGGATCCCCTGTGCTATCAGCATGGTTATGCTTGTGTGCCTCAGGCCATGGAAGGGGAGCGGCGGGAGCTTTTGTCCTTGCTGGATCCGCTCAAGCCCCTCATGGCCAATAATTTCAGTGATCGCATTTTCAATAGAGGTCATTTTTTCTTTTAAAGATTTCATCTTAGTGGTGGTGAGTTTTAAATACTGCTCTTTTAAATCCTCAAGTGTGGTCAACTCCTGGGCGCTTAATTTATTCCTCGCGGCAGATATTTCAGAGTTAAATGCTTCCTTAGCATTATAAGCCCTGATAAATCCCGGGAACCACTGGCTTATTGTGTCCGGGTGCATGGGCCGTCCGTCCCATGTTGTAAATACCCTGCCTCCCCTTGAGTTTTTCTTTTTCTCTTGATACAGGGAAATATACTCTTGCAGCTGCTCTGTAGATAAAGTATTCAACGCTGTTATCTCCGGAGCGGCTTTCTCTCCAAACTTGCGAAGCTCCTGAATAAATTGATCATTGTTTGCCCGATCAGCTATTGTCTGTAAGTTTTCCTCCCATTTTTCAATGACTTCCTTCTGTTTACCGTAGCTTTTAAGGAGTTGAGCCCCAAACACATCTTTAGGCGTAACTGTATCAAACAGTTCAGTAAAATCACTCAGCACCCCTGAGCCCCGCCATATATCACCTGCCGCTAACTGTTCTTCCGATTGGTGGGCTTTATATTTCTTAAGCAGAGAAAGAACAATCGCGGGAACCGATATGATCCGTTTGGATGTTTGATGTGTCCGAGGGCTGGTATGATCCTGGATTTAAGCATCCGTCTGTAGCGGTCCAGGGTCTTGGGCGCCAGGTTTGATTCACCATACTCTTTTAACCATTTCTCAACAAATCCAGCAAAGGTTTGTTTGCTCGGTTCTATGTATTCGCCTTTTTCAACTTCAGCGACAAACTTAGCTAACAGCTTGCCGGCCTCCCGGTCAGACTTTGCTTCCACCGTTTTAGTGTACCTCTTTCGCTTACTATTGGATCCGGTCCCGCCGGACGCAAACAAGCGTTTCCGAAATCGGTATTGTTTATCTTCAAAGTGTCGGTCATTTTACAGCCACCCTCCGCGCCGCGCATCACTTAAAGCTGCCTGCTTGTCTTCTGGCATTCCATACCTCAATGCTTCCAGGTAATTTTCTAAAATAATCTGAATATGGTACAACCCTCCTAGTTGGTCTAAGTCCTCTGGGGTTTTTATATCAGCCAAGGTATTTGAAACCGCATGATATAAACTCGATAATGCTTGATGTGATTCGCTTTCCACCCTGCGAAAACGGGCATCCATTTCACGTTTTAACTTGGCGATAAACCCGATGCGCCGGGCCTCTGCTCTCTCTTCCTTAGAAGATCCCGGCATTGCTATCCCGAAATCGGAAGCCATAACCCTGACTGCATCTTTGAATTTTAGATTCAATACCTGCATTACCAGGGCTTGATAAACAGGGTAAATAACCTGACCAGGGAGCGGGTCCTCAGCGACTCGCCTTCTTTTTTTTTGGACGCGTTAACAAGTTATTAGAGGCAAATGGTATATCCTGGCTAATATCATGCAGTGGTTCCCTATAGTGCGAAGGAGGGGAGGTGAGTAAATTGCCCAAGCAATAGTCTAAAAATTTCGATTTTGTAATACGAATATTTTTGCCCAGCCTTATGCTAGGCAGAATATGGTCTTTAGCCAGCTGATGGGCCCGGGTGTGGCTTATTTGCAATATTTTGGCTACCTGGGGAACTGTCAGGATTGTGGAAGTAATCTTCTCATCAGCCTGGGTACTGTCGGTTGTCGCCTTGGTCAGGGAGAAGTATTCCTCTTGTCCCTGCAGTAAAGCCAATCTCCTTTCACCCTGGAAACACTGCCGGAAATCCTTACAGCCCAGGTCATTTCTGATTATTTAGCTATCTCTCGCCGGCGAGTGTATGAATTATTTCAGATTAAACCGGCTGCCGGAGGTATCCCGAATTTTGAAATCGGTCTTTCAAAACGGGTGGACAAGCAGGACTTTATTAGTTGGATTGAGGCCCGCAAACAGGAGAAGGAACGGAAAACATATCATTCAAAAAAAGTCGCAGTAAAAAGCTTAGAAAGGCGGGTAATTACATGGTTTACATTGACAAGAAGTACACTGTCCAGACAGCCCTGAAAGAATACTTCCAGGGCACCATTGGGGAGACGAAGCTAAGGGAGGCCATACGAAAAGGCCAGCTTCCCCACTTCCGGGTAGGGACAAAAATTATTCTGTGGCAGGCGTCATTAGACGCTTGGGTAGCAGAAATGGAGAGAACTTCAAGTTATGGCGAAATGCATCAGCTTGAAATGCTTCCTGCCAAACCTTATAGAGAAAGGTAGCTAAATATGGAATACGACGAACTTCCCCTGGTGCTGACACCTAAAGATGTGCAGGAAAGCACCTACACCAATGCGGCAAAACAAAGAACAGCCTTGTTTTCTTATCACTCGTAAAGGCTGCGACTCGTGAAAAATTTTTTAAGATAAAAGGAGTTTGCTGAAATTAATCGAAGAGAGGAGAAAAGGAATATTCTTGTGGACGACCGCTCAGATATTGGGTGGTCGTTGTAGTTTAAGTGGGATTCGACAAAAGGTGACAATGTTTTTGGAGGGGTACAGGGTGAAATGTCCATCATGCGGTTTTGAAGGCGGGGGTAGTTTTTGCAGTAAATGCGGAGCGAAATTAGAAACTGAAGCCGTTCCAGCCCCAATGGGGACAAGCATTGTTCTTGCTTTTGGCAAATCTACTTCAAAGAATTACAACCTCGCGGTAGAACGTGCAATGAAGCACCGCAGTTATTCAGAAGAAAAGGAAGGCAAGGATGTTACCCATAAAGTGTTATTCGGTTTTGAAGAAATAGATGAGATCAGGGCGCTATTGGACCTGGTTGGGCAATGGAAATCCACATCTCTATATGTAAACAACAAAGCTGTACCGTATTCAGATGTATCTCAAATCATTTATTGTTATTCTGAACGGCAACGAGCATTTAACCAGGAAGAGTATTGCCATGGCCGGGATGATGCTTCATCGTATAACGACAATGACCTCGGCTGTCGACATTGCGGTGTTAATCCTTATGGATATCACGGTCTTGCTGAATTTGGCCACATGGAAAAGGACGGATCTTTTGCTGTTAACAAAGAAAAATTGGTATTTACCGTTGCGCGAAACCTGGAGAATTTTTTAATTTGTCCGGCACTCAATGTTAAAAGCATTGAAAGGAAATTAAGGGCATTCCCCCCATCAATAAACCCAAAAACAAACCGTCAGTGGGAATATATTACAGAATTTGAAAACGACAAAGAGATAGCTATTGCTGTAAAAAAGAAGGAAAAGCGCAAGGGAGACAACTATGTTGTTAAGGATTACAATAAGGAGCAACATGAAGTAGTTATTAATTTAGCGAGTGAAAACGCAAGCCCACCCATGGCAGCTAAAACAGGCTGTCTTTTGCCAGTAATGGTTGCAATGTTGGTAATTATCATAAGTGCTATATTTCTTTTTAACTAACACTTATACGATAAGTTTGTTTCCGATTGTGGAACTTGATCATTTTAGTTTAAAGATGACAAGCTTAGATAGGGAAACAACGGCTTGGTACGCCGTAGTAAATAAGTGGGGGTGTCTATATGACCTTTAAAGAAGAGTTGCAGAAGCTGTCAGTCCAAATTACAGAGAGGAAAAAGCACATAACCAATGAGGAAATGACCAAGCAGGCGTTAATTATTCCATTCCTTCAGGTGCTTGGATACGATGTCTTTAACCCGCTGGAAGTTAAACCAGAGTATGATTCAGACTTTGCCAGAAAAAAGGGCGAAAAGGTGGATTATGCCATATATAAGAACGATAAGCCTATTATCTTTATTGAAGCGAAGGTCATAAGTGAAGACCCCACCTCCCACGACGCGCAGTTGGCGCGATATTTTAACGCTACTCCCGAGGTAAAGCTTGCCATGATTACCAATGGCGTTACATATAAATTTTTTACTGACTTAGACGCCAATAATATTATGGACGACAATCCTTTTGCAGTTATTGATATTACGGACTTATCCCCTGTTGATATAGAAATATTAGACAAATTCAGAAAGGAAGCGTTTGATACCGAATTGCTCGTAAAATACGCAGAAGATTTAATATATACCACTAACCTTAATAATAAACTCAGAGAACTTTTCAAGAATCCCCCTGATGATTTTATAAGGTATTTAATTAAAGACTTAAGCGATTCCAAGATCACCAGCAACGTAATTGAACGATTTAGGCCAATTGTAAAAAAATCCATACAAAACGCACTGCTGGACATGGTTAGCCAAAGCCTTTCTCAGAGTGCCCTGCCTGAAGAAATTGCTACTGATGATTTGCCGGTAGGCGAAAGTGCCGATGACGCAGATCTCGAAGTTAAAACAAGGAAAGACATTATTACCACAGAAGATGAACTGAAATGCTTTGAGATGGTAAAGAAATATTTGCTTGATGCGGGTAAAAACATAAATGAGGTAAGCTATAAAGACACTGCTTCCTATTTTGGCATTCTCAATAAGAATATTTTTAATTGGTTTGTAAGAATCAATCTTAATAGCCAAAACAAGTTTATAATCACAAGGCTTACAGTAGACAAAGTGATCCAATTAGCCAGTGGGTTCAAGGTTGAACCGGCGCCAAAAGGTCTTGGAGAAAGCAGGATTTACATAAACGGTGCAGATGACTTAAATAAGCTAGATAAATTAATTGTTGAATGCTTCAATGATGTAACAAAATAAATGCGGGGCCATAGGATGGCACAAAACGGGGTATCTGAAGAGCGCAGAAACGCAATAACGGCAAGCAATTAAGCCCTAAAAAAGTGTGCCCAAAAGTGTGCCGATGACCTAAAATCACGGCCAATTTTGGCCATTTTCAATAAATGTCGAAAAAACGAAAACCCAGGAAGGACAAGCCTTTGCAACCTGCACCAATTGTGCCCAACGATGCTTATTCACACTCATAACCCGAAGGTCAGGGGTTCAAATCCCCTCCCCGCAACCAAGAAAAGTGAAGCGCCTCAAAGGATTGGGGCGCTTTGTGTATTTAACATATCCCTGGCTATACAGAATGAAGCTACTATTTGTACTCATGGTGCACGTTGCCCCCATGGATACAGAAAGGGCAAATGTCCCTATTTTGCAGCGGCATGTAACTTCCTTTTGGTCTTATTCATTTTCCCTTCGGTAATATCGCCCTGATTTCTCTGGTCCGGCGGATTATTCTTTGAGGTATGAGTTCCATGCCGGAATAAAATAAAAAAGATGGCCTTTGCACCTGTTACTCAAGGTGCAAAGGCCATCAGCATTATAATTTATTGTGTGCTTCAGTCCTTATATCTTCATTTCTCCAAGCCGCTTAACCCTTTCGCTGATGGGAGGGTGGGTGCTGAATAACTTGGCCATGGATGCGCCGGACAGAGGGTTCACAATAAAAAGGTGTGATGCTGCCGGGTTTACCTGCATAGGCACCCGCTGTGCCGCGTTTTCAAGCTTTACCAGCGCGTTGGCCAGGCCGCCGGTATTCCCTGCGATGCGGGCGCCGGTATCATCCGCCTGGTACTCCCGCGAACGTGAAATAGCCATTTGAATGAGCATGGCGGCGATTGGCGCGGTAATGGCCAGGAAAAGCGCCCCGATAACACTGCCGCCTTCATTATCATCACCGCGTCCCAGGCCTAAAATCGCTCCCCACTGGATAATGTTCGCGATCATGGTAATCGCGCCGGCAAAAGCGGCGGCAATGGTTCCCACCAGGACGTCACAGTTTTTTATTTGAGCCAGTTCATGGGCCAGCACACCTTCCAGTTCGCTGCGGTTCAAGATGCGTAAAAGCCCTTCGGTGACGGCCAC
>CAZJGV010000119.1:6260-9894 GCA_964545615.1 uncultured Pelotomaculum sp.
AGCCGATGGAGTGACATAGAGACGCGGCATGGGCAGGCCCGCTCTGCTGGTAAGTTTTTGCACCACGCTGTATAATTCCGGCGCCTCTGCTTCTGAGACCGGCTGCGATCTGGTCATGCGGATGGCAATCTTGTCACTGAAATAGTAGCTGAAGAAATTCATCCCGAGAGATATCAGGAAGAACAACCCGGCTCCAGATCTGCCGCCCACCGCTCCTCCAATCAGAACCAGGATTACTGAGAGTACGCTCATTAAAAGCCATACCCTTAAGCTTTTCATCTAAACAACCTCCTTGTATAGAAAACTGTTTGTTTAATCAATCTTTTGTATCTTTAAACATCAGCCTCCCGCTTTTATAGCATGGTAATGACCAGTATCAAAAAGACACCATAAAAAATCACCGGGTACATGAAAAGGCCCGCTTTCAAACTCTTTTTCCTGGCGGTAAACATGTACATGGTCAGGCTTGACAGCAGGGCCAGGACGGCGCTCAAAGCGGCTAACGGAGTAAGCAACCAGGGAGTCAGCGTAATACCGATGGCCGGGATAATAGATCCCTGGAAAACCATGGCGCCGGTGATATTTCCCAGAGCCAGGGTGTCTTTCCCGCTTTTAACCCAGATGACACTGTTAAATTTCTCCGGCAGTTCCGTGGCTACCGGTGTAATGATCAGAGAGAGGAACAAGGCCGGAACCATCATCCAGGTGGCTATGGCGTCCAGGGCGCCGATAAAATAGTTGGCGCCGCCGGTGATTAAAATAAGGCTTATGGCTAGCTGAGCCAGGATCATATAAATAGGCGCCTCGGAGCTTTTTTTCCACAGGTAAAGCGGGGGCAGATCCATTTCAGACAGCCCATCCCCATCCCCCAGGGTTTTAACCACATAGTAGCCGTACCCCAAAACCAGGGCCACGGCCACGACAGCTTTAGCCGTATGGTTAGGCAAGAATGCTGCTGCTATGGCAATGGAATAAAAGCAAATGAAATATTTTAAGTCCCTGATAAAAATCGATTGCTTGACGTCTACACAATTTGTGTCAGTCCCCCGGCAATAAAACATTTTAGATACGCCCACAACACCAAAAGCAAGTGTGCTTAACATAAACGGGGCGCCCAAAATTGCTCCGATGGCAACATCGTGGGCGGTTCTGGTGTGAGTAAACAGAATAGCGATTAGAGGCACCATCGTTTCAGGCAACGCTGTCCCAACCGCCGCCAGGACACTGCCGACCGCGCCCTCGGAAAGATTCAGCCTTTTGCCCAGCCATTCCACACCATTGGTAAAAATTTTAGCGCCGGCAAGGATGGCCAGTAATCCCGCTGCCAGTACCAGTATATTCATTCCCACGCTCATCACTCCAGCTGCATTTTAGAAAATTAAAAAGACCTCCGCAATAAAATACGAAGGTCTTGCCTACCGTTTCAGGTTACAAAAGCCGGGTATTGCTACCGTACTGACGGCTCTTGCTCCGGGCATGATGCCCGGTGGCTACTCCCCTTGTCCACTTCAATTTTCTAGGGAGTATTATTACAGTTATACGAGATTATGTCAAGTGTTTTTTTTATTTAGACGCAGCCGCAACAGTGGAATGGCCCTGGCTTTTAATTTTAAAAAAGCGAAAGTTGCCTATCTTGCTCAAAAGGTTGTCACGAACAGTTCTTAAACCAGTGAAAAAGGGTAACCAAACTAAGAAAACCCAAGTTGACAAGGCAAATTAACCTGTGCTAAACTATACAACGAGGCTTAATCGCCTGGTCCAATATGCCACTATAGCTCAGTAGGTAGAGCGCATCCTTGGTAAGGATGAGGTCATCGGTTCAATCCCGATTAGTGGCTCCATTCTTGAAGTTAGAAGTTCGAAGTTGGAAGTTCGAATAGAAGGAATTGGCCACCGGCCAATTCCAACAAGAATCGAATCTCGAATTTCGAACATCGAAATTCGAATACGGCGGCGTAGCTCAGCTGGTTAGAGCACACGGTTCATACCCGTGGTGTCCGGGGTTCAAGTCCCTGCGCCGCTACCAAGAAAAACAAAACCGGTGGAATGCGCACCGGTTTTTGCCTTCTCCGGGTTCTCTTCGCTACGTCCTGCCCTTTTCCCGGGCAATTCGCGCGAACTTTTCCATACTGTTTTGAGGGGGATGGTGTAAAATCTGGCGCCGGGACATGGCCAGCGCTCCTGTGGGACAGGCACAGGCGCATACTCCGCACCCCAGGCAGATGTCTTCATTAACCACAGGCAGCTCTGTGCCGCCGGCGCCGCCTTGCATGGTGATGGCCAGGACCTGGCAGGCGTATGAGCAGGCGCCGCAGCCGCTGCAAACCTCTGCTGTTAACCGCGGCATGAAATTGCTGGGGTGAGCCATGGCTTTTCCAGACTCTCTGATTGAATGAAGCACGGTACAGCAGCAACCGCAGCAGTGGCAGATAAAAGCGGGCCTATTGAGCACGTTGTCACACAGATGGACCAATCCGGCTTTCTCCGTTTGCTCCAGCACCCTGAGCAGTTCATCAACGGTGGCAGGTTTGCCCAACCCCCGGCGCACCAGCCATTCCGCCCCGTTTTTGCCCAGGGATGTGCACACCTCAAGCGGCGCGCCGCAGGCTTTGTTCAGATGGCCGGCCTTGTGGCGGCAGGAGCATATTGACAGCGCCCCGCCGCCGGAGGAGCGAATGATGGCGGAGGCTCTTTCATAGCTCAGCACTTCCGTTTCTACAGCGGCAGGGATGACTCTTTCATAGACCAGGGCTTTAAACATCTTGGTATCGCCCCCGGATAATTCTTCCCTTACTTCGTCATTCCGAAAGTAAATTTCGAAAAGTTCGGCCAGTTCCCTCATGTTTATATCGTCTCTTACCCGCATGAAAGTGTACTCAAAAAAGCCTATGACCATTGGGGCAAGTATGTACAGCACCTTATCCCGGCGGGGCAGGTCAATTACCAGTCCCTTTTCAGCCATACTCTCTAAAATATTTTTCAAGCTATCCTCCCCAATACCGCTGCCAATGGCAATCTTGTCCAGGGTCACCGGGGCTAAAGGGAAACTGCCGCCCACCAGAGCCTCACTCTCCGTATAAAGCCGGTGCAGTATTTCCATCAAGTTGTCATTTATCTTTACCCCTACCGGGTTTTTACTCAGCCGGTCAGCCAGTGCCCGGTACACTACTTCTTTGGCATTTATTAGGTGTCCCATAGCATTAAAGCTCCTTTCCGGTTTGCGTAGTAAATATGGAAGGGATTTTATATCCGTGCAAGTTTATCACAACCGCCAGGCAGTTGGAAAGGGGGCGGCCCGGCTGTCTGATATATTCACTGTGCCGCAACAGCAGCATGGACTATAAGAAATTCGCCAGAGAAGTTTTAAAATCCTGGAAGCACAGCTATTATTTGTTTTAAAATTTTGGTTAAAATATACTTGAGAGATTATTTTAAGCTGTCCTATTTTTCTTGTTTATTTTTGAATGCCGCCAGGAGGATTTTTAACCGGTGCATAGAATTAGTGATCGTTTTCCACTGTTTTGCATGTATTGAAGATGTGGAAATAACTCTGGTATATGAAATTTGGTTGAGTATCAGTAAGGAGGAAAACCAAATGGCAAAACAAAGATTTGAGCGGACCAAACCACACGTT
>CAZJGV010000120.1:0-9856 GCA_964545615.1 uncultured Pelotomaculum sp.
GTATGGCCCTTCCCAACTGCCCCCAATTCGTCGTCGCCTACCTGGCGGCCCTCTCCGTCGGCGCCATCGTGAAAAGAAAAGCCCTGGAACAGAAACTGAGGGAGGGACAGTTTTCCGGAGAGTTAAAATCTCTTAAAGCAGATATTGAGCAGGGCCGCTTGGTTTTCAATAAGCTCAAGGAAGAGTACAGTTCACTAAAAAAAGTGAAAAAAACCAAGGAAATGGATGTCGCCTCCGCCACTGAGCAGATTAAAAGCCTTGGGGAAAAATTATACGGCGGTTTCATCACCAACGCCAAAGAGGTAAACACAAGCAGTATGAAGCTTGAGAGCCTGGATGAAAAAGTAAAACGGACAGAAGACGAGATCCTGGCTATCATGGAGGAGCAGGACACCCTCCGCTCCCGGCTGGAAGCGATGAGTGCCGAACTGAGCAAGAAAGCAGAAGATTACAGGGAAAAGCACGGGATAATGCTGGCCAACCAGGAGAAGGTGAGGCAGCAGTTGGCGAAAATCCCCCTGGCCAGGCAGAAGATGCTCAAACGGTTAGATGCCGACCTCTTGCAAAAGTACACAGAGATACAAAAGAGGTTTGACGATCCCCTGGGCAAGGTGGAAAAATCGACCTGCATGGGGTGCCGGGTGAACATTCCTTTTCATCATTTGCGCCGTTTAAAGCAGGGCGATGAGCTGGTGTTGTGCAGCCACTGCGGCAGGATGCTTTACTGGGATAAGCAGGTCTGATATAATTTTAGAGCATAGAAAGCAAGGTGAGTAAATCAGGTGGTCGCGGGCGCCTGTCCAGGGCGCCTGAGGAAAGTCCGAGCTCCACAGGGCAGGGTGCTGGGTAATCCCCAGTGGGGGCGACCCCAAGGAAAGTGCCATAGAAATGTAAACCGCCGCGAGGCAAGGGTGGAACGGTGCGGTAAGAGCGCACCAGCGGTCGGGCGACCGGCCGGCTAGGTAAACCCCACCTGGAGCAAGACCAAATAGGGGAGCAAAGGGGCGGCCCGTCCCGCTCCCGGGTAAGGTCGCTAGAGGCGCCGGGTAACCGGCGTCCCAGATGGATGATCACCCACGACAGAACTCGGCTTATGTATTTACTCACCATTCTTTTATTCCGCTTATGATAATTGGCCGGAGTTAGCGCTTGCTTAAGATAGTTTGCGCTGACTAGCGGCCAATATCATTATATGGGCATATTTGTAAAAATCATGATATAATATTGATATATTGATAAAGACTTAATCGGGACTATAAGTTCGTACTTTAATTAAGGTAGATTCGCGGTAGTTGATGAAGAAAGGGTAGCTATTTATGACCAAAGAAGAGTTTGATAAATATCTGGCCGGGCATGTCAAGCAAATTGCACGGGAAGAAAAAGAGATGCAGAAGCTTGCCCGCCAGGCTGAGAAAAAGGCCCAGAGGATAGCCGAAGTACTATTGAAAAACTACGGCGTGAGCAAGGTTTATCTTTTTGGTTCGCTGGCCTGGGGGGCGCAGTATGGCCATCGAGATTGACGGGGTGCGGCCCAGAGTTATTTCGTCGGAGTTAGCCGAGGAACTGGATGACTACCGCAAGTTCAGGCATTTATTCCGGCACGCCTATGGCGGAGAGCTGCGGTGGAAAGAATGTTCCATTTGGCTGAAAACACTTGTGTGTTTTACACACTGGCGGAAACCAGCCTGAAGGGATTTATCTCTTTTGTTTTAAACCTGGCCTCAAGCCTGCAAGAGGAATGAGAAGATAGGAGACTGTCATGGACCTGGTTGAGAAGTTGCTTGGATATGGAAAAACAATTCTAACTGAAACGGAAATACAGCAGGTTATCAAAAAAACGGATTATAGCCTATTCCACCATGTGGTTGAGAAACTGGTGGACGATGGAATTCTTGTGCCGGTTAAGTCTGCGGGTTTGAACGGCAGGTTGCCGCCTTTGTTCAATAAATATCGCCTGATCAAACAGAAGGAAGATTTCGCGGGATATCTTGAATCCATCCGTCATCTTAATCCCGCCTTAAATATCTCAGGTTATCTTAAAAGGCCGGAATTGTATAAAAAGCACCGGGAGATTGCAGATGGCTTAAGCCGGTATCTGTGGTACTCGGCGGGATTACTTGAAGAGCCCATGTCGCGCAAGGAAAGGTCATTTTCGGTGTGGGGCAGGGAAAAGCTGCTTGACGACCATTTTGCCCTGGTCAGAGAAGTCTTAAAATTTAATGGTCTGGGGGAGGATTTCCTGAACTATTTTGATACGCCGGAGCCATTTTTTGAGTATGTGCATGCCCGTTCGGAGCATATGACCGTACTAATTCTGGAAAACAAGGATACCTGGTTTACCTTCAGAAAACTAATGCAGGATACCGGTAAGAACATAGTCGCCGGCACTCCAGTGGACGTGCTTCTTTACGGCGAAGGCAATAAGATTGCCAAGCGCGGCGCCCTGGAGGAATACAATACCGGCATGCTGGGGGGCAAAGGAGATCAAGCAGGGCGTTTTTTTTATTTCGGAGACCTGGATCTGGAGGGAATCCGTCTGTTTTTCCGGACCAGGGAAGCAAACCCTAAGCTTGACATCAAACCTTTTCCCGGCTTGTACCAGCTCATGCTTAAACTGGGTGAAGGTGTGGAACTCCCGGAGTCACCGGATAAAAGAGATGTGACGGCTCCCCTGTCAGAATTCACAACCATGCTGGGATTTGAAAACGCCGATGTGCTGACAGTCTTTCTTGCAAGGGGCAGATACATACCACAAGAGATAGTTAATTACCAGGTGGCAGCGGGTATACTGGAATAACTTAATAACTTAGGTACCCGGTACGGTACCGCGTACGGTACGGTACCGCGTACGCGGTACGGTACCGCAGTACCGAAGGTGGGGGTGGATCAATGGATGGGCGGGGGTTAGAGTTTCTCGAAGGTTTTGAGAAACGGATGAAGATTGTGGCGGCCATAGACTCGATTGTAAACCGCCTTAACCGGAACAGGGAAATAGAGGGGTTCCTTGAGCCGGGACAGCTTGACAATATTATTTTCTCCGTCCTCGTATTTATCATGGAAAGGACTCTTACCGAGGATGAGGAGTGCACTATAGAAAGTATAACAGCCTTCGTCGCCAGGATTGTCCCTGATTATGGTCTTAGATTTCCCTGGGAGACCACCCGCAGGATCACGGAGTACATCATCAAGGATATCCTGCAAAACGGCGGAGAAGCAAGATATTACCCGGTAATGAAGTATGGGAAGGGTATGACCCCAACCCGGATCAGGCTTATTGACGACAAGCTGAAGGATGGCGAGAGGGGTTATGTGACGACCTACCAGCTTACCGACCAGGGCTATGACTTGCTCTTTAGAACCAAGGAAGTAGAGCAGGAAATCAGCTTCACTATTGAAGAGCTGAAGCTGCGCGAACTGATCAGGCGTAAAAACTACAAGAAGGCCATCGGGCAGAGCGGTAACCTGGTGCAGATGATCAGGCAGAAAAAGAACGATATCAGGCAGTTCATGCAAAAAATACGGGAAAATATTTACGACGTGGACATCCTGGAGTTTGAAAAGCTGGTCGGCAGCACATATACCTTGCTGGAGGAAGAGTACGGCATCATGAATGAAATCCGGGGTATGATCGTGCTGTCAGAGGAACGGCTCAAGGAGGAGGAAGCTTCCAGAGGCACCCTGGATGAGGAGATGAAGAGAGCGCGGTCGGAGATCGCCGTCATCAGAAGAAACATCAATACCACCATCGACGAACAGAAAGAATTAATTCTTGAACGACACGGCCTGTCAAAGATATATAAGGAGACCATAGCAGACTCCTTCGCGCTTTCACTGGCCAAAAACTATGACTTTGAAAGGGAAATTTTAGTACGGCTGGAAAGATGCGATGAGACAGTCATCCCCTCCCTGTGGCAACTGTTGAATCCCCTGTTCATGCCCAACCCTGAACGGAAGCTTAATCTGCTGTCATTGTTTGAACGTCAGGCCCGGCTCAGGCAGGAGGAAGATGCGGTTGAGGGCGTGTCCATTGAGGAACTGGGAGAGGATACCGAACGCTTGAGAATCAAAAAAACCAACGACGCCAATACAGAATTCATACGCAGCATCCTGGAGTATGCAGCGGGTAAAGGGGCTGGATTCAGGTTTGGGGCGCTCTTTGAATATTTAAAGAGCCAAGAGGACATTTTTGACCTATTGATCGCGGATGACCTGGTTTTCAGATCAATGCTGAAGCTTTATGATCTCAACGTCATTGATATCAAGGCGTGGCAGGCGCAGCACGATGAGGTGGTGGCCAACGCCACCGGAGAGCTGGATGTCAGCTTTTGCCTGTACCGTATTGAATACGACCATCCGGATTTATACGGGGTGAAAAAGATAGAAATCAGCAAACCGGATGACAGCATATTTGAGGAGGAAGTTAATCATCGTGAGGGAGATGTGCTGTTCAGCAGACGCATTGCTATCAGCGATTTTATGATCGAGGTGAGCTTTAAATGAGCCATTTAAACACGGCGGTAAAGATATTCAAAAAATTGATGGATAAGGGGCAGATCGACAGGGAGACGGACGGAGACCTTTTTCTTGAGTTCCGCAACACTGAGGTACGGTCAATCCTGGCGGAACTGGAGGACGAGATGGACTTCAGGATCGTGGAAGCGTCCAGTACGTTATATATGGTTCCGGACGGCGGGAACAGCCTGCTGGGCTTTACAGTCAAGGATTTTAGGGAATGGGTTGCTTCCGACGCCAGGCTTGTTGACGCCTATCTGCTCTGCTATATCTCCATGTTCATTTTATACCTGTTTTATGGCAGCCGGAACCGCAATCCCAAGCAGCGGGAGTTTTTGAGAATAAGCAAGTTGATTGAGGAACTGGACAGGCGGTTTGCCATGGCCTTTGAAAGTAGTGAACAGGCAGCTGTGCTTGATGAAAGGTACGCCATCAATTTTGCCAGGGTGGCGGAACTATGGGAAAGCAAACAGGACTTTGAGGAAAAAAGCCGCAAAACAAAAGCAGGCGCCATCTTGAGCACCTGCCGGCTGTTGGAGCGGGAGAACCTGCTCAGGCTGGTGGATGACGACCGTGAGATTCGCACCACCAGGAAACTTGACGACCTGATGCTGAACTATTATCTCAACGACAGCAGGGTAGATGAGATTAACAGGTTGTTTGAAGGAGGGGCTTAAGGCGGATGCCCAGGATTAACCGGATCAGGATCATAAACTTTTCTTACAACAATGATTCCCGGCGCATACTTGATGAAACCTTTAATTTGCATGGCGGGGAGAACGCGCTTTTAAACCTGGCCAACGGGGGCGGCAAGAGCGTATTGGTCCAGCTATTTCTGCAACCGGTGGTACCGGGTGTTAAGATCCAGGGCCGCAACATAGCGGGTTTCTTCCGCAAGAAAAAGCTGCCGGCTTACATTATGATTGAGTGGAAGCTTGACGGAGCCGGCGGGTACCTGCTTACCGGAATCGGGATAGTGTCCGCGGAAGCGCAGGGGGCGGAGGATGAGAAGAACAGGATCAGGTATTTCACCTTTACCTCGAAATATACCGGCGCCAATGCCTTTGATATCGCCCATATCGCTTTCGTCAACCGCAGCGGCGGTGTACTGGAGGTGATGCCGTTCCGGGAAGCCAGGGAGATGATGGCTGAAAAGGAAAGAAAAGATAGGTTCGTCTTCAGGTGTTTTCGCGAGGACGATAAGGAGCACTACACCAGGCACCTGGCTGAATTTGGGATAGCCCGGGATGAGTGGGAAAATGTCATTGCCAAGATCAATGACGGTGAAGGCGGTTTAGAGGAAATCTTCCAGAAGTATAAAAACTCCAGCCAATTGTTGAATGACTGGGTCATAAAAACGGTAGAGAAGGCCATGTTCAGGAATAAGTCTGAGTTGCGGCGGCTGGAGGAGATGCTGGAGAGCCTGGTGCAGGAGGTTGTGGAGAACGAACGGTTCATTGTGGAAAAACAGCTTTTAGACGGTTTCCTCGGGACCTTCCGGGAGCAGGTTGAGGCACTGGCCGGGCTTTTGCAAGGACTTGAAGGGCAGAAAATACTGGCCGGGAAGCTTGCCGCGTTGTACGGCTATCTGACCTCCGAAACAGATTCACTTCAGGACAAGCATGATCAAAACAAGCAGGAGATTGAGGACTGCAAGGCCGAGGAACAGTTGGTACAGCTGGAGGAACGGTCAAATGATTATTGGCTGAGGCAGTCGGAGTACGAGGAGGCCTTTAGAAAGCTTAAAACTGCCGAGACCATAAGCAGTGAAACGGAAGGGACACTGCAAGAGGCCAGAGTGCGCGAGAAAATTATGCTGGCCGCCCGCCTGGCTGAAGAGATCCGCCGGAAGAGATCTGAGTTTTCAGGGATAGAGGAGAGGCTGTCGGCTTCAAAGGAACAGTATGATACCGATGGACGGGTACGCAGCCTGGAATACTCCCTGAAGCTATTGTTAGAGGAAACCTTGCAGGGAATTGACACCGCTCTTGCCCTTCTGCACGAAGAAAAGACGGAAAAGGAAAGACTGCAGCAGCAGGCCGGGGAAGATTTGCAGGCCGCAGATAATGAAATAAGGAAACTTGATGGCGAAAAGGGGAAGCTGGAAGAACGGAAGAAAAATTTTGAGAGCTACGAGAAGGAAATCAAACGCAAGCTCGGCTTCACCCTGAGGAGAAACCTCCTGGGAGAACTGGATGCCGCAGAAATACAAAAAACCAGGTTGGCCCTGGAAAAGGCACGGGATGAACTGAGCGAACAGGGCAAAAGGCTGGAGGAAGCAAAGGCCGCCGGTGAGACACGCCGGCAGGATATTGATGATGAGGTAAATGAGCTCCATGCCGCTTTAGCAGAGGAGAAAGCGGCCTTAACGGGCATTGACCGGGATATACAGGAATATGAACAGAGAGAGCAGGAAATAAGAGGTATCCTGGACAAGTACGGTTTCGATTTTGACCTCAAGTTTGACCGGGAGCGCCTTGCGTCCGCCTTCGGGCAGCGGGTGAAAGGCCTTGAGGGCAGGCTGGATGAGGCTGCCCGTATACGTGATGACGTTACAGAGTCGCTCTCTTCACTTAAAAACGGCAGATTGCATACACCTGAGGAACTGGCCTCCGTATTTGCCGGTCTGGACATCCAGTATGATACCGGTGAGTCATACCTGCGCAACCTGCCGCCGGAGAACCGGCAGAAAATGCTTGAGAGTAATCCAATCCTGCCCTATGCTTTCATCATGTCAAGGACGGATATGGACCTGGCGGCAAACTCAGTTAACAGCATGACTATGCGCCGGGTAATACCCCTGATTGCTTACGAGGACCTGGGAACAACCGTGCCTGGCGATGGAAGACTGGCCCGGACCCAGGAAGGAATTACTTTTGCCTGTCTGTATGAGGGCAGGATGTTTGAAAACGAGAGCCTGGTAAAACTGATGGAGGAGCTTGAAAGAAAACGAGACGTTGCTTTGGAGCAGCATGGTCATTTGTCGGGCGAATACAAGACAGCGGTGTCCGACCGGTCAGTTTGCGCCAGGTTTGATTATACAGCGGATTACCGGTACGGGCTGGGGAAAAAGAGAGATGAATGTGAAAAGCATTTATTAGAAATAGAAAGCAAGCTGTCTGCCCTGGCAGAAGAGAAAAGGGGACTTAAAAAGAGGAAAGCAGAAATCGAACAACAGATTGAGGAATTGAATGAGGCTCTGCAAAAAGCCGGTGCAGCCGTACAGCTTTTTGCCGGCTTTATCGAAAAGGAAAAAGATTACCAGGACTGCCGCAGGAGACTGGCTGCCGTCGATAAGAACATCAAGGAGTGGGAAACCAGGCAGAAACAGCTGGCAGCCAGCCTGGACAGTTTGCGGGAAGATATCAGCAGGCTTGAGAAGGAAGTTTGGGAGAGAGGAAAAGTACAGCTTGAAGCCCAGGCCAAGTACAGTATCTATAAAGATGCGCCGGAAGCGGAAATTATAGAAGGAAACACCGCGGAACTTGAGGAAAGGCTGCAGGCTTTAAAAGAGAAATTCAGCACGGAAATCGGGTTGCTGGAAAGGCGCAAGGCAGATTTGTCAGCTGATTTAGCTAATAAACAAAAAGATCTGGACCAATTTGGTTTGCAGGAAGAAGAGTATGCCAGCGTGGTTTATAGTGAATCGGCTGCCTCTAAAATTAGCGAGGAAATAACTTGTCTCGAAGGCTTATTAAAGAAAAGACAGCAGGAGGAAAAGAAGGCTGCCAAGGATGAAGGGGCGGCGGAAAGCGCTTTCAAAAATGCCCTCCGTGAGGTAAAAAGACTGGGTGTCGAGGTTCCACTACCCCCGGAAGAAATCAAGGGTGATTTTAGGGAACGTCTCAAGATGGCACGCTTGCGTGTTAATGAATTAGTATCGAAGAACAAAAATATATCCGATCTTATGCTTGGATACGGCAGGATCCAGGGGAAAATAGAGCAACTGGTAGCTCCGGGCACGGTTGAGCCGGAAAAAGGCTTTATACCTGAGCAGGATCTTGCCGCTCAGGCTGCCAGGCTTGAGCAGGCCTTTCGTAAAATGGAAAGAGAAAACCGTGAGGATGCGGCAAGGCTAAGAAATAATTATTACGGACTGAAGACGGATTACCAGGAGAAAAACATCAACACAGATAATATTTTTAAAGGACTTGACCCGCTCTGGGATAAGGCCGGGATGGAGTATGACGGATTTTATTATCTGTATGAACGGATGGGCCAGCATGGAGAAAAACTGACCGAATTGATAAGGCTTTATGAGAGCCAGCTGGCCAATCTGGAACGGAATAAAAAAGATATGATCCAGCAGAGTTACCTGCATGGCCTGAGGTTTTATGAAGAAATCCAGTGGATCTCAGATAACTCCAAGATTCGCCTCCAGGGAAGAAGCAGGCCGGTGCAGATGTTGAAGATCGATCTGCAGCTAGACAACAGTGACGCGGCCAGGCAGAGGATGAAAGAATACATCGAAGAATGTATCTCTAAGGTAAGAGAGAAGACCAGGCAGGAGAAAAGAGAGGATGAAGTCAGAAAGACAGTCGCCAGGCTAATGTCGAGCCGCGAACTGCTCAATGTGTTTCTGGGCAATCCTTATATTCCGGTCAGTGTGTTTAAGATTGACTTGAATATGCAGAACAGCCGCTTGAAGCTCTGGGAGGATGCCGTACGCGAAAACTCGGGCGGCGAGAAGTTTGTGGTCTTCTTTTCCGTGCTTTCAGCCCTGATGACGTATACCCGGGCTAGAACGATGGAAGCGGCAGGAGCGGACGCCGATACCGACACCCGTGTTCTGTTAATGGATAACCCGTTCGGACCCATATCCTCGGAGCACCTTTTAAATCCGTTGTTTGAGATTGCCAGAAAACACCGTACGCAGCTAATATGCCTGTCTGACCTCAAGCAAAACTCGATTATGAATTGCTTCAACCTGATCTATATGCTCAAGGTGCGAACCAGCGCCATCGGCAGCAATGAGTATTTAAAATTTGAGGAAATTATCCGGGATGAAAATGTTGTTAAAAATGATGAGAGGCTGGAAAAAGCGGTATTCAGGGCTTCGGATGTTAAACAGATAGCACTGTTTGATTAAATGTAAGAAGATGTACATAATTATGCTATAATAATGACACAATTATTAATGAGGTGATGATAACATGCCACAAATCAGGCCGATATCCGATTTGAGAAATACCAATGAAATCTCAGAAATGTGCCATAAACTAAAAGAACCTATTTTTATTACTAAAAACGGATATGGTGATTTGGTTATAATGAGTATAGAAACTTATGAGCGTCAGCTTGCCCTGGTTGAGGTTTATAAAAAGCTCGCTGAGGCCGAGAAAGA
>CAZJGV010000121.1:0-6831 GCA_964545615.1 uncultured Pelotomaculum sp.
GGCTTCCGCCCCGGCTTCTCCACCGGCCTGGGCTGCACCTGCTCCGGCAGGGGCCTTG
Source organism: uncultured Pelotomaculum sp. (assembly GCA_964545615.1). GTDB lineage: Bacteria > Bacillota > Desulfotomaculia > Desulfotomaculales > Pelotomaculaceae > Pelotomaculum_B. The sequence continues at coordinate 59 of CAZJGV010000121.1, forward strand.
TCTTCCAGGGCACTGGTATCAACCAGTATCCCGCCGTCAGAATCGTCAATTAAAGTCCCGGATCCAGGTTTGATTACACCGGCTTCTTCAGGACCCTCGATTATTAAGCCGGGTACAGGCTCAACAAATACTCCCGCCTCATCTGCCGTCTCAATAATAATCCCGGAGTCCGGTCTGATAACCCCGGCCTCTTCTGCCGCAGTTTCGATTATTATTCCGGATTCGGGCTGTACAAATATACCCGCCTCATCTGCGGTATCTATAATCAGGCCTTTATCTGCCGGTGCGCCTTGCGCCCCTGTTGTAAGGGCCCCCGGCCCTTCAAACATATCAACCGTATCGATGAATATGTCCGGTTCGCCCCCGCCCTCTTTCTGAGCGTGCGGAGCTTCGGTGTTCATGCTCAGATTATCCGCTTCGGGGACCGGACGCGGTCCGGTTGACGCAGGGGCGGGTTTAGAGCCGCGCCGTCTTCTTCCCAACAGGCCGGACTCCTGGACTGAAGCACTGCTCTGTGTACCTGTACCGGGGTAGTTACCTCCCGCACCCGGCGCCGGACCTCCGGCAGTTGGAGATAACGGTGCGGCCGCGGTCGGGGCAAATCCGCCGCCCCCGCCGCCTAATCCGGCCATGGCGCCTAAAACAGTAGCGATTAAACCGGGCACCGCCACTCCGACCAGTGCTTCAGTTGTGTTGGAAGGACCCGGTATATTGCCTGCCGAACCCACTCCGGCCGGGCTCTCAGTATGGCCCCCGGCGGCTGACGACTTCCTGCTTCCGGAAGTGTCTTTCTTTAAATCGTTTACTGAACCGCCGGTAGTTTCAAAATGAGGAGTAGCGCGAACTTCTCCCATTCCTTTGCCTCCGGACTGTGTATTCTGGGACCAGGTGGCCGGGTCTGAATCGATTACTGTATAAGTACCGGCAGGTACTACGATATTTGGCTCTACTTCCCAGTATGCATTGGGTACTCCCCCCTGTCCCGGTCTCGTGCTGACCTGCCAGGGTCCGTATACTTTTCCATCACTGCCCTGCAGGGCTATAGTGCCGCCAGGCACTCCCCGGGCATTATTCCAGTGATAGGTCGATATGTAGGTTACCAGATGGGGGCTGCTGACGCTGAATGTGGTAGGAACCGTCGCTCCGTTATAAACCCCTGCAATATTCATGGTATCGGAAACATTGACCGGCTCATCCAGCGGTTTTCCGGTTACTCCCGCCGCAGCGGCCGGGGCCTTATCGCCTTCACCGGCCGGCTTTTCCTGGTTTAAAGCAGGCTGGCTGGCCGGCCCGCCTTGCTGCAGTCCATCCATAACCTGCCCGGCAATTTTTTTGGCCGTCTGAAAATCAACCGCGCTGTCATTGCCGGTTTCATATATTTCAACTTCAATCAAATAGTTGGGTAATACAAACCATACCCCAACCATATCGGAGGCGGTATACTCATGCAGTTCATAGCCCGGCATGGAAGTGGAGCTGATTTTGTTGAAGTCTACCGCATACTTAAGATTATCATTATTCTGCCAGTTCAGTACCGCCTGCATGGTTGCGCCGTCGACAGGTTCGTCAACGGCTATGGCAACCCAGCCGCTGCCCAGGTCCCCTATAATATCATAAAATTTAAACCTGCCCCCGGGCACGGGTTCCGCGCCGGAGCTGACCCACTCCTCTGTATTCAAATTGTCTCGGGCAACTTTAGCAATTACCTCACCGGGGTCGGCGGCTGCCGCCGGTTCCGGCAAACTTATTGACAGCAGCATAAACGCCGTAACAACAAAAATTATGCTTATGTATTTTTGCAGACTCGACAAGCTGTTCACCCCCCTATTCATGGTAACAAACCAATCACAAGCATCCAGCCGGTCGAGATCAGAAAGGCCACAACCGACGGAATGATCATATTTTTAATCCCCTGGGCGCCCTTTTTCATTACTTCTGAGCCGGCTGTGGCCACCGAGGTCATAACTGCCGCTGATGCAAAGGGCATCACCGCGTTCCAGCCCAGTAAAAACTGGGCCATAACGGCCAGCACGGTAAACGGGATCATGAACAACATGCCGGCCCCCACCGCTTCTCCGGCAAACTGGCCGGCAGCAGCCAGCAATTGCGGGTTAACCATATTAAACAGCATAATAAGCAGCTTTACCGTCAGCAGGCCGGCTGCCAGGGAGAGCAATATCGAAAACACAAAGGTCATTGCTTGAAAATCGGTTTTAGTGAAAGGGATCAACATGCCAAACACCATAAAACACAAATAAACCGGCCACATTAATACTGCCTTTTGGCCGGGCCCCCCGGCATGGCCAAGTTTCATCTCCATATTATCAGGCCTCCTTTAAATAGCATTAAGCTGGATCTTACGCGCCAAAGCGGCCGAGCAGGGTCCAACCGGCAAGGAGCAGGGCGCCGCAGACAGTGGTTAAAACTAAGCTGAAGGCAACCCGGTCGCCGGACATCTGCCGGATGGTAAAGAGATTAGGCCTCAAGGCCCATAAAACGCCGGTGACACCAAAGGCCACCGCGGTATTCCAACCAAAGGCCAAAGAAAATATGAGCCCGGACAGCGTGTAGACCAGCGTAGGGGAATAACCCAGCGCAAAAGAAGATATGGCCCAGTCAAAAGTAATGTCGCGGCTCGCGGCCTGAGATGAACCCCAGGCTAGAAGCGCAATCAATACCACCCCCGCCGTGCCGTAGAAAAGTCCCAGCAGGGTAATCAACACTACGGTCGACATCTGGATTTGACCCGACCTCTGCATATCTAGCCCGGTTTGCAGGAAAAACAGGGTGAATGACAATCCGGATATGGCCAGGGAATAAGGCCAGGGAACCCTGGACATTTGACTTTTGACTACTTCCCCCGGATTCAGGATCATGTTCAGCGCTGTTTTCCAGCGAGGCGTCTGAATGGGCGCCATGGTGTTCATATGAATCCCTCCCGTCATTGATGCTCTATTGCAGACTTGCTAAACTTGCTTAAAATGCTCCTGATCGAGAAATTAATTTATTGTCAAATTCTTTGACAAAGGACTGGCACACCTCCTCCAGATTCGTCTGGATAGCAAAATTTACAATGTATACGCGGCTTTGGGTAATAATTTCAAATTCCCCTGTTTGGCAGCTTTTTTTAAAGATGCAAACAGATATCAACTCATTATCATCTATAATAAACTTTTCATTATCAGCCTCACGAGGTGTCAACAATATCTGCCTGTGACCAACGGTAAGATAATAGCACTGGGTTTTAAAAAAGCCTGTTTTAAGCTTAATCTCAAAGGTCATCTAATTCACCTCACTTTAGATTTTATCAGTTTTTATTAATCAAAATAATTCCTGTATTCAAATTGGCAATGCCAATTTTCTGTCATAATCTATGCCAATTCTTTCTATTGTAAGACTGTTGAACATTTTGATAATATGTGACTTAAGAGGTGTTTAAATATATGACATTTGCGGAAAAACTTGATCTTTTGATGAACATAACAAATACTTCCAACAGCGTCCTGGCTCGCAATATTTCTATAGATGCGTCTTTTATCAGCCGTTTGCGCAGGGGGATACGCACCCCCGCCAGGAACGTTAATTATATACAAGTGATGGCCGAATATTTTACTCGTAATTGCCGCTCCGAATATCAAAGAGCTGCCCTGTTGGCAGCCATTAAGAGCGGCTATAAAGTTCAGCCGCAAGATACTAATAATATGGAGAAACTTCTGTATAAATGGCTCAGGGAGGAAGATAAAGCCAAGTCTGACACCATTGATGAATTCCTAAATAGCGTCAGCCGCTTTCAATTCAAGAAAACAGATCCGGCGACGGCTCTTGATATTGACCAACTGTCCTGCAGGGCCGTCTCTGAGGTCGAAGTGTTTTATGGTGTGGAGGGGAAACAAGAAGCGGTCCTTACTTTTTTATCTTTGGTGCTGCAAAGCAAGATTCCGCAAACCCTGCTTCTCTACAGCGATGAAGGGCTGGGATGGCTGACTGAAAACCGCGAGTTCACCTTAAAATGGTCAACCTTGCTGGCGCAAGTCATCAGGAGCGGCAATAGAATAAAAATTATCCATACTGTAAACCGTGGTTTTGATGAGATGCTTTCGGCCATAAAAGAATGGGTACCCTTGTATATGACCGGCAGCATTGAACCCTATTACTATCCGAGAATCCGTGACGGCTTATTCCGCAGAACATTGTTCATAGCCCCGGATACCGCCGCGGTAACATCCGGTTCAGTGGGCAGCGGCACCAAAAACGCGGCCAATTTTCTTTTCACTAATAAAAACACAGTTAAAGCGCTGCTCGAGGAGTATAACGATCTGCTGTCCCGCTGCCGTATGCTGATGCGCATATTTACTCCTTCCAACAACGACGAGTATTTGGCGCTCCTGGCTGAATTTGAGGATGAGGGAAAGGACACGATCGTAAAAACCGACACCCTTACCAATATTACTATGCCTCGCGATGTTGTGGAACGCATACTGGCACGAATAGAAAGTCCCAGCAGAGAGCAGTTGCTAATCTATCAGCAAAAAAGAATAGAAAAATTTCTCGACAGCCTGCAAAAATACTGTTTTACTGAAATCCTCCCCCTCCCGGAGCCGGAGGTAATATTAGCCGGAAACGTTGTAGTAAATTTCTCCGATATGCTAAACGAAAGCCTGTTATTCTATACACCTGAGGAATACCGCCAACATCTGCAAAATATCATCCGGCTTCTTAAGACCTATGATAATTATCAGGTACATCTGACTCGTAATAAACACCTGGACGGAAGTGTTATCTATGTCAGGGAGGATGTGGGTGTATTGGTGGGAAAAACTTTGCCGCCCTCGGTTGTTTTTGCAGTCAATGAAAGCAATATGACGTCTGCCTTTTGGGATTACCTGAACCTTCTTATCAAGAAGGAAGCACAGGGTAGAATGAACCGAAATCATACTATTGCAGAGTTGGAGACAATCATAGCCAGGTTGGCAGAAATAAAAGATACGGCGCCAGCAGGATGAAAATCAGCGGGTACGTGTAGTCAGCGTTTACATTTGTCCTAAAGCTTTGTGCTTTTTCTTTTCTTTTACTTCAGGCCATTTAAATATACGACTCAGGTTGACATAAATCCACCTGGATTCCTTGGTCAGCAATGGTCCTAATATTGCCAGAATAAGAACATAAAGAGCGGTGAAAGGCTGCAGAATCGGTAATAATCCCCCGGCCAGAGCTAATTTTGCCAGAATAATTGAGAACTCGCCACGAGATATTATTGTCAATCCTATATTGGCGGAAGCCAGGTGAGAATACCCGGACATGCGGCCTGCGGTCATCCCGGAGACAAAGTTACCAAACAGTGTTAAACCCACCGCAATTAAAGCAGGCCAGATAGCTCCACTAAGAGAAAGGGGGTCAATGCTAAGTCCAAAGCTAAAGAAAAATATTGCTCCAAATAAGTCTCTAAAAGGAACTAACAGTTTTTCTATCCGTTCCAGGTGCTCAGTCTCAGCGAGCACCAAGCCCACTAATAAAGCCCCGATAGCTTCCGCAACATGGATAGTTTCCGATAACCCAGCTACTATGGTAAGGATCGCGAATAACACCAGCATAAATACTTCGTCAGAAGGGATATTTAATAGTCTATTTAATTGTGAGAGCAGCTTACGCCCCAGGAAAAGAAGTCCCAGCATAAAACCGAGTGCCAGACCCGCAGACTTTAGGACCCCTAAGGTAGAAGTTGCGCCAGTTAATACAAGTCCAGATACAACCGAAAGATAAATAGCTACAAAAACGTCCTGAAACATCATAAGTCCAAGTATCATTTCAGTTTCTGATCTGACTGACCGTTTTAAGTCAACGATCATTTTGGCTACAATGGCGCTTGATGAAATAGTTGTAACCCCTGCAACGATCAAGATTTCCTTCAGCGGCCATCCCATCAAAAACGGAAAAAGCAATCCCAGCGTTAGATTGATTGCCATATAAACAGTTCCGCCCATAATGATGGAACGTCCCGCCTTCATTAACCGTCCCACAGAGAACTCAAGCCCCAGGTGAAACAGCAGGAAGAGAACACCCAAACGACCCATAAAATTTATTAATTCGGCACTTTCAATGAAGCGAAGATCAAGAATACCTATACGTGGCACATGAGGACCTACAAACATTCCCGCCAAAATCAACAACGGGACAATCGAAAAACGAAAACGTGAGGATAACAGGGCGGCCACTGCAATAATGCCCAAGGCAAGTCCAACTTGAAGTAGAATATCCATAGGCTAATTTCTTCCATGTTGGATTAATTGTTTACAAGCTTTAACTTTTGCTCTCTCGCCCAACATCACCAGGGTAGCCCCTTCCCTGATCATTTGCTCAGGTCCGGGATTGACTATTTTCATTTGGTCACGCTTCACAATGGCAATGATTGTGGCGCCTGTTCTTTTACGAATTCCCAGATCTCCGATTGTCAGTCCAATTGATTTGGCACCCGGCTCGACCTTATACCATTCAATATACATTTCATCAAAAGCTACATCAACCGATTCCAACGCTCTTGGCATATACGACATACCGCCAAGAATACCTCCGACCCGGCGCGCCTCGGCATCATCAAGCGTAACCATTGATACACTCTCGTCGGGGTCATCGTTATCAAAATGATGCACTTCACGTCTGCCATCATCGTGAACAATGATAACAAGCTTATCTCCGCCACGGGTATCAATTTGAAACTTTCGCCCAATTCCGGGAAGGTCAGACTCTCTAATCAAAGTCATAAAAGATCCTCCTGT
>CAZJGV010000121.1:6841-9854 GCA_964545615.1 uncultured Pelotomaculum sp.
TAAAATATCATAACATGAGAAAACAGTGAAGCGGAACATTTATTTGCCCTTTTCGCCAACACCGCGATAACCTCACCCCATTAAAAAGCTTCACCCTGTTTTCTCTGTTAGGTAAACCACTAACTCCTGGTGGCACCCTGAAAAACACCAGATTGTTGTCAACAACCCCGTCCCCCTGATACCAGAAAGAGCAGTGTGCTTCTATTATACCGCACACTACTCTTTATTCTACACACTTCAGGAAGGCGGCCCGGCGAAATAGCCCTACCCAGGCAGATTATTTGGCCTCCGCCCCGGTTGCTTGACCTATACCGGTATTTCTTCCTTGACCGCTGGAGCAACTTCGCCTGCTTGCGCTACAATGGCAACCACGTGAGCGTGCCCTTCTCCTATTGCCTTAACACCTGGCGGTAAAACAAGATCTGCCAGAGTGATTTCTTCTCCGACATCCAGGCTGGAAATATCCACTATTAATGTGTCTGGAATGCTTGAGACGAGACATTCCACATCAAGTCCCCACATTTGCTGGGTCAGTATGCCGCCTTTGGCAATCCCTGGGGCGATGCCGGTAAGTTGGATGTTTACGGTGGCGAATACCTTATCTTTTGATGAAACCTGGTGAAAATCAGCGTGGATCAAGGTACGCAGCACCGGCTCATGCTGAACCGATTTAACCAACACCTGATGGTCCCTGGTTTCCCCGTTTTCTCTTATTTTCATATGAATCAGGGCATTTGAGCCGGCTTCCTCTAAAATTTTCTTTAGTGCATTGGTCTTAACCGAAATGGCAAAGCTGTCTACGTTTTTCCCGTAGACCACCGCCGGGATAAAACCCCTTTTCAGCAAGTCTTTTATGTGGCCCTTGTTTCTTCCTAATCTTACCTGCGCTTCCAATTCCTTATTCATTCTACGTCTCCTTTGCTCATATTGCCTCCTTTTTTAACCCTATCAGGTACTGCCTCGACACCTTCTTTCGCTAAACTATAATTGTAATACTTCCTGGATGTTTATTTTTGCCCTTTAAAAACATAAGACTTCCTTGGGGTAGTCACCCTCAGGAAGTCTCTATTGCTAGAATTTTTCCGTTTGATGCATACAGTCTTTGAAAAAGTAAATAGATTTTATTAAAATTATACAACAAAAAGAACATTTATACAACCAAATAGACGTTATCTGGCAGACCTGCATTATAATACCTGCAGCACTCATCTCTTGGTCTATCAACCCATGATTGAACACCATTTAAGATCTGGTTTCAGTTTTCAGCGAATGACAGAGGTTTATGCAGAGGGAGCATCCGCTGCATGCCTCATCATCCAGAGTAAGATTAGCATCTTTGATTAGCAGGGCGTTGCTGCCCGCGTCACGGCAGGCGACAACACAACGCCCGCAGACATTACAAGTCTGTTTATCTATACGGGGCCGCACGCGATAGTTTCGATCAAGCGACTCGTGGCTCACCAGTTTTGGCAGAGCCAGAGCTCTCAGGCTGTCTAAATCAGATAGACCCTTGCTTTTAAGGTATTGGGTCAACCCCTCCTTCATGCCATTTATTATGCCGTAACCTCTAAACATTACTTCAGTACATATCTGAACACTGCTTGCTCCCACCAGGATATACTCAGCCGCCTCTTTCCAGCTGCTGATACCGCCCATACCAGAGATGGGCAGCCTGGATGTCTGGGCTATTTGCGCCACGCAACGCAGCCCGATGGGCTTTACTGCCGGACCTGACAGGCCGCCAAAAGTAGAAAATCCGTTCACAGATGGCTGGGGTTCAAATGTGTCCAGGTCTATCGCTGCGAGACACTGTACGGTATTAATGGCCGCCAAACCGTCTGCTCCTCCTTTTTCGGCTGCCAGCGCCAGGAGTCCGATATCGGTAACATTTGGTGAAAGCTTGACAATTACCGGGATGGATACCACTTCTTTAACCCATGTGGTGATAAGCCTGGTTAGTTCCTCGTCCTGGCCTATGGCAGAACCAAGGCCTTTTTCCGGCATACCATGAGGACAGGAAAAATTCAGTTCCAGGGCATCAGCCCCCGCTTCCTGAAGGGAAACCGACATTTCCTGCCATCGCTCCTTGCAAACCTCGGCCATAAGGCTGGCTACCAACAGGTTTTGCGGAAAGCAATGTTTTATATCCCGGATTTCATCCAGCCATAAGGAAAGCGGCTTATGGCTTATTAATTCAATGTTTTCCAGGCCCAAAACAGTTCCTTTATTGTTACGTAAAGTCCTTAAGCGTGGGGAAACATCAGTTATCACCATGCCGTCCGGTGGGATGGTTTTAGTAACTGCTCCACCCCATCCAAGCGCAAAGGCACGTTTAATCATGGCAGCATAAGCAGTTGGGGGAGCTGAGGCCAGCAAAAATGGATTGGGTAATCTCAAACCACAGAAATCCACTGCTAAATCAGCATTACCTTCAATTCTCATAGAGCTATATCCTTTCTCAAAATTAAGAATTATCATCCACGATATAATTCACAATTAACCGCCATTCCGTCCCATGCAGGCTTATGGTAGTCCAGGCCGACCTTTTAGCCACCTGCTTTTGCATTGACTCATCCAGGAAAGTGTAATTGCCCAGCCCGGCTTTAGCAGCGGCAACTCTTCTGGCTAATGAAAGAAGCTCGGGATAACCCTGATAAAGATCATCCTTAAAGCTGTTGAGACCTGTTTGATTATTTTGGGTGTCATAAAGGATGTACCCGTCTTTCTGCATAATCATCGTTTCCGGCTGATGCAGGTTTGACACGGCAAATTTTGAAAAGAGCGGTTCCGGCTTAATCAACAGGCTGACAGAGCCTATCAGTTCTTTTTGCTGGTTAAACACGGGCTGCTCCAGATCCACTGCGATAACCTCCTCTACCGACATGAAGGCCAGACTGAGGACCGGCAGCCTGGTTTCCTGCAGTCTCCTGACCTGTTCCTGCTGGCTGATATCATAGCCCTCGAAATCGTGGTAAGCGGCAGGTTCAACCGTAATAATTAATCCGTTGTTATC
>CAZJGV010000122.1:0-257 GCA_964545615.1 uncultured Pelotomaculum sp.
CAAGGGCTACCCTTTTTGCCGCCAGCGGGATGGAACAATCCGCAGGCCTGGCGCTGAGGTTCAAATCCTGCCAGAACCCGCTCCAGGCCTCCCCTGCCAACCAACCTTAATACATCAATCACATCCATTCTCTCGGGCACCCGCTTTACCAGGCCGGCGTACTGTGGAATAAGCGCGGCACAGCCCGGCCTGGCCTCAGTTTTACCGACAACCGTCACCATATATTTGCACTGGGAGCAGGTATGAGAAACCTTGTC
>CAZJGV010000122.1:267-696 GCA_964545615.1 uncultured Pelotomaculum sp.
CGGCAGCATCAGCCGGTGGCTTTCATAAAGGAAATTTTTCCGGTAGTAGTCACGAATATTAGCCACGTGTCACCTCTCCTTTCCGTGCCAGGAGTACACCCTCCGGAGTAAGGGATACGGCTCTCAGGAGGCTTTGCTCGCCAAACCGGTCCTTAATCCGGTCACAGGCGGCGTTTAAAAGGCGGTTTTTTTCCACCTCGCCAAACAAGTCTAACTGTTCCGCCGTATTTTTAACCAGCCCGGCCAGGGACACCCCCACCATCCTGACCGGTTTCCAGGACGGCCAGTGCTGATGCAGCAGTTCCAAAGCCACCCGGTAAACATCACCCGTGTCGGCGCTGGGACAGGTCATGGTGCGGGTACGGGATATCCACAAAAATTCGGTGTCTTTTAAGCTCAGGCTTACCGTCCGCCCCACCAGACCCCCCA
>CAZJGV010000122.1:706-9662 GCA_964545615.1 uncultured Pelotomaculum sp.
CCGCCTGCACACCATCTCACACAATTCCAGAACAACCACCTTGATCTGCTGATAACCCCGGTAGTCTCTGGGCAGGGTAATCTGATGCCCGATAGATTTGACTCGCTCCAGAGAATGCGGGTCAACCGGACTGTAATCAATGCCGTTGGCGGACAGGCTTAGAATGTGCCCGATCAGCCCAAACCTCTTTTTCAGCACCGGCAGGGGATAGCCGGCAAGTTCCCCGATAGTGTGAATGTTTAAATCCCGCAGCCTTTTCTCCAGACGCCCACCCACCCCGAAAAGTTCCCTCACCGGGAGGGGCCAGACTTTGTCCGGGAGATCGGGAAAATCCAGGATCGTAAGGCCGTCCGGCTTCTGCATCCCGGCCGCCATTTTAGCCAGGAGCTTATTGGGCGCTACCCCGACGCTGCACAGCACACCGACTTCCTTTTTGATCCTTACCTTGAGCTGCAGGGCAATATCTACTGAAGAACCGAAAAGGCTCTCGCAGCCGGATACGTCCATAAAGGCCTCGTCAATGGAAAAAGGCTCTACCAGCGGGCTGAAGTCTCTCATGATCCTGATAATCCGAGCGGAAAAGTTAACATAATAACCGTGCTTTGGCTTTACAAAAACGCCGCGCGGGCAGAGGCTCCTGGCCTCCCACACAGCCATGCCCGTCTTGACTCCGCAGACCCTGGCCTCGTAAGAAGCAGCCAGAACGATTCCATGGCGCCTGGCCGGGTCACCGCCGACAATTACCGGCTTTCCCCGCAGCCTGGGATCCATGGCCTGGTGCACGCTGGCAAAAAAAGCGTTCATATCGGCTAACAGGATCGGGCAACGCAAAAAAACCACCCTCCCCAAACATATGTTTGATGCTATTATAGCCAGAACTCCCGTTCAGGTAAAGTGGTTTTATTTACCTGAAAACTTTCTTTAACCAGTCCAGAACAGGCAGCGGATTCCACGCACGTTGCAAAAGAATTTTTAGACAGGATGGCCCTGTTTTTGTCGCTAAAAATCGGTATTTATCGAATAATGTTGGAAAATTTTGAAATTATTAGCAGGAGTATCTGTATATTTGTAGAATATCTGGCTTAAAAGTACAGGATATGGGTTGGGGTGGTAAAGGTAGAAAATTTCCTGTTATTTCTTATGCAAGGTATTCCCGAGTTGTCCGGGGTTATTGCTTTAAGTATGGCCCTGGCCAGGGTGCCGCTGCGCTGGGGGCGAATTATAGCCGGAGGTACGGTACTGGCAGTTGTGGTTTTTACTATCAGGATGTTTTCTACCACTTTCGGCCTGCATACCGTGGCCGTCCTGCTGCTTACGGTTATTTTGATAACATCCGCCACTCGTGTTCTACCTATGAAAGCTTTTGTTGTTGTCTCAATAAGTGTTATCATGCTGGGGGCTTTAGAGCGGATTATAATTTTTGAGATTTTATTTCCCCTTGGAAAAATTGACCCACAAATAGTAACATCAAATTATCTGCTTTGGAAATTGATGGCGCTTCCTCAGGCCTCCATAATGATTTTTCTCGCTTTACTAATGCCACGCTTTATAATACCTGAACAGGAACAAATAGAACCGGGAACTCGGGTTATTCGGGGTGGAAGAATAGGACATTAATTGCCATATATCGGTTTTCATTGGAATATGTTAGGAAGAAATAAAGAATAATTTGAAAATATTAGTAGGAAAATCTGTATATTTGTAGAATATTTTTCTTAAAGTGCATGATGTGGGTGAGGTGGCATAACTGCTGGAAAAATTTTTATTGTTTCTTTTGCAGGGTATTCCCGAGTTGTCCGGGATTATTGCTTTGAGTTTGGCCCTGGCCAAGGCGCCGCTGCGCTGGGGGCGAATTATAGCATTGGGAACGGGAATGGCGGTGATCATTTTTTTTATCAGGACATCATCTTTCGCCGCTGGCCTGCATACTGTAGCCACCCTGCTGCTTATGGCTATTTTAATTACAACTGCCACGCGTGTTCCACCAACGAAAGCTTTTGTTGTTGCCTCGATAAGTATTATCATTCTGGGTTTTTTAGAAATGATTATTTTTAGAATTTATTTTGCTCTGAAAATACTCGAACCACAACTTACTATGTCAAGTGATCTACTCCAGAGATTATTAGCACTTCCCATGGATGCAATAATAATTTTTGTCGCTTTACTAATCCCACGGTTCATGACACCCAAACAGGATGTGTGGAAGATATGAGCTACCTCTTTTTGAGCAGGCGTACGGCCGGTTATCTGGCGGCAAAGACCGGGCTTGATCAAGAAAAAGAAGCTGTCCTGGCCTATATTATCGAAGTGCTTGTTATAAATATAGGGAACCTGCTGCTCACGCTCCTGCTGGGTATGTTTTTAGGCGTACTGCCCGGCACGGCCGCCTGTATTGCCGCAGCGGCATTGTTCAGGCATACCGCCGGCGGCGCCCATTCCAAGTCGCCCTGGCGCTGTGCGGCGGTGACAATCATCGTTTTTCCCGCGATGGCCCTGCTGGCGTCTCATTTAGCTGCGCCGGATCAGATACATACAGATATTTTATCAGTCGTTGCCATCCTGGTTGGGCTGGTTTCTGTAATTATCCTGGCCCCGGTTGACACGCCGTCCGCGCCGATCATATCCCCCACCAGGAGGAGAAAACTCAAGGTTCTTTCAATCTTTGCGTTTACGCTAATAGCAATCGCGATAATTCTTCTCCGGCAGAGCGTCTGGTCTAACGCCCGGGAAATACAGCTTTGTCTTATTTTGAGTCTATTCTGGACAAGTTTTAATTTAAGCAAGCCCGGTCACCGGCTAATGTCTTTCGTAGACGGGATAAAAATCCAAAAAAGGGGAGGTGATTAAAATGAAAAGATTGGTTGGCAAAGTCTTTCTTTTAACAACCGCGTTATTGCTGCTCCTGGCAAACCTAGCATCAGCTTCGACAACATGTGTTTGGGGCGGGTACCAGCCGGAAGTGCCGGCGTCGCTAAGGAAATAGTTTGAAGGGGTGGCATTCCCACCCCTTCCCCATGTGAGGTGATATTTTGAACGACAACACAAGTAGTAGAAAGATGGAATTGTATGAATATGTTACCACTACCCACATGCTCTGTATTATTGTTGCCGTATGCGCTTTGATTCTTAGCAATAAACATTTTATCTCGATGGCAAGTATATATCCTCGTATCTCTTTTCGGTTTTTCGCTTTATCATGTTTAATAGGGTTTGCGGCTATTTTATTATATAACTCAAAAAAAATCCTGCTGTCAAAACATTCAGAATCATTTACCTTGATAGATTTGGTTTACATAATGGTTTCATTCCTGGTGGTGTTATCTACTGTATATGCCACTGGTGACAGCGTTCCTTATATCTACGCAATTCTAATACTGCCGATTATAATTACCGCCTCAAGCATTGGCAAGACCGCAGGCCTGATCGCCGCCACGGTCAGTACTGTATTCCTGGTTATTTACAATATTATGTCAGGAAGGAGTTTTTCAATAGCGGGAGCATTGGAGTCCAACCTTATTCTGATCATGATTATGTATATAGTCGGTTGGTTTATCGGCGGGTTAAGGGATATAGAGGCCCAGCACCGGAAACAGCTGGAAACAAACTTTAATAAGCTTAAAGAGGAAATAAAGAGGCGGGAGCAGGCGGAAGAGCAGCTTCGCAAATTATCCAGTGCGCTGGAGCAAAGCCCCAGCATCGCCGTGATTACAGATACTGGGGGGAATATCGAATATGTCAACCAGAAGTTTACCAGGGTAACAGGTTACCTTCCCGTAGAAGTTATTGGCAGGAATATGTTTGAAGAGCAATATGGCCAATTCCCTGAAAAACACAAGGAAGTACTGGACACAGTCAATTCAGGTAAAGAATGGCGGGAGGAACTTCTCAACAAGAAAAAAAATGGCGAATATTACTGGGAACATATGTCGATATCGCCTTTCAGGAATATAGACGGGGAGATTACCCATTTTATCAAAATGGCGGAGGATGTAACCGAGCGCAAAAGTATAGATGTGGAAATGGCCCGCCTTGACCGGCTGAATCTGGTGGGGGAAATGGCTGCGGGAATCGGCCATGAAATCAGAAACCCGATGACTACCATAAAGGGTTTTCTGCAGCTTCTCAGGGAAAAAGACAAATACATTCAGGATAGGGAATATTTTGACCTTATGGTAGATGAGCTGGACCGGGCAAATTCAATCATAACCGAATATTTATCCCTGGCAAAAAACAAGGTGGTGGAATTAAAAGAGCAGAACTTAAATGCAATCATTAAAAACCTTTTCCCCTTGATTACCGCAGACGCGCTGATTACCGACAAAAATGCCGGGAAGGAGCTTGGAGAGATCCCTGATTTGTTCCTTGACGAAAAAGAGATGCGTCAGATGATCTTAAACCTTGTTCGCAACGGGTTGGAAGCCATGCCCCCCGGAGGGAACCTGGCAGTCAAAACCTTTACGGACGGGGACGAGGTGATCATGGCCGTGCGGGATCAGGGTAAAGGAATAGAGCCCGATGTGCTTGAAAAAATAGGCACTCCCTTCTTCACCAC
Source organism: uncultured Pelotomaculum sp. (assembly GCA_964545615.1). Lineage (GTDB taxonomy): Bacteria > Bacillota > Desulfotomaculia > Desulfotomaculales > Pelotomaculaceae > Pelotomaculum_B. Next base: position 5,259 of record CAZJGV010000122.1, read on the forward strand.
CAAAGACAATGGAACAGGTTTGGGTTTGGCGGTATGCTACAGCATCGCGGCCAGGCATAACGCGAGAATTGAAATTGAGACCAGCCCCAAAGGTACAACATTTTTAGTGCGTTTTAATTACAATATTAACAACTAAGAAAACTACTTTTAGAGCCTTACTGATTATATTTTTCAATGACTCTTAATTTTCTTAAATTTACAAGATACCATCCTACCCGATAGAAATTACTTTATGAGGCCCGTTTAGACAGCTGTTGATTTCAGCCATATTTGAAACTGTGCCCACCGCAAGTTTTTCAATAAGTTTGTAGTAATTCAGGCAAGTGCCGCACACCAGGATTTCCGTACCCGTTTCCGCCAGCTTCTGCAGTTGTTCCAGAACAGAAGAACCCTCAACTGCCATATATACGCCTGTATTAAGTAAAAGCACGGCAGCAGGAGGCGCCTGCTGAGTTAAGGTAAGCATCAGACTTTTCATCAACACCTCGCCCAGATCGGGGGAACCCTGTCCAAGGCTGTTTGTTGTTATAAAATACACAGCGCCCGAGGCTGTTTCAGATGACTGCTCGTCTTCCCCGTCACCGACCCTTGCCGGTGCTTCAACATCTGGTTTAGTGGCAGTCAGGTAGTAGCATCCTTCCTTTTCTTCCACCTCAACCGTACAGCCGGCATTTTTGGCAAACCGGGCAACATTTTCTCTTGCCGCCGCATTATCAACTATGACCAGTATGGTTTTCTCAGGTCCCGCTTCAAGGTTTTTTTTAGTTTCAATAACCGGCTGCGGGCAGGCTAACCCCCGGCAGTCGAGCATTCTGTCACTCATGAAATTCCCTTCCTTCCTTGACCGTAGAAATACTATTTGACATTATTCAAGAACGGCAATAAAATACCTTCATCGATACCATAGAATATATTTATTGCCAGGGGCTTTAACATTTATAATAATTATGAGTCTTTCAAAATAGACTCTAATTCGTCTCCTTCAAATATATAACGATCCCCGCAAAAGTGGCATCTCACTTCGGCTTGTCCCTGCTCTTTTAATAGCTCCATAATTTCTTCTTTCCCCATCGCTGCAAGAATATCTCCCACTCTTTCCCGTGAACATCTGCACTTGAAACGAACAGGAGTCTTTTCCAGGTACTGGACCTTAAGTCCCCTTACCACCTCGGCCACAATACCCTCCGGACCTAACCCCAGGTCGACAAGCTTGCTTACAGGAGTCATTTCACCAAGGACCTTTTCAAGATGGAGTAAAACTGTCTCTTCAGCTTCCGGGAGCAGCTGAATGATTATACCGCCGGAAGCCTTTACGCGGCTGTCCGGACCTACCAGTACACCCAGCGCCACTGCGGAAGGGGTTTGTTCCGAGGTTAAAAGGTATCTGGCCACATCCTCCCCTATCTCACCGGAAACAAGTTCCACACTGCCGGTAAAGGGCTCCTTGAGCCCCATATCTTTCGTGACATGCAGATAACCTCTACCTACAGCGTCGCCCACCGGCAGTTTGCCCGCCGTTCTGGCAGGCAGGTGAATATGGGGTTCCTGAACATAGCCCCTCACATCACCGGCAGCATTAGCGGTGACGACTACAGCGCCTAAAGGCCCGTCTCCAAATATACGTAAGGTGAGAATGTCGTCACCCTTTAGATTTGCGCCCAGCAGTAACCCTGCGGTTAAAGCACGACCCAGGGCAGCGCTCGCGACAGGCCAGGTATCATGCCTGCTTCTTGCTTCTTCAACAAGTTCCGTAGTTGTAGCGGCAAAAACGCGGAACTGTCCGTCTTCGCCAATTCCTCGTACCAGATAATCCTTCATATCCATGCTCCTATACACATATATTCTCTTAAATTATTATAACCGTGTATTTCATAACGTAAAGGAGCTAATACCAGCTTAAAAAAATTAATATAAAACTGTTAATAGTCAGATTTTTGATATAGGTGGAAAACAGCTTCTTAAAACAGCTTGAAACTTGATTAGTTTAATGATACATTAGATCCAAAAACTGGGTTGTATATTATGTCTGTTTAAAAGCAGCTGAAAAACTAAGCCTGGCTGACAAACAAACCTCTGGAGCGCGTTTAAGCCTTAATTTCTCCGGTGAGTTAGAAAACTTCTTTTTTTCTTATGGCTGTTTTTCCCCTCTTGTGCTAATATATCACCTGTTATACAGAATATATTTTTACAAAACGGTTTTTGTTCTATGAAATGGGTAATAGTATTTTTATTTAATCCGATAATTACATATGGAGTGATGCCTATAATGAGATAAAGATTGTTTTAATGATTCAGGAATATCTTAATTTAGGAGGTGGTATACCAATGAACATTTCGCTGCTGCTTATTATCGCGCTTCCAATCTTTTATCTGGCCTACCGTTTTTACGGCGGTTTTATCTCAAGAGTATTCGGTGAAGATGACAGCAGACCTACTCCTTCTATGACAATGACAGACGGGGTAGACTATGTTCCGTCCAAACTCGGCGTGGTTTTTTCACACCATTTCGCTTCAATTGCAGGCGCCGGCCCGATCATAGGTCCGACAGCGGCTGTTATTTTCGGGTACATGCCTGTATGGTTCTGGGTGATTATCGGAACCGTATTTATTGGAGCTGTTCAGGATTACACCGCTTTGTTTATGAGCCTGCGCGAAAAGGGCCACTCCATAGCTGAAGTGGCGGACCGCTCACTGGGCAGGTTTGGTTTTATCCTGTTTATTTCTTTCACTATAGTAATGCTCCTCCTTGTAACATCAGCATTTCTAGGGCTCACCGCCACCGCCCTCACCTCCCTGGTACCGCTGAAGTCAATGGGAATCAGCGAAGGACAGACCATTTTAAAAACAGTGACCGGCGCGGACGGGGTGGTTAAGGCACAGATCGGCGGTATCGCTTCTACTTCAGTGATCATTATGACCTTTTGCGCCCCCTTGCTGGGCTACCTGCTTTACAGGAGAGGAATCAGCGTCCTGTCTGCAGGCGCGCTGGCGACTATCGTAGGAATAGTATCTATTGCTGTCGGAGTTTACAATCCCTTGACACTCGACCCGAAAGTATGGATGATGATCCTGACCGTTTACGTCATCTTTGCGGCAGGAATACCGGTGTGGGTTGTCCTGCAGCCGCGGGACTTTACGAACTCCTTTCTCCTGTACATCGGCATGGCCGCCCTTTTCGCCGGCGTAATTGGCGGGGGATTCAACGGCCTTACCATGCAGATACCCGCCTATAACGTGGCCGCCGGTACAAAGGCCCTCGGCATGATCTGGCCTTTCCTGTTTATTACGGTAGCCTGCGGAGCTATATCCGGCTTTCATACCCTCGTGGCAGGAGGAACCATCTCCAAGCAGGTATCCAAGGAGTCCGACGCCAAGAAGATAGGCTATGGCGGCATGATCCTTGAAGCCCTGCTGGCGCTGCTGGTTGTCGTCGCCGTGGCGGGCGGGCTGAATTTTGATACTTACAGCAGCATTGTCTACCCCACCACGAAAGGTGTCGCCAGCAACCCGATCCTGGCCTTTTCACTGGGTATGGGCACACTTATGCATAATTCAATTGGTGTTCCCATTACGGCCGGCACAGTTCTGGGCATCCTTATGGTGGAAGGATTTGTGGTTACCACCCTGGACACCGCAGTCCGACTGAACCGCTACCTCTTCGAAGAATTATGGACAACGCTTTTGAAAAACCCCCCGGCCATATTAAAATCCTATATCTTCAACGCCTGCCTCTCCGCCGGCCTCATGTTCTGGCTGGGCTACACCAACACCTTTAGTTATATCTGGCCGATTTTCGGTACCGCCAACCAGCTCCTTGCGGCTCTGGCCCTTATTGCCGTGGCGGTGTGGCTGGCTTATCGCAAAAAGCCAAACCTCTTTGCTATTATACCAGCCGTGTTTATGATGGTCACTACACTGGCCTCTCTCTGGCAGCTGCTCTTTAATAAATATCTGCCTACTAAAAACTATCCCCTGGCGGTAACCGACATCCTGCTCATGATCCTGTCTGTGGGAGTAATTATTCTGGCTGTTCAAAAACTGGCAAGCGTTAACAAAGTTTCTGCTGTTGATTTGCCCAAATAGTAAATATACAACCCCTGTTGATACAGCAGCAATATTGAGCATACGGTAAAAAATAAAGCCGGCCTTAAAAAGGTCCCGGCTTTACTCTTTCACCCCGTTTATTAGTAACCAATCCAGTGAATTTTATCTGGTTTCCTGGGTGGCGCCGGGGGATTTTGGTCAGGGTAGCCTATGGGAATTATAGAAACGAGTTCCTGGTCCGTAATCCCCATCTCTTCATTGATTTGGTCCTCCGCGTTCTTGGGCGCGGTCATCCAACAGGCGCCCAGTCCCCTGTCCTGGGCCAGCAAAAGTATGTTCTGGATTAAGGCCGCCGCACTG
>CAZJGV010000123.1:0-9604 GCA_964545615.1 uncultured Pelotomaculum sp.
TTGGACGGATGGGCATTCCATACCGGGAACGGGGAATATCTGTCATATCGTTGATAATAGACGGTTCTACTGATGAAATCGGCGCCATGACAGGAAAGCTGGGCAATCTAAAAAGTGTTAAAGTAAAGACGGCGCTGGTGACAAAGTAAGATTAAAACGTCTTGTCTGGGGGTGTTTTCGGTGGACTATCGTGTGGAAAAAGACCCGCTGGGTGAACTGAAAGTACCTCGCGAAGCTTTCTACGGTATTCATACTGTCAGGGCGATCGATAATTTTAAGGTTTCGGGTATTACTACCCACCCGGCCTTAATCAGGGCTATGGCCCAGGTCAAACAGGCCGCGGCCCTGGCCAATATGAGCGCAGGACTGCTGGAGCGACGCCTGGGGGAAGCGATTGTGCAGTCGGCCGGAGAAATAGCCGCCGGGGAACTCGCCGGGCAGTTTATTGTAGATGCGTTTCAGGGCGGCGCCGGCACCTCCACCAATATGAATGTGAATGAAGTGATAGCAAACCGGGCTATTGAAATACTTGGCGGGGCAAAAGGAGACTATAGTCTGGTGCACCCGCTGGAGCATGTAAACATGTCTCAGTCTACCAATGACGTCTATCCAACCGCGTTGCGGATAGCGGCCATCGGTATGGTTCTAGAACTGAGTGCGGCTCTGGCCGGTTTGCAGTCAGCCCTGCAGGACAAGGAAGCGTCATTCGCAGGAATTCTGAAGCTTGGCCGCACTGAAATGCAGGATGCGGTACCGGTAACTCTTGGCCAGGAATTCAGCGCCTTTGCCGAAGCCGTAGCCAGGGACCGCTGGCGTCTCTATAAGGTGGAGGAAAGGCTGCGTCAGGTTAACCTGGGGGGAACTGCGGTTGGTACCGGGCTGAACGCCAATACCAAATATATATATGCGGTTATAGAGGAATTGAGGGCCATTACCGGAATAGGGCTGGCCAGGTCAGAAAACATGGTTGATTTAACCCAGAACGCCGATGTTTTTGTGGAAATTTCCGGTTTATTAAAAACCGCCGCGGTTAATCTGGCCAAAATTGCCGGCGACCTCAGGCTTCTTGCATCAGGACCAAGGGGAGGCTTAGCCGAAATCAGGCTGCCGCAGGCGCAGGCAGGTTCCTCCATTATGCCGGGCAAGGTAAACCCTGTTATACCCGAGATGGTCACACAGGTTGCTTTTCAGGTGATGGGAAACGACCAGGTTATCGCTGCGGCGGCCGCAGGTGGCCAGCTTGAACTGAACGCTTTTTTGCCACTCATTGCCCATAACCTGCTTAGTTCTCTGGAAATGCTGATCAACGCGGTGAAACTGTTTGCTGAAAAATGCGTTAAAAATATTAAAGCCGATGAGGAAAGGTGCAAACACTGGCTGGAGGAGAGCTACGGGTTCATCACCGCGCTGACACCGCACCTGGGTTACGACCTGGCGTCGGAACTGGTCAAGAAAGCCTGCCAGGGAAAGAAGAATTTAAGGCAGTTAATACTGGAGTCCGGGCTGTATACAGAGGAGGAACTAAAAGCTCTGTTTACACCAGGTGAACTGACCAGGCCCGGCGTGGCCGGGACAAAAATATTAAGAAAGAGCAGGGGAGCAAAATGAGCGTGGGCAGTTTGAATGAAACACCTCGAGGCAGCAGACTTCATATCGCCATTTTTGGACGGCGGAACGCCGGCAAGTCAAGCCTGATTAACGCTCTCACCAACCAGGACATAGCTATTGTTTCCAGTGTGCCTGGCACTACCACAGACCCAGTTTATAAGTCTATGGAGATTCTGCCGGTCGGCCCCGTAGTGATAATCGACACCGCCGGCATTGACGATGTCGGTGAACTGGGTGAATTAAGGATTAAAAAGACTATAGGTGTGCTTGATAAGTCTGATTTAATTATCCTGGTAGTCGACCCCGGGCAGGATGTGGGAGAGTATGAATTTAACCTGATCGACAAGGCGGTTAAACAGGGAGTGCCCGTGGTGGGTGTGCTTAATAAGGTCGATCTTAATCCTGAAGTTAAGCTGACTGAACTGGAGAGCAAATTAGGCATTCGGGTTGTTCCAGTCAGTGCGGTTACAAAGCAGGGGTTGGATAATTTAAAAAAAGAGATGATCCGGTCAGCTCCGAAGGACTGGACCGCTCCCACAATAGTGGGCGACCTGATCAAACCGGGTGAAACCGCCGTGCTGGTTGTTCCAATTGACCTGGCTACTCCCAAAGGCAGGATCATCCTGCCCCAGGTGCAGACGATCAGGGATATCCTGGACAACGATGCCATTGCCCTGGTAGTTAAAGAGAGAGAGTTAAAAAAAGCACTGGCCGGTCTGGCGCAAAAGCCTAAAATTGTAATAACCGATTCACAGGTTTTCTTAAAAGTTGACGCCGATACGCCCAGGGAGGTTATGATGACTTCCTTTTCAATACTTTTCGCCCGTTACAAAGGAAACCTGGAAACCCTGGTAGCCGGCGCGCTGGCGGTTGATGAACTAAAGCCCGGAGATAAAGTGCTGATCTCTGAAGCCTGCACCCACCACCGGGTAGAGGATGATATCGGCACTGTGAAAATACCCCGCTGGCTGCGTCAGAAAGCAGGCGGGGAGCTTATTTTTGATTGGTCCAGCGGCATTGAGCTGCCTGGGGATTTAGAGCAGTACAATCTGATCGTCCACTGCGGCGCCTGCATGATCAACCGCAAAGAAATGCTGCACAGGATTATGCAGGCTGCCGGCGCCGGTGTGCCAATTGTCAACTACGGCGTGCTGATCGCCCATGTGCACGGTATTCTCAGAAGGACGCTGTCACCTTTCCCTGGGATTTTACAGTTGCTCGACGAAAAAGAAAGCATAAGTAATACTTAAATCATTAACCGCTCAACTGAATCAGCCTGAAACATAAGCGGGTCTACACAAAATACTCTTACCGGGTCTTCACAGAAGTAGAGTGTAAAATGAGAAATATTATAAGAAAGAGGTTGAAATCATGGAGAATGTTCTTGTTAAAGAGTGGATGGCTAATGTAATAAAACCGGAACAGATTGAAAGGTATCTGGAACACGGTAAAGATTTTATAGATGAAAATTATATCCTAGAGTTGCTTATGCGAAAAAGACAGCCTGACAGGCAGGAAATTAGTGAAATAATAGCCAAATCCCTGGAACTTAACCGCCTAGAACCAGAGGAAACTGCCGCTCTTCTTAACTGTACCGATGAAGAATTCTGGCAGGAAATGTATGAGGCCGGTTTGAGAATTAAACAAAAAGTTTACGGGCGAAGGATCGTAACTTTTGCCCCCCTGTATATCAGCAATCACTGCGTAAACAGCTGTGTCTACTGTGGTTATAGAAAAGAAAACGAGAGCAGTGTCCGTTATCAGTTAAATATGGATGAGCTGCGGGAAGAAATAAAAGCCCTGGTAAGTAAAGGACATAAGCGGCTGATTTTGGTCTATGGGGAACACCCCAGTTCTGATGCGCGTTATATTGCAGATACCCTTAAAGTCTCATATGAAACTAAGCTGGGTAATGGTGAGATACGGCGATGTAATATAAACGCTGCGCCCATGTCCATAGAAGACCTGGAAATCTTGAAAGAAGTAGGTATAGGCACCTACCAGGTATTCCAGGAGACCTATCACCACGAAACTTACAGAAGGCTTCATCCCCGGGGTATTAAGGCAGACTACCGCTGGCGTCTTTATGCTTCGCACAGGGCTATGGAGGCCGGGGTTGACGATGTTGGCATAGGTGCTCTTTTTGGTCTTTACGATTGGAAATTTGAGGTTATGGGCCTGCTTCTTCATACAATAGACCTGGAAAAACGTTTTGGCGGGGTCGGCCCCCACACTATTTCCTTTCCCAGGCTTGAACCTGCGGTTAACACGCCATTTATCGAAAAGAGTTCTTACAAGATTAATGATGATATTTTTAAAAAACTGGTTACTGTTATCCGGCTCTCCGTCCCCTATACAGGCATGATCCTTACCGCACGGGAAAACGCTATGGTAAGACAGGAAGTTATACAGGTTGGCTGCACCCAGATTGACGCCGGTTCCAATATTGCAATTGGGGGTTATAGTAAAGGCGACCCGGTCTATAACCGGCAGCAGTTTATCCTGGGGGACAACCGCAGCCTTGATGAAGCTATCCGTGACCTGGCCGGCATGGGCTATATTACTTCTTTTTGTACGGCAGGCTATCGCTGTGGCCGCACGGGGGATTATTTCATGGATATCGCCAAAAAAGGAAAGGTCCATCATTTATGTATGCCCAATGCCATTCTTACCTTTAAAGAATATTTGAAAGACTATGCCAGCGCTGAAACCCGGGAGATGGGTGAGCGATTAATAGAACAGGAAATTGCAGCTCTCCCAAATGACTCTGTTAGAGAAAAAGTACAGGCATTTCTCAAAAGGATTAATGCGGGCGAAAGAGATTTATATCTCTAAAAAAGGAGTATTGAGATGCGGTATAAAATAAAAAACCTGCTCAACAACCATTCCTATAGTACAGAAGAAGAACTGGCAAAAACCTGTAATCAGATTATCCTTGGCTTTTACCCGGAATTAAAGGTACGCTGGGCCAAGATTTACGGTCGCAGATGGTCTTACCTGTATGGTAACAGCGAGGAAATAAGCCTGAATTTTAAAAGAATAAGACTAAACGATGAATACGGAATATATATAGATAATTTAGAAATATTGGCTCTCGGAGAACTGGAGGAATTAACCGCTGCCATGAAGGAGTGTTTTGCAGGTGAGACAGCTTTGTAAAGACTATATTATCAATGCTTTAACCAGCAATAGTCCCCAATTATTGCAGGAATTGCTGCAAGCGGCAGAGAACTGTCTCCGTAAAAATGTTGGTAATAAGGTATATTTACGCGGACTAATAGAATTCAGCAACTACTGTGACCGGAACTGCCTTTATTGTGGATTAAGGAAGAATAACCGCAACCTGAAGCGTTATCGTTTAAATAAAGATGAGATTGTGCAAACGGCAATGCTGGCCTTTAAATGCGGATATCATTCCATCTGCCTGCAATCGGGGGAAACCGATGATGCTGTTGATATCGATTTCCTGGTGGAAGTGGTTGAGGAAATAAAGAGATTGAGTCAGGAGGAAGATAAAGAATACAGGGGACTGGGGATTACCTTGAGTGTCGGTGAATTGCATTACCACCAATACAAAAGGCTTTGGGAGGCAGGAGCGCATCGTTACCTGCTGCGCATAGAGAGTTCTGACCCGGAACTTTTTAAGTGTATTCATCCGCCTTCCCAGAAACTTGAGACACGTATAGAGTGTCTTAGAGCCTTAAAAGATATCGGCTACCAAACAGGAACCGGTGTAATGATAGGTCTGCCAGGTCAAACAGCTGAACACCTGCACCGGGATCTTTTATTTTTCCAGGAGGAAGATGTTGACATGCTGGGGATAGGTCCTTATATTCCCCATCCTGTCGCTCCACTGTCGGAAGTTAAGGCCGGACAGCTTGACCCTTATGTTACGACGCTGAAAATGCTGGCTTTTTCCCGGCTCTTGATGCCTGATATTAATATAGTGGCTTCAACCGCACTGCAGAGTATTAACTCCGAAGGGCTAAGAATGGGATTAAAAGCCGGGGCCAACATAGTTATGCCTATACTTACTCCTGAGGATATAAGGGAAGATTATTATTTATATGAAAACAAGAGTTATAAAAAGGTGGAAGAACTGATAGAAGAGATAACAGGCTGCGGCTATATAGTGGGTTTGTGGCAATGGGGAGACTCCTTGCATTATGAAAAAGGTTAAAATTATTGGATAAGGGAGAAGCAGCTGTGAGAACAAAAATTCATACATTAGAGGTTTATACGAAAGAGAAAACCGAATTTCTTAATATCTCAGCGGAAGTGGAGCATATCGTGATGCAAAGCGGGGTTAAAGATGGCACTGCACGGATCTTTACTCCGCATACCACTGCGGGTCTGACCATCAACGAAAACGCCGATCCTACTGTTGTAGAAGATATTCTTATGGAATTGAAAAAAATTGTTCCCTTGTACGATGGTTACAAGCATCTTGAAGGAAACTCGGCTGCTCATATCAAATCATCACTTTTTGGTGTTTCCCTATCTGTTTTCATCACCGGCGGCAGGCTTCTTTTAGGAACCTGGCAGGGACTTTTTTTCTGTGAATTCGACGGCCCCAGGCAAAGGAAGGTCCTGGTCAAAGTTATAGAAGAGTAGCAAGTGGGGACGGTTCTTGCCTTGCCTGGTAATAAGTGACATATGAAAATTGGTTTCAACTGCTGTAAAATGCGAAGAAAAAACCTTTTTCTGCTAAAAAGTATTCAGGCAGAAAAAGGTTTTTTAGTTTGTATTCTTATGCTAGTTTGTTAAACTGCTTATGGGCGCGGGGATGCGTCCTCCCCGGCGGACAAAAGCCGCTGATGAAAACGGTTTTACCGGTATAACCGGCGCCCTGCCCAGAAGGCCACCGTATTCCACATAATCGCCAACTTTTTTATTTGCGGCCGGAATCAAACGCACAGCTGTTGTTTTCTTGTTAATAACGCCTATCGCGGCCTCATCGGCGATAATTGCGGCAATGGTTTCAGCGGAGGTGTCGCCCGGAACTGCGATCATGTCCAACCCGACAGAACATACGCAAGTCATGGCCTCCAGTTTATCCAGGGTTAATGAGCCGTCTTCTACGGCCCGGATCATGCCGGCGTCCTCGCTGAGCGGAATGAAGGCGCCTGACAGTCCTCCCACATAAGATGAAGCCATGGCTCCGCCTTTTTTTACAGCGTCGTTTAAAAGCGCCAGGGCGGCGGTGGTTCCATGTGTACCACAGCGTTCAAGTCCCATCGACTCCAGTATCTCGGCGACGCTGTCTCCAATGGCCGGGGTGGGGGCCAGCGATATGTCGACAATACCAAAAGGAACATTAAGTTTGTGGGCGGCGGTGCGCCCGACCAGTTCTCCCATCCTGGTTATCTTGAAAGCTGTTTTCTTGATAGTTTCGGCCAGGATGCCAAAATCTTCGCCTGCTACTGTATCAACAGCTTTTTTAACCACGCCGGGACCGCTGACACCCACGTTAATAACACACTCCGGCTCACCAATGCCGTGAAAGGCGCCCGCCATGAAGGGGTTGTCTTCAGGCACGTTGGCGAATACCACCAGTTTGGCGCAGCCAATTCCGTCCCGGTCCGCCGTAAGTTCCGCTGTCTTCTTTATAGCCTGTCCCATCCTGTATACCGCGTCCATGTTGATGCCAGCTTTGGTGGTGGCCACGTTAACTGAGGAACAAACCCGCCCGGTTGAGGCCAGCGCCTCTGGAATACTGTCGATCAGTTTGTGGTCGGCGTTGGTAAAGCCCTTGTGTACCAGGGAGGAAAACCCTCCAATAAAGTTAACACCGACTGCGCACGCTGCTTCGTCCAGGGTCCTGGCAAAATCTACAAAATTATCAGTATCACTGCTTTCTGCCACAATGGCTATCGGTGTCACAGATATTCTTTTATTAACAATAGGGAGGCCGTATTCTCTTTCTATTTCTTCACCTGTTCTGACCAGGTTTCCCGCCATTCTGACTATTTTATCGTAGATTTTTTGCCTGGCGGCGCGTGGGTTGGGGTCACAGCAGTCCCGCAGGCTAATGCCCATGGTAATAGTGCGGATATCCAGGTTTTCCTCCTGAACCATATTTATAGTTTCTAAAATTTCCTGCAAAGTGAGCATGAAACAGCCTCCCCGGTTATATCCTGTGCATAAAATTAAACACGTCTTCATGCTGGGCGTCAATCCTGACGCCGATTTCCCGGCCTTTCTCGGCCAGTTTCTCCTTAAGTTCAACCATGTCGCTGGCGCTTTCACTCATGTCCGCCACCATAACCATGACCAGGAATTCTTGAAGGATGGTCTGGCTGATGTCCAGTATGTTGATCTTGTTGGAAGCGAGTACCTGTGCCACGCCGGCGATAATACCAACCCGGTCGGGACCCAGGACGGTGACGATGACCCTGTTGCCTTTGGGATCTTCTTTCTTGATTTTTGCTAGCATTAGCATAGCCCCCCAGTAAAAAAATTAAAGCTGTCTCGCAGCTTCACCGGTAATAATTAATAAACGTGTGCCCTTAACGGGTTGTTAATCATGAAATAATATTAACTTTGAGACAGAGAAATGTCAAATATTTTTACCGGCGCTGAAAGCCGGCTTCGACGGCGCAGGGTTATGATAAAGCACTTTATATGTCTCAAAATTCCAGCCCTCAAAGAAGCTTCTCGCCGCCTGAGTGCCGGCCAGGAACAAATTCTCTTTCTGCTTGTCAATTGTATCAAAGTCAGTTGTTTTAACTCCCAGGGAGGGTATGGAAATTGTCCGGACGCGGCTCCTGGGGTCCAGCTCAAAAAGCCGGTCGTGGGCTTCAAGCATGGTTGTCAGCGTCGCTCTAAAAAGGTCAAAGGGGTTATAGATGCGGTAGGGGGCGCTGTCTTCAGGTTCTACTATCTTAAAACCAAAGGTAGGCCAGTGCGGCAGTTTTTCCCCGTCAAAAATCCAGACCGGAAAGTTGCTTAAAACTCCACCATCGATTATGTAGCAGTATCTTTTATGTTTTTTATTTTCGAAATAGGTTAGTGTGTATGGCTCATAAAAGAATGGCAGGTTGGCGCTCATCCTCACCGCCGCCGCTACTTCAAGGTCATCGGGGTTGATATTGTAATCTTTCATGTCATAAGGCAGCCTTAAAAGCTTTCGTCTGGTCACATCAGTGGCTATAACCACCAGTTTATAGCGGCATTTAGGATCATTAGCAAAATCTTTAATGACAAGATCCTTGAAAGTATGTACACCTTTAGCGGCCAGGCTGCACCTGACCCATTTTTCAAGAAAGCCGGCCTTATATAAACCGTTTTTAAACCAGAGTCGCAGAGCGGGTCCCACATAAGGAACCTGTCCAAGCCAGTCCTTGTCCTTGAACTGTTTGAAGTCAAGACTCCACACCAGTTCCTTGATTTCCTCAGCTGTATACCCCGCCGCCACAAATGAGGCTATGATAGCCCCGGCAGAGGTCCCGGCGACATTTACCCAGGTATAGCCTCTTCTCTCGGCCTCGTAAAGGGCGCCAAGCATGGCAAACGCTTTTACACCGCCTCCTTCGAATATTCCATCAGCCAGCATTGTCAATTTTAAATCACCCCCAGGTAAAAATAGTTTATTTTGAGGGTTTTTAAAATGTGACAATAATAGTTGAACCAGCCAATTTTTGCGGCTGGTTCTTTTCTGACTACTTTTTCTTGAAAGTTTCACATTTAGTCTGGTCGGACTTGGCGGCACTCTGAATATTGTTGCGTGTAACCTCAATCATTGGAGCGCTGCAAAGCACATCTTTATTAAAATTGCATTCAGTTACCGTACACTTTACTTGGGCCAAGATACCCACCTCCTTAAATTCAGATTCAGGGAACAACGCAAATTACATTTTATAAGTATGCCAATAAAAATTTGAAATAATACTTGACGGAACTGGCGTTCGATTATAATATAAACACAAACATATGTACGCAATTGAAGGGAGAATCTTTTTATGGAAAGAGTCTGGAAAGAAGATAGTGCCATGAT
>CAZJGV010000124.1:0-3422 GCA_964545615.1 uncultured Pelotomaculum sp.
CACTGCGACGCGGTCCCTTCAAAACCAGCTGCCAGCGGAACCGCCCTTTAATCCTGCTCAGCGGCGCGGGCGCCGGTCCCAGGACATCAATAAGATCATCGTGCCCCGCCAGCGTTTTGTCAAGAATTTCTTTAGCCAGTCCGGCGCCTTTTTTCAGCTCCTCTTCATCTTCATGCGTAAAAAGAAGCCTGGCTAAATGGCTGTACGGCGGGTAACCCAGCGCCCGTCTTACCGGCATTTCATGGCGATAAAACCCCTCACAGTCATGTACCGCCGCAGTGGTTACACTGTAATGGTCCGGGCAATAAGTTTGCACCATCACCTCACCCGGCAGATGCCCGCGCCCGGTCCTGCCCGCCACCTGGGTCAGCAGTTGGAAAGTGCGCTCCGCCGCCCTGAAATCAGGCATGTGCAGGGTAGTGTCGGCGTTAATTACACCAACCAGGGTTATCCCGGGCAAGTCCAGTCCTTTGGCGATCATCTGAGTGCCGATTAAAATATCTGCCTCCCCCTGGCGGAAGGCGCTGAATATTTTTTCATGCGAGCCCTTGCGGGAAGTGGAGTCGCTGTCCATACGCACAATCCGGGCCCCCGGGAAAGTTCTTTGCGCCACTTCTTCCACTTTTTGTGTGCCGGCGCCAAAATGGCGGATATAGCGGCTGCCGCAGCGGGGGCAGAGCCCGGGCAATTCTGTGGTGTAGTTGCAGTAATGGCACCGCAGCAGACCGTCCAGGTGATAAGAAAGAGAGATGTCGCACCTGGCGCATTTTAAGACCAGGCCGCACTCCCGGCACACCACAAAGGTAGTGTAACCGCGTCTGTTCAGAAAGAGAAGTGTTTGCTCCCCTCTGGCCAATCTTTCCATAACCGCCAGGGCCAGGGTGCGGCTGAAAATACCCCTGTTCCCCTCCTTCATTTCCTGCCTGAGATCGACCACCTGAACTTTGGGGAGAGGCCTTTCGTCTATTCTATGCGGTAATTTTAAAAGGCGATACGGCCCTCCCCTGCCGGTCCGCAGCCACGACTCCAGGGATGGGGTGGCACTGCCAAGCACCACTACCGCGCCTGCCAGTTGAGCTCTTTTCAGGGCTACCTCGCGGGCATGATAGCGAATATGGTCATCCTGTTTATATGTGGGCTCATGTTCTTCATCAATGATAAAAAGCCCCGGTCCGGGCATGGGGGCAAACACAGCGGAACGTGTCCCCAGTACCACGGGTGCCTGTCCTTCCTTGATCCGGCGCCACTCCCGGTATCTTTCCCCGGCTGCCAGGGCGCTGTGCAGCACCGCCACCATAGAGCCAAAACGTTCCCGGAACAGTCCGATCATCTGCGGGGTCAGGGATATTTCAGGCACCAGGGTCACCGCCTGACGGCCGCCGGCCAGGGCTGCGGCTATGGCGCTCAGGTAAACCTCGGTCTTGCCGCTGCCGGTTACACCGTACAGCAGGAAAGCGCCAAACTTGCCCCTGGCCAAAGCCTTAGATATCTCCTTAACAGCTTCCCCCTGGTCGGGGTTTAGCCGCGGTATACAGCCGCTGGTAATCACTGCCGGGTTTTCCGCCGGCAAGTTAAATGACTGCACCGCTTTCGCCTCAAGCAACCCAGCTTTAACCAGCGTGTCCACTGTTGCAGGCGAGGTTTGGGCGGCCGCAGCCAGTTCCTTCCTGGTCAGGCGTGGATTACGCAAGGCCTCCCTGAGTACAGCGGCCTGTTTCGGCGCTTGCTTCAACTTGCCTAAAACCTCATTCAATTTGTCTTTCGGGAAGGCCGGCCTGAGCAGTTTTACTTCACGGATTGCTTTAACGCCCAACCGTGGCGCAATAATCCGTCCGAATGCCTCCGCAGTGCCGCAGAGGTAACTGTCCGCCATCCAGCGGGCAATTTCAAACAAGTCCCCGGTCAACACCGGTATTTCATCAATAATACCGGCTATTTCCCTGACTTTGACCTCCCTTTCGGGATACCCGAAACCTACCACATAACCTGCCAGACTCCTGCCGCCAAAGGGCACGAGCACCCTTGAGCCCAATTTAACCCTATCTTTTAATTCTAAAGGAACGGCATAGTGAAAAACCCGGTCGGTCGCGCGGGCGGTAAGATCGACAATTATCTCGGCAAGAGGGTTATTTTGCTCCATTATACCCTTCCATGAAAACATTTACAAATCATACCCCATTATAACAAAAAAGGCCCTGGTTATAAACAAAGGCCTCTCGTTGATCTAATTAATGTTCAATTGAAGCCAGGACTTCTACTTTTTCCCCGTGCGGATGGCCAGCGCCTCGTCCAGGATACGGTGGGCCAGGGCGAGTTTATCCAGCAGCGGCAGGGATACAATAGAACCGTCAGGATAAACAAATTTGGCGATGTTGGTGTCTGTGCCAAAACCCGCACCCGGCTGGGTGACGTCATTGGCCACCAGAAGATCCAGGTTTTTAGCCGCTACCTTCTGACGGGCGTTTTGCTCCAAATCACTGGTTTCCGCGGCAAAGCCTACCAGGACCTGGTTTTCCTTCCTGCGGCCCAACTCGGCCAGAATGTCCGGATTCCTCACCAGTTCCAGCGACATAATGTCCGTATGTTTCTTTATTTTTTGACCGGCCGCCTCAATTGGCCTGTAGTCGGCCACAGCGGCGGACTTGACCACCAGATCCACACACGGGAAACATTCCAGCACAGCTTCGTACATCTGCGCAGCGGTTTCAACACCGGTAAATGCCACCTCCCGGGGGGGCTTTAGCGCGGTGGGGCCGCTAATCAGAATGACTTTGGCTCCCCTTTGGATGGCTGCCTCCGACACGGCATAGCCCATTTTGCCGGAACTGCGGTTAGTCAGGTAACGGACCGGGTCGATCGGCTCGGCCGTGGGGCCGGCAGTGACCAGGACCGTTAAGCCTGTCAAATCTCTAAGTGGCGCCAGCAGGGACATGATCTCTCCGGTAATGGTTTCCAGATCGGCCAGTCTGCCCCGCCCTTCTGCGCCGCAGGCCAGACGTCCCACGCCGGGCTCGGCAAAATGATAGCCGAGGCCGCGCAAATCCTTGATATTGCGCTGAACCACCTGGTTATTATACATGTTGACATTCATCGCCGGACAGAACAGCACCGGGCAGGTGGCGGCCATTATAACCGTGGAAAGAAGGTCGTCGGCGATGCCGCCGGCAACCTTGCCCAGGATATTGGCCGTAGCCGGGACCACTGCCACCAGGTCGGACCACTGTGCCAGTTCTATGTGTTGAACAGCACCGTACGCCCCTTCAAAAAGGTCGGTGCGCACAGGGTTGCCTGTGAGAACCTGAAAGGTGAGCGGCTTGACAAATTCCTGGGCGGATCCGGTCATAACAACATGAAGTTCCGCTCCGGCAGCTTTCAGATTGCTGATCAATTGAGCGGTCTTAAAAACGGCTATGCCGCCGGTG
>CAZJGV010000124.1:3432-8073 GCA_964545615.1 uncultured Pelotomaculum sp.
ACGATTTCCGCCGCTTTATATGCAGCAATACCGCCGGTGATACCGACGGTAATTCTTTTCCCAGCCAGCAATGGTCTTCCCCCAATTTACTATTTAACGCCAATCACGGTCCGCTTATATCCGACCTTGTTCTCGGCTATCTCCATTAAAGCGGTAGTAACCGGCTTGCTGACAGTATATCCAACATTGGTATTGTCCCTGTCAGTAAGTGTCCTGGCCCGTTTGGCCGCCACTACTACCAGGGTATACCTGCTGTCAACCTTTTTCATAAGTTCATCAAGAGACGGTTGGATCATGGCTACCCTCCGATTACAGACTGCTACAGGGTTCTAGGCTTTATAAAACTTTTCAGAAAAGCCTCCAGATAATGAGGCTTTGATTTTTCAGCGCTGATAATCGACGTGGCATTACTCACAGCCCGATCAATCACATCATTGATAATAATATAGTCATAACGGCCGGCAAAACTCATTTCACCCTCTACGCAGGCCAGGCGCTTTTCAATCTCCTCCGCCGCGTCGGCGGCGCGGGAGAGCAGACGTAGTTTCAAATCAGCTTCTGACGGCGGGACAACAAAAATCAGCACCGCTTCAGGAAGCTTTTCTTTTACCTGAAGAGCGCCTTGGATATCAATTTCCAGGATGATGTCGTTGCCACCATCGAGCGTTTTCCTGACATACTGGAGCGGTGTTCCGTAATAATTACCGTACACTTCAGCCCACTCCAGAAGCTGTCCATTTTCGATCATCTTCTCAAAGAAATCACGTTTCAGGAAAAAGTAGTGCTTCCCCTCGATCTCACCGCTTCTGGGAGGCCTGGTCGTAGCGGAAACAGATAAGCGCAGGGAGGGAATTTCATTTAGCAGCGCCCTGCATATAGTTCCCTTGCCCGCCCCTGAGGGACCGGAAAAGACCAGTAACAAACCTTTTCTGTCCACAACTGCTACTCCATTTTTAATCGGCGGGTTCCTCCACCGGAGGTGAAGCCTCTTTGGAAGCCAGACGGTTTGCTACGGTTTCAGGCTGAACGGCCGATAGAATCACGTGGTCACTGTATGTAATTATGACCGCCCTGGTACGCCGCCCGTAGGTAGCATCAATAAGCATCCCACTGTCCCTGGCCTCCGTGATAATCCTTTTAATAGGCGCCGACTCCGGACTTACGATGGAAATAATGCGATTGGCCGATACAATGTTGCCGAAACCAATATTGATTAACTTGATCTCCATATTAGCACTCCCTTCTTTACCCCGGGATTTATTCAAGGTTCTGTACCTGTTCCCTGATTTTTTCAATTTCGCTTTTTACTTCAACTACCAGGCGGCTTATTTCCAAATCATTGGCTTTTGAACCTATGGTGTTAATTTCCCTGTTCATTTCCTGCACTATAAAATCCAACTTTCTACCGACGGGCTGACCGTCTTGAAGACAGGCGCAGGCCTGTTTCAAATGGCTTTCCAGCCGCACAGTCTCTTCGGTAATATTTGACCGGTCGGCAAAAACAGCAGCTTCGGCTGTCAGACGCTCAGGGTCAAGGCAGCCGTTCTTGATAAAATCATTTAGCCGGATCCTGAGCTTTTCCCTGTATTCCTCAACCACCGCAGGCGCTCTTTCTCTGATCTGTTTATTTAGCAGGACTATCCTGTCAATCCTCTGGATCAGGTCTGAGGCCAGCTGCTCACCTTCCGTTTCTCTCATCTGGATCAAGCTTTCCAGGGCAGCCTCAACCGCTTCAAGAATAGCTGGCCACAATTCTTCAACATCCTCCGAAGGCTCTTCAACCACCATTACACCAGGTAGATCGGTAAGATATTTTATCTTAATACTTCCTGTTATGTCAAGACTTTCCTGCAAGTTTTTTATTGCCTTATAATACGCCGCAGCCAGCTCTTTGTCAACTTTTACCGCCACAGCCTTTTCGCAGCATTCTTCCTGGCTTAAAAACCCGTCCACCCGTCCCCGCGCTACCCGCAACTGGATTATTTTCCTGATCCTGTCTTCAAACTGAGAAAGGGAGCGGGGCATACGTAAAACCACTTCACTATAACGATGGTTTACCGCTTTCATTTCCACATTAAACTTTTTGCCGGGCAAATTAGATTCTCCACGACCGTAACCGGTCATACTTTTGATCAATTCTCCACCACCTATATGGATTAACCTTGGATTAGTATTATCTTTTACCATAAATTTATTTTACCAACTTCATCAGACCTGTAATACGGTTTAGACCTTCTTCTATTTTTTTTATTGAACATACGTAGGAAAGGCGTAGATGATTATCATCGCCAAAGGCTATGCCAGGTACGACAGCTACCTGAGCTTCTTCCAGCAGAATGGACGCCAGATCTGAGGCGCCTCTGATAGTTCTCCCTTTATATGACTTACCGACATAAGCTTTAATGCTGGGGAAAAGATAAAAAGCACCTCCAGCGTTAATGCACGATATACCTGGAATAGCGTTTAAACGCTCCAGCATGTAATTCTTCCTCTTTCTATATTCAGCCACCATCAGCGCAACCGGCGCCTGATCGCCGCTAATGGCCGCCAGGGCAGCTTCCTGGGCGATAGAAGTCGGGTTGGAAGTGGCATGGCCCTGTAAAGCGCCCATGGCCTTAGCCACCGGTTGGGCCGCCGCAGCGTAACCAATCCGCCAGCCGGTCATAGCGTAAGTCTTGGAGACACCGTTTATTATCACTGTACGCTCCTTGAGCTCAGGTGACAGAGATGCTATGCTCACAAGCCTGGTGCCGTTATAAATAAACTTTTCATAAATTTCATCTGAAATAACCATAAAGTCATATTCATTAATAACCGCTGCCAGCGCCTGCAGTTCATCAACCGTGTAAACAGCGCCGGTGGGGTTGTTGGGGCTGTTCAGGATCAGGAGTTTTGTCCGGGCATTAACAGCGGCCCGCAGTTCGGCGGGAGTCAGCTTAAACCCGTTCTCCTCCCTGGCTTGCACGACCCTGGTCTCCGCCCCGGCCAATTTTATTTGTTCCAGATAACTAACCCAGTACGGTGCGGGCAGTATAACCTCGTCGCCAGGTTGTACCAGCACCTGCATAGCATTGTACAGAGAGTGCTTGGCTCCGGAGGAGACGACAATCTGTTCCGTCTTGTAATCAAGACCCTGATCTTTTTTTAGCTTGGTGCAAATAGCTTCGCTCAAATAGCCAGTCCCCGCCACAGGTGTATATTTGGTCTTGCCCGCGCGGATGGCGGCTATGGCAGCTTCTTTGATGTGATCCGGTGTGTCAAAATCCGGCTCACCTGCCGCAAAACTCACAACTTTAAGCCCATTGGCCATCATTTCTTTTGCTATGGTGTCAATGGCCAAAGTTGGGGACGGACTGATATTCAGCGCCCGGTTGGCTAATTTCATCGGAAATAATACCTCCTTTAAATTGGAAGGACGCGGCCTCATTGACGGTCTTCCCGGGATCTTGCCGAAAATATTCATTCAGCGTCAATCCCGCAGCATTTTTTGCCGTATAGCCAGGCGCGTAATTTAAGTGTATTAGAGCCTTCCCAATACCTTCCTTTCTTTTGTCAATTTATCTGAAACATCCTCGTGAAATCTCTATCTTTTACATTTTATCACTGGATCACAAACATGCAATATTTTTCTTATATTGTATACATAATTATGAGAACATTCCGCTCATTCCGTTGCTGCACACACTGGCTGCCGTATCAATGTTTTCATTTTTTCAGGGTTTGTTCTGCGGGGATCGCTTAAATATATTTCATGGTGCTTGCCGTTGGGCCGCCAGCCCTTTTCTTTGATAAAGCTGTGTAGTTTTTCAACTGTGGCCCCTTCGGTGGAATACGGTCCCACATGCATAATCTGGGCGGACATCCCCTCATCCAGACTACCGAATCTGATCCTGGCCAGAGCGGGTAAATCTTTCTTGCCTTTAACCTGTTCGAGGGTGCTTTTGAATAAATCTTCAGTCACATATCCGGGCTGCATGATCATCAGGGTCCATTTCCATTTTTCTTTGTCGTTCATGTCAAACTCAGACATATGATCGGTCCACCAAAGACCTTCTAAAGGCATAACCGTGTAATTTACCGTTTCTGTTTTTTTAAGCTGGAATCTCAGAGCATAGGAGAGTCCGTACAAGACTTCAACCGCATTCTGAAATTCCTGAGCTATGTTCGGGTTGCCCGCCCCATCCACCATTAAATAATTCAACGGGGGAACTTCTATCAGCACCGCTTCCTTGCCTGACGGATGATATAGACTCTTATACTCTTTCTTGAAGTCAATTTTTAACATAAAAATCCCACCCCCGGCAGAAAAACTATATTTTAATTCACTCTGTTTATACTTCTCAAAAAAGGTGGTGATTAATTAATAATAGTGTGTTTAGTCCCGCAGGTTTAAAATACCATTTAAAATCCAGCTGACGATACTTGTTATCACCGCTCCCAATAAGGCGCCCCAAAAGCTGTAGACAGTAAATCCGGGTACAAACCATGACGCGATCACAAAGGCCAGGGCGTTCACCACCAGGATAAACAAACCCAGGGTGAAAAAGGTTACCGGCAGGGTAAGTACCAGCAGTACCGGCCTGATGAATGTGTTGACCAGACCCAGCGCCAGAGCGGCCAGCAGAGCGGCCTCGTCCACGT